>JANQHT010000137.1 GCA_028282545.1 Spirochaetales bacterium
GAAGAAGTACTCGTGGTCGTAGGCGGTGGGTACCGGACCAAAGGGAAGCACGGCGACCTCTCCCGTTCGCCCGTCCTCTTCAGGATGCCCGGGCGCTCGTTTTTTCGCCTCTCCTCGGGAATGGTCGCCATGCTTCCCTTTGGTCCGGTACCCACCGCCTACGACCACGAGTACTTCTTCTCCGAATATCGTTCCCAATACGGGCGAACGTACATCGAGGACATTCCGAGTATCGCGGAAGTGGGCGCTCGTCGTCTCCGGGACATCCGCCGGGCGCGGAAACGGCGAGGACGGGAAATTGGCGATGTTTCGCTCCTCGATATCGGGTGCGCCTTTGGGGCGTTCCTGCTCGCCGTTTCCCGTTGCGGCTGGAAAGGACACGGGTGCGACGTCTCCCGGGAGGCCGTGGAATATACCGCCAGCGAGTTTGGCGTGCCCACGACCCATCTCGACATCATGGGCGCTTCGGAAGAGGACCTAGAGCGACTCGGTGAATTCGACGTGGTGACGCTCTGGTACGTCATCGAGCATGTGCCGCGCCTGGACCCGTTGCTTGAAAGAATCCGAGGGCTTGTCAAACCGGGCGGTACCCTGGCGATCTCCACACCGAACATGGCGGGAGTTTCCGGCCGGCGGAATCTATCACGGTTTCTCGGGAAGGGTCCCGCCGACCATTTCACCATCTGGTCACCCCGTTCGGCCCGGCGCGTCCTATCGGCAACGGGGTTCCGCGTTTTGGGGGTTCGCTCCACTGGACACCATCCTGAGCGTTTTGCCCTGGGTGGTCTGACCCGCAACCGGCTGCTTCACGGCGTGTTGCACGTCTGGTCGAGAATCGCCCGGCGGGGCGATACGTTCGAAATCATCGCGGAGAGGTTGTAACTATGCACATCTTCCTGCTCGGCGGCGGCGTAATGCAGGTTCCCGCCGTTAAGGCGGCGCGTCAGATGGGCTGGCGGATAACGATGGCCGACGGCAACGGATCGTGCCTTGCCCGGCCCTTGGTCGACACCTTTCTGCACGTGGATCTTCGGGACCGCCCGGGGCTGCTTGCCGCCGCACGAGCCTGCAGCCCCTCCATTGACGGGGTCTTCACCGCCGGCACCGATTTCTCAACCTCCGTTGCCTTTGTATCGGAAGCGATGGGTCTGCCGGGGATACCCTACGCCGCGGCGCTCAACGCAACGGACAAGGACCGGATGCGCAACGTCCTCCGCTCCGCCGGAGTGCCGGTTCCGGACCACGTTCCGCTGACGCGCGAAATGGATCGGGCGGAGTTGAGGGTCGTAGCCGATGCGTTGGGCTTCCCCGTCGTTGTCAAACCCGTGGACAATATGGGTGCCCGAGGCGTCCGTCGCGTCGATATCCCGGAGGAACTCCCGGGAGCGGTCGATGCCGCGCGTAGTTCATCCGGCACGCACCGGTGCCTCATTGAGTCGTTTTTAGACGGTCCCGAATTCAGCCTGGACGCGCTTGTCTTTGACGGGGAGGTCCACGTCACCGGTATCGCCGATCGGCACATCTATTTCCCGCCGTACTTCGTTGAGATGGGGCATACCATGCCCACCGAGGCGGGCATGGAGGAACGCCTCGCCCTGGAAGCGGTCTTTGAACGGGCGATTGGCGCACTCGGTATTTCGCACGGTTCCGCCAAGGGCGACATTTTTTTGACGGAGCAGGGTGCGGTGGTAGGGGAGGTAGCGGCGCGCCTTTCCGGGGGGTACATGAGCGGCTGGACCTTTCCCAACGCGTACGGTATCAACGTCACCAAAGCGGCCTTGCGTCTCGCCGTGGGCGAACGGCCCGGGCCGGACGTCCTTGAACCATCGCGAAATGAATGGAGTGCCGAGCGGGCACTCGTTTCGGCGCCCGGGATTGTGGACGCTGTGGACAACCGCGCCGGCACTCTTCCCGGCATTACCGACGTCTTTGTCAAGGTTACGCCCGGAGATGCCGTCACGTTGCCGACGAACAACGTGGAAAAGGTTGCAAACGTGATCTCCCGGATGCCCGACCGTGAGGGTGCCGTCTCGGTTGCATTGGACGCACTCCACCTGATCGACGTGGATCTGCGGGTCGGTGTTCCCGAAACGGAGGATTTTGTGTTTGGACATGGAGCGACGTCGCCCTTCCGGCCTTATGGGTTGACCGGCAATCAGATTGACGCTATTCCAGCCGTCACCGGTGAAGTCGATTCCGTGGTGGAACGCTTACTATCCGGGGGCCCCTTGCCCGTCACCGATCGGGTTTCCGCCGTTCGTCCCCGCTATCCGACGCCTCCGCCGGGCGGAGTTTTCGCCCGCCTTGTCCAGGAATCACTCATCGTCGTATCGGAACCGGGATTGGACGGGGCGTTCTGGCGCACCTTCCTTGCCGCGGGACGTCAGGGCGTCCGGTACCTTGTCCGAACCGTTGCACATCATCGAGCACGTGGTACACTCCCGGCGTGGGCAAGAAGATGGTTGTGGCCTACCGCCCCGTAACAATCGCATTCGCAGCGGCGGCAGTTCTCCTGTCGGCATTGGTATGCGCTCCCGTTGGTGCGGACGACGAGGACATTTCCCTAACCGATACCGTTGACCGGTTGGACCTTGACTTTTACTGGGATCCCTATAGTGAGAGCGGGCTCTTGCAGCGAGGAAACGTTTCGGTTCGCTTCGTGACGCGCTTTGGCAGATCGGTCGTTTCCTACCGGGATACCGTAACGCACGGTGGTGTCACGCGCCGCGAAGGGGAACTGTTCATTCCCGCTACGTTCCAGCGGTACCTGGAAGAGCTCTTTCCGCCGCCGGAAGAACGGTTCGAGCGTACGATCGCCGCAATCTATATTGACGCCGGTCACGGTGGACGAGACCCCGGTGCGATCGGAGTGCTCCCGAGCGCGAACGGGCCGGTCCAGATCACGGAGAAAAGCCTGGTACTGGACGTCGCCGTGCAACTCGGGACGCTCCTGGAACGGCGGTTTCCCGCGAAGGAGATCGTGTTGTCCCGTAGCGAGGACGTCTATCTGACGCTTGAAGAGCGAACCGTGATTGCCAACGGGATCGATATCGAGCGGAACGAAACGGTCATATTTGTCTCCGTTCACGCCAACGCCTCGTTGAATTCGGCTGCCCGGGGTTTCGAAGTCTGGTTTCTTCCGCCGGAGGTGCGGCGGACCAACCTCGTCACCGCGGATCGGGTGGGTGTGGACGATCCCGCCGTACTGTCCATTATCAATACGATCCGCGAAGAGGAAATAACGCTCGAAAGCGTGTTGCTCGCTCGCAACGTGTTGGCCGGCATTGATACCGCGATCGGCGGGGAATCGCCGAACCGGGGCGTCAAAGAGGAGTCCTGGTACGTTGTGCGAAACGCGAAGATGCCGTCGATTCTTGTCGAAATCGGTTTTGTGACAAATCCGGACGAACTGGCGTTGCTCACCAATGCCGAGTATCTCTCCCGCCTCGTGGATGGTATATTCGACGGCATCGTGAGTTTTGTCGAAAACTTTGAACAGGTTGGGACCGATGAATAGGAGATCTGCGTTTTTTGCGGCGGCCCTCGGAGTGGTCCTCCTGGGGACTATCGTTCTCTGGGTGGCGTTGCCGCCGCAATTAACACGGCACGTGCTGGCATTCCCCGACACCGCGGGCGGTACGGTCCATCACGAGGTACGGTTCCTTCCGCGACGTACGACCCGCGTCGAATCGGTACGTTTGTACACGGAAGAGATCATTTTGGGACCTGCCCACGTCGGGGCCGTTCCCTTTGTGCCTCCCGAAACCGAGATCAACGCCCTTTTCCTCGACCGGGAAGGGAGGTTGTACGTCGATTTCTCTACGGCGATCATGTTCGCCTCCGGTGGAGCCACCGCGATAGAGGATATCCGCGAACTGATCGAGTGGAACCTGACGTTCAACTTCCGATACGTCAACGAGGTGGTCCTGACGATCGACGGCCAGGTGCCCGGATTTCCACCAATAATTCCAAACTGAAACGTTGACAAAGCATATGGTACCGATATAATTGCCTTAGAGGTTTTTCAATAATTTCTTGCTAGAGTTAGCAAAAGGAGTCTTGGATGAGACGTACCGTCCTTTTCGTTTTGGTTGTGCTACTTCTTGCGGCGGGTCTGAGCTTTGCGGAAGAGGCTACGTTGATCGATTTTTCCGATTTGACTGCAGACTATCCAGCCGACGATCCTGTCCGGAATGAGCGTACCCTGGTTGACTACAGCATCGCTGCGGGATCCAGCTACACTGAAGAAGAAAAAGCAGAGATGAAAGTCTCGCTGGCGATCAACTCGTGGGAGATCGACTTGGCGTCATCGTCCCGGAACGTGGTAACCACGGAGAACAGCCTCGTTCGGCAGGCGATCGTTCGCGAGGGTGCGAGCGATTTCGAGAACGAAGGCGTTCTTGGCGTTCGTGTACATTTCCCCGAAGGGCCGTTCAATTCGTGGGCACTCATTCGGCCTCCTTTTGAAATCCCGGCCTACGCTGACCGCGATTTCGTTCAGGATGACGGCAGCCTCGCCGTACCGCAGGAGGAAGCCGGTCGCGGTTCCAAGTTCGACGGGATCGGCGTTGTGAAAAACGTCGGCGTCCTTCGCTCCGTTTCGATGAACGTCTACGGTCTCAACTTTCCCCAGGGAATCAGCATCATCCTTCAGGACGAAAACAACGAACGGCATGAGATATTCATGGGATACCTCAACTTCGACGGATGGCGAACGCTGGAATGGCGGAATCCGAACTACATCACCGAGGTCCGGAACCGCGAATTAAGAACGTTCCCGCTCTATCCGAAGCTTGCCCCCATGCGGAAGCTCATTGGCGTTCGGATCTACCGCGACGGCGCTATGGAGGGGGGGGATTTTATCACCTACCTCAAGGACATCAGCATCACCTTCGACAAGGCCGTTCTCCAACTGGAACGCGATATCGACGACGAAGCGGTATGGGGAATCCTGCAGGAACGCGAACGAAGCCGACGGGAAGCCGAACTGCGTCGCCTCGGAAACATCCAGGTGTTGCGATACCTCGAGAGCCGGAAGATGCACAGCGAGGATGAACCCCTCGAATCGGGCGGTGGTAACGAAGAGACGGCTGCCGAGTAGCGGTCTCGATTGGGGGTGAGCGGCACGCGGCGCGCGCCGCTCACTGGAAGGCGAACAACCCCGGGCGAACAGCCCGGGGTTTTTTCTTCGCTTGACTGCCATAAGCGAATCAATGACAATATCTACTACATGAGCGACTACCTCGATCCGGCAAATGAAGAGCTGTTGCAGGATTTTTTCGCTGAAGCCGATCAACAGGTCGAAGCGCTCGAAAGCAGCGTGCTCGTTCTGGAAACGGATCCGTCCAATTCCGATGCGATCGACGAGATATTCCGTGCGGCCCACACCTTGAAGGGTGGGTCCGCCACCGTTCAAATGACGGAGTTGGCGGAGTTTACGCACCTCGTGGAAGACTCTCTGGATGCAATTCGGAACGGCACGGTTGTGCCGGATGAGACGGTGGTCGACATCCTGCTGATATCGATTGATGTCGTTAAGTCGATGCTCGACAAGCGGCGGGACGGAGACGTCTACGCCGGCGATATTAGCGAGATTTCCGAGCAACTTCGGTCTCTTCTCGGCGAAACCTCGGCCGAGGAAAAGGCAACTTCCGGTGTATCGTCCCCGGTGGAACCCTTCGGGACTGAGGGGCAGGGGATCAAGGTCAAAGTCTCGTTCCGTGAGGACAATCCCATGAACTCGGTGGGTGGTATCCAAGTCTACGCGGCGCTAAAAAAGATCGGCGATGTTGTTGCGTCGGACCCCGATTTCGACGCCTTGTACGAAGACGTCTTTCGCCCGGTTGTGACCTACACGGTCGTGACGGACGCTACCGCTGAAGAGATTTCTACCGTAGTCAGTCTTCCAGACGTCACGGAGTCGGTTAGTGTCACAGAAGCCCTCCGGGAACCCCCTGAACAGCCTCTCATTGACACCAAGGCAGCAACACCGGAGCCGGTTTTGAATTCGACAGCAGCCCCGACGGACACGCCGTCGGCGGCGTCGAAAGGTTCGCAAGTTGCCAAACAGTCGCGATCAGACACCAGGAAGGTGGCTGCCGGGTCTATCCTTCGCGTCGACAGTCGCCGGATAGACGATCTCCTGAATCTGGTCAGTGAAACGGTAATCAACAAGGCGTCCCTGAACCAAGTATCGGTCAAGTTTGCCGACGATCTCTCAACGTTTCAAACGAGCGATGCTCGCTTTCGCGACACCGTCCGGGAGATGATGGACGTTTTGTCGGATCACTTCCAAAAAGTCGCCGACGGACACGACCCCAAAGAGGTACGCCGATCGTTCGCCGAACGGTACAGTGCCATCGGTTCGACGTACGAGGCGTTTCAGGCGGAGCTGAAGGACTCGGTCTCGCGTCTCCGGAATACCGCCCAGAACCTGGGACGGATAGCCGGTGAGCTACAGGAAGGCGTCATGCGTATCAGGATGGTGCCGATCTCGCAGATCTTTTCCCGCTTTCCGCGCCTTGTTCGTGATCTTTCCAAGTCACTGAAAAAGACGATCGAACTTGAAATCTCCGGTGAAGATACGGAGCTCGACAAGTCGATTATCGAGGATCTCCTGGATCCTCTCATTCACTGCGTTCGAAACAGCATCGATCACGGGATTGAAAACCCTGCCGACCGAATCGCGGCAGGCAAACCCCAGGCGGGAACGGTCTGGATGCGGGCCCGAAATGAAGGGAACATGATCGTCATCGAGGTTGAAGACGACGGCAAGGGGATAGATGTAGACGCCATTCGAGCGAAAGCGATTACGAAAGGAATCATTCATCCGAACAAACAACTTCTTGACGTGGAAGCGTTCAATTTGATGTTTGACCCGGGCTTTTCCACCGCGGCGGAGGTTACCAACGTTTCAGGACGTGGTGTCGGATTGGACGTGGTGCGTAAGCAGATCGAGAAGTTAAACGGCACCGTCACGGTCTGGTCCACACCGGGGGAGGGTTCACGCTTTACCATCAAGATCCCCTTAACGCTCGCGATCATCCAGGGGCTCCTGGTACGAGTTGGCGAAGAGACGTACGCCATACCGATTACCTCCGTTATCGATAGCCATCGCATTCAACCGAGCGAAATTAAATCGATCGACGGGTACGAGGTGTTCAATCTCCGCGAAGACGTGGTCAGCCTGGTGCGCCTGAATCGGCTCTTTCGCATTCCCACAGAAGAGAATCCTGACTACCATTACGTGGTCATCGTGGGTACCCAGGAGAAGAAGATGGGGCTCATCGTGGACTCCCTCATTGGGGAAGAGGACGTCGTCATCAAGCCCTTGAGCGATCATTTTACCAATACTCCCGGTATAGCGGGCGCGAACATCACCGGCGACGGAAACGTCTCACTGATCATCGACGTGGGGCAACTGCTCGAACTGGGCTTGAACCGAGAACGAGAGGCTCGAGAAAAACGGGCGAGCCGGGAACTCGAAATAGGACGGTACCGTGACTAACACCGAGATCGAACAGCAGACCGAAGAGGTCGTTCACGTACCAGTTGCCGACTACAAGATGGTCACCTTTTCACTTGGCGGGAAGGACTACGGCGTCAACATCATGGACGTCAAGGAGATTGCCAAATTCTCCAACTTCACCTACGTACCGAATACGGCACCCTACGTCCGGGGTGTGTATAACCTGCGCGGCGAGATCATTTCGATTATTGATCTACGGATCATGTTCAACCTCCCGGCGGCGCAAAAATCCGTGAACCAGGGTGAGAATGGCCTGGTTCTCAGGTCGGAGAACGGCCTCGTGGGCGTCATCGTAGACAGCATTGACCGCGTTGTGGCAATTTCTTCGGAATCTATCCAGCCACCGCACCCGATCTTCGGCGACATCAACATCAAGTACATCAGCGGTGTGGTTGAACACGAAGAGCGCCTGTATATCATCCTGGACTCGAAGCGCATATTCTGGAAAGAAGACGAGGTGTCAGATGCGCCTGAACCGCCGGGAACCGCGGCCGTTGAGGCGCAGGATTCGGCGGTCCCCGCACCCGTTGAAACGGGAGATTTCCTCGCCGAAGGGCTTGCCGTAGTAGCGTCGTTTCACGTGACCGGCGTCAACAAGGTATGGTACGCGCAACGTCGGAAGGATTGGACGGAGCAGCACGGCGAAACGCAGCTCGCGGAACCCTCCGAGGCAGCGGACTTCCTGGCGCCGTTCTATTCGCCGGCCACGGACCACCTTTGGCCCGAAGCGTATGCCGGAGCATTTGCCGATTCGCTTGAAACGGACACCTCAACCATCGTGAACGTGCTGAACCCCGGCTGTGGTGCGGGGTATGAGAGCTACTCAATCGCCTGTGCGCTGGCAATGCGCTATCCGGAGAAACAGATCAAGGTCTGGGCGATTGAAAACGACCTATTGAAGGTATCCTCCGCACCCGATATAGTCGTTGACGCTGAGTCGGCGGAACACTTTGCTCCGTTCCTTACGGACGGGAAGAGGGGAAGAACCTTCTCACCTGCGATCCGCGATTCGATCCTGTTCGAGTACGGGGACATCAGGAACGTTTCGGGACTCCCCCCGATGGACGCGGTTGTGATGCGCGATGTCGTGTCGTTCTTTCCCGAGCGCACGCAGGAGCGCATATTCGAGCTGATCGACGAAATCGTGAAACCTGGCGGCCTTGTCGTGCTCGGTTCCAACGAGCAACCAGTCAACAATGACGATTTGACCGAGGTTGTGGACGAGGATTTCGTGGCGTATAGAAAACGCAAAGACAGGCAGGAACCATCATGAGAGTTGAGTACATCAATCCCTTCGTTGAATCCGCGTACAACGTCCTCAAAGAGGTTCTCAAGAGTGACGTTAAGCGCGGAGAACTCTTCCTCAAAAGTACGTCAATGCCGGTGCTGGGTGTCGCCGCAATCGTTGGTCTCGCAGGAGATGTAGAAGGTCGCGTACTCTTCGACATGACCGCTGATACCGCGACGAAAGTAGCGTCGGCGATGCTGGAAAGCATGGATATGGAACCGGTAGATTCCTTGAACGAAATGGCCCGCGCCACCATCACCGAGCTGGCGAATATGATCACCGGCCAGGCGGTCACGAAACTGCACAACCTGAATTTCAAGTTCGATCTTACACCCCCGGCGATATTTACCGGGGAGAATATGGAGATCACCAATCCCGACGTTGAAGCCCTGATTGTTCCGATAGAGGTGCCGATGGGGAAGATCGAAATCAACGTTGCCGTGAGGGAAAGAAACTAGGCATGAAAACGAAACAGGACTTTCCAACTATTAATGAACGCGAAGCAGCCGGGGTGAAGCCTGATGGTACACCGTATCGCGTGCTTGTTGTCGACGATTCCGCATTTGTCACCAAGCAAATCGGTCAGATTCTCTCGTCGGAGGGTTTCGAGGTTGTCGGCTCCGCTGCAAACGGCGAGGAAGGCGTCCAGAAGTACCAGGAGATCTATCCAAACGTTGACATCGTTACCATGGATATCACCATGCCGAAGATGGACGGCGTCACGGCCCTGGAGAAGATCATCGAGTTCGACAAAGAGGCCAAAGTCATCATGGTGAGCGCCTTGGGCAAGCAGGATCTGGTCAAGAAGTCCTTGCTCATAGGTGCCAAAAATTATATAGTCAAGCCGCTCGACAGAAAGAAGGTGCTTGAACGCGTTCTGTTGTCGTTGCAATAGTTGGGCGGTTAGCTCAGTTGGTTAGAGTACATGCTTGACATGCATGGGGTCGGTGGTTCAAATCCACTACCGCCCACGAAGGGCCGGCAACGCAACAATGTGCGGTGCCGGTCTTTTTTGTCGGCAGTCGTTGGGCCGGCAAACGGACCGCGCCGTTTCTAATCGAGCGGAATCTGAACCGCGCAGGTCGTACCGAAATGGGGAGGGGTCGAGTTGACCGAGACGTGTCCGCCGTGCTGCCCCACCAAGTCGCGGACGACCGTCAACCCGAATCCGTCGGTGTGCTCATTCGCGTTGGACACCGGCATACCGCTCCCGTTGTCCGAGACCGACAGGTACATCTCCCTGTGTTTTGTACCGGAGTCGGCGTCGTGCTCAAAACATCTGGAAATCACCTCCACGTCCAAAACGCGACCGGGTACGGCGCCGTGGACAATGGCGTTCGTAACGAGTTCATTCGACACCAAACCAATGGTGACGGCAACGTTTGATGGAACCAAGCAGTCGTCGGCAAGGACGACGAATCGGAAGTCCGATGCGTCGATGCGGTTTCTGGCAGCCGTTACGACTACCTCGATTATTTCGCGAACATTTACATTTTCTATGGAATCGGGCTGGTAGAGCTTGGTGTATACCAGGGCCATCGCTCTCAGTCGTGACTCCGTGTCAGCGAGGATTTTCTTGACTTCAGCATCGGCCGATGCAAAGGCTTGAACGGAAAGAAACGACAATGCCAGTTGAATGTCGTTTTTTGCTCTGTGTTGAACTTCACGAAGCATTAGGCGGTATTTGCTATCGTTTTCCGACGCCTCCATTTCCGCGTTCTTCTGCTTCGAGATGCCGCTCAACGAAACTAGGAAAGATTCGTGTCCGCAGCGGTTTGCGGGACGTTCCACAAAACGTACCGACAGTTCCGTCCATCGCCCGGAATCGGCATGGCCGCGGATCTGGACTTCCGCAACTTCCGCAGCCCGAGAAGTGAGCGCTCGACTACATGCGTCCGTGAAGTCGGTCAAGCTTGCCGGTCGCAAAAAACGTTCGAAGCTCTGTCCCTCAACGGTGGATGCCCGTGCCCCGATCAAATCGCACGCAGCCTCGTTGATCTTGCAGATGGCGTATGCGTTCGTGAGGGTAACTAAGCCGATGGGCGAATGGGCAAAGAGATCCACGAATTCGGCAAGGGCGTGTTCAAAGTCGTTTTGTCGTTCCTGCAGTTCGTCGATTTCAGACTGCACATCAGACAGGTACGTCAGGTGGTTTTCGAGAAGTTCACGGATCCGCATCGAATGATCGTTGGAGGTGTCTCTGTCAAGAGAAAGTTCAACAGCTTCACGGAGCGTGTCAAACGTCTCATGGTACGATCCGGACCTATCCACCGTTGTGTTCTTCCACGGTCAGGATGAGTCGCGCGAGGGCACCGGAAGCATCGCGGACAGCGTCGATTCGAGGTCTATAACGAACCCCGTGACTATCTGCGCCGAAGGTGATCTCCGCACCGTCATACCATTCCAGGTCCTGTTGTCCTCGCGGAGCAGCTCGTTTCCCCGAAAAGGTGATTACCGGCTCCAATTCATCAAGGGCTCGCCCGATCAAGTCTTCCGGAGGTATGCCTACAAGATCGCCGATGGCGCGGTTCGCCGACAGGACGTACAACGCGCTGTCCAACACAAAAACCGGATACGGTGTGGAGTCGATGATCTTGTCGGTTATTATACGCGCGATTTCCCGTTCCTGGCTAATACGCTCTATCTGGGATTGGGCGGACTTTTGGTCTTGAACGTCAAGGCACACGATAACCGCGCCGTCAATCCTGTGATCAACCGTTCGGTACGGTGTAACGTGTACCTGGTACCACGTTCCGTTGATCGACTGGACCTCTTTGCCAATCGGACGAAGGGTTTTTATCACCTCACCCACGTCGTTCCAAAGATCGGGATAGGTGATATTGAACGAAAGGTGCTTCAACGGACGCCCCTGGTCGTTCCCGATCAGATTGAAGACCTCTGTTGCGCGATCAGAAAACGTGCGGACGTTCCGGTCCAGGTCCACAAACACGCACGCAACGTCAATACTGTTCAAGAGATTCTGCATATCGTCTTCCGCGGCGGACAGAGCGACAACTTTGTTTTCAAGTTCTCCGTTGATCGAGTTGAGCTCTTCGTTCAGGGACTGCGCTTCCTCTTTTGACGATTCGAGTTCCTCGTTTGCGGACTGGAGTTCCTCGTTGATCGAACGAAGGTCCTCGTTCGATGCTTCAAGCTGCTCAATGGAAGCTTGGTGCAGCCGGCGCGTCGCCGTGAGTTCCCGTTCCAGCTGTTCCAGCCGCGTGTCTGTTGAGATATCCGGCGTGTCCAGGATGTTGGGTACTTCGGGTTCGTCCTCTGCTTCAAACGTCACCAGGAAGTACGAAGCGCCGTGATCCGTTATCGGGGCAACCGACAGGCGGACCGCAATGGCAGACGTACCGGCTGGACCCGACAGAAGAATCCCCGATTTGCTTTCCGGAATGTTGGTATTGCCGGCCGAGCGGAGAAGAGATTCGATTTCGAGCCCCAGCGGAGGCTTCGCCATTTCGACCAGCTTGGTTGTGGGCGGCCCTTCGGGTTGTTCCAGGAATCTCCCGGTACTTCCCTGGGTGTGGACTATCACACCATCGGAATCAACGAGGACGGAGGGTGGTGCAAACGACGAGATAAGGGCACTGCGCGCAATCGCCTTGACATCCGACACCGGTGAAGTCGCCGACGCTCGTGAAACAAAATCGAAGGCCCGTGAAGCTGGATGATTCCCGGCGAAATACCGCCCGGGGACGAGGTACGGTACGTCCCTCCGATGATAGATCTTTGACTTCTCGCTTGCCGGCGCAAACAACGACGGCTTCCGGCCCGCCGATTCAGACTCTCCAAGAATCAAAAGTCCGTTCGGGACAAGCGCGTAGTGAAAAAGCTGCAGAAGGTCGTCCTGGACGCTTGTGTCGAGGTAGATAAGAAGATTTCGACAACTGATTGCATTTAATGACGCGAAGGGCGGATCCTGCAGAACGTTCTGAGTGGAGAATACGATGCGGTTCCGAATATTCTTCGCAACCTGATAGCCGCCACCGGTTTGTACAAAGTATCGATCAATTCGCTCAGGGGTAACTTCGGCGCGAATGCCGTCCGGATAAACGGCCGTCCGGGCCTGTGCGATTGCAACGTCGTCAATATCGGTCGCGAAGACTTGGTAGTCTGTGCGCTTGGGGTAGAACTGGTTGATCGCTTCATCCAGCACCATGGCGATGCTGTACGCTTCTTCGCCTGAAGAGCACGCCGGGACCCACACCCGCAACGTCGTATCGTCAGGAACGGTATCCAGGATACCGGGGAGAAGAGTACCCAGCAGTTCCTGATACATATCCGGTTCACGAAAGAAAAATGTGACGCCAATCAGCAACTCCCGGAACAATCCGTGCGTTTCCTCTTCCGAGGTCGCGAGGAACTGCACGTACTCGCCGACGCTTTGGGTCGGCGAAAAAGCCATGCGTCGGGAGATCCTGCGCATGACCATCGTCGGTTTGTACCTCGAGAAGTCGTGGCCGGTTTGACGATGTACGTGCGAAAGGATCGAATTGACGTGCTCGACGTCAATAGCGTCACTTCCCAACCCGTTGGGAGCGATACCGGTCGCGAACACCGGTTGTCGAAGCAGCACCGAAACCACGTCTGCAGCAGAAACGGTGATGTCGATTCCCGTTGAGGATGTGGCCGCATCGTTACCGATTGGCGAGGCAACGTGCTCACTGCCAACGCGAAGTACGAGGCCCCCCTGTTCTCTGATTGCCTGGGCACCACGCCCTTCGTCACCGTTGGTCCCGTCGCCCAATACGCCCACTGCGGCGGGACCGATGTCGGCGGCCAACGATCTGAAGAGTAGATCCATGTCCTGGATTCGATCAGTCGGTCTGACCAGCTTGACCCGTCTTGCCTCGATTTTCGCCGCACAGCCTTCAGGGATCAACACAATCAGGTTTGGATGTATCTCCTGTTCATCAGTAGCTTCTGTGAAAGTGAATTGCCCGTATTTCCGAGCCTCCTCAAGGAGCGACGTTCGCTTCTCGCCGGAAAGAGGCAAGAGCACGACAAATGAAAGGCCGGAACCGTCGGGAATCGAAGAAAGAAGTTCCCCCAGTTGCTTTCCGGATTCCTCGAATCCCGCGACTCCAACTACCCGCCGGGGAGGTTCGGATTCGGAGACTGCGCCTCTCTTCTTATCCATCAGTTGTTGTCGTTAGCCACAATTATACGGTAATCCTGCGCACACCACCATGCCACAATCATCGGCCGGCCGGGCGTTGCAGTTAACGCAGATCTGCGGTAGACAGTCCTGGAGGCACCATGCACGCTACGCATACGAGCCAATGGGGCAGGGCCCTCGTCACGTCGGGACAGGAAACGTCGCTGAAGGTTGGTCCCGTTCGCCTGGAGATTTCACGGGATGCAGACACGTGGTACTACCGCATCGTCGACGATTCGGACGTGACCAAGTGGCGGACTGTCATCGGATGCGACGCGATGACGGTGCGCCCCGCCTTTCCGGATCTTCCGGTGATCATCGTTCCAACCGAGCCCGTCTGTGTTTTGAGGTCTGCGCTGTACTCGTTCGTTCTGCCCGTTGATCCCTGGGTTCAGCTTGTGGCCGAACGCAAAGGCCGACCTCCGGAAGTAGTCCTGGACATCCCAATCGCGAGGCTTCATCGCGTGTGGTTTGGGTCAAGCGAACACGGTGAGCCCGCGTACCAGGCGCCATTTGACCCTTTCGCGCCGGGGGAATCGCCAGATGGTGTACATATTTCCGTACAAATCCAGAACAGTTCTCCTTCCGCGCTCTGGTTCGAGCAAATCGCCGTGCGGGTGAACGAACTCGACGTGGGAACACTGGATCACGAGCTGGTGAGCAACCCCGTCACCATCGTATTCAAGGGTACCGACCAGTTGAGTACGGTCAATGTAGGTTCGTTTGCCGCCGGTAAAAAGCCTACGGTCGTGACGCCTCGGCGTGTGACCGGCGGGAATGACCTGATTCGGAAGAGCTTTGTCTTTTTGAGGGAGTTGACGGGGTAGTGATTCAACGGATCGTCGCCGATATTCAAGCCGTCTCAATCTCCGCTGCGATCCCCTGGGAGCGCCTATCAGCGGGTTTGATTATTCTGATTGTCGGTATCGTTGTGGTTCGCGTCCTCGCGCGTGTAAGCGTTCGCATGCTAGCGAAAGGACTCAAGAGCGCCTCCCGTGAGCTCATTCGCAAGGTCCTGGTATACATCGGCTCCATCTTGGTCCTGATCCTGGTTCTCAACGCTGCCGGAGTCAGCCTGGGTGCCCTTCTTGGCGCGGCGGGTGTTGTCGGCATCGCTATTGGTATTGCGTCCCAGGCCGGTATCAGCAACATCGTGTCCGGACTGTTCCTCCTTTCGGAACGTTTCTTTGACCTTGGAGATGTAATTACAGTTGGCGGGCGCACCGGCGTTGTATATTCAATCGATCTGTTGTCTATCAGGGTAAAGACATTTGACAACACGCTCATCAGGATAGCCAACCAGGAGTTGATCAGTCGCGACATCGTTAATATTACCCGTTTTCCGATCCGGCGCATGGATTTTTCCCTGACGCTCGACCACGCCGCATCGGTGGAAACGGCGATCCTTGCGCTGCAATCGGTTCCGTCCCGCGTTGAGGCGGCGTTGGAGGTCCCGGAAGCGTTCGTGCTATTTGGCGGTTTTACCGACCGGGGACTCGAGATGCGTTTGGGCGTCTGGTTCCAACGCGATGACTATATCGCCGTGAGAAACGGCATTGGTACTGCACTCCAGGCGGCGCTGTCCGAGGCGCAGATCGATATAGTAACGACACGGATAACCGTGATCGACGATCGAAAACAAGAACAGAGAGGTGTAACGTGAACGTCCTCGTCCTTGGAGCCACCGGTGCCACCGGTCGCTTGCTTACCGAACAACTGCTGGAGCGGGACGTTGCGGTCCGCGCCATCGTGCGATCCGTTGCCCGCGTTCCCGACCAACTGCGCTCCTACACCGCACTCACCCTGACAGAGGCGGAGATACTGTCATTGAGCGACGATCAATTGACAGAACTGGCTCGGGGAGTAGATGGTGTCGCCTCCTGCCTCGGCCACACTCTGTCGTTCAAAGGGATCTACGGCAAACCTCGGAGGCTGGTTACCGACGCAACGCGCCGCGTCTGTGATGCCATTGCCGGGACGGACCCACAGAAACCGGTGCGTTTTGTCCTCATGAATACCACCGGAAACCGAAACAGGGACAACAAGGAGCCGCGCTCCCTGGGCGAGCACGTTGTCATCGGTTTGTTACGGCTTCTCCTGCCGCCGCAGCCGGACAATGAACAGGCGGCGGAACACCTTCGCACCGGGGTAGGACGCGACTCACAGTACATCGAATGGGCGGCTGTGCGACCCGATTCGCTCGTGGACGAGGCCGCGGTATCGCCCTACGACGTCGTGCCGTCGCCGCTTCGCAGTCCCATTTTTAACGCCGGAAACACCAGCCGTATCAACGTGGCACACTTCATGGCGCGGCTGCTCCTCGAAGACGATCTCTGGAGCCGCTGGAGGTTCCAGATGCCCGTCATTTACAATGCGACGACACCCGGAGAAACCGGATAGCGGCTGCGTCGAATGCGCGGAAAACTGCACCACCCGAAAAGACCGGCCCAGAGACCACAAAAACAGGCCGTCTCCAAGCTATATTCGGACTTCGATTGCGTCTTCGCCAATCTGGTGGATGATTGGGTCCCTCGGCATCCGTTGCTGCAGGTGCCTTCTGTCGACGAGCCACAAGAAAGGCCACGTGGTTCTTTGCAGCACGTATTGTCACTTCAGCACATCTTTTCCCTAGTTCGACGAGTTCTTCAATCTGCTCGTCAACACACCACTTTCTGAGCGCGATCCCGCCGGTGTGAAATGCTCGAACTATCGAAGTCGCTTGTACATTTTGTCCAATTTTCAAGTCTACAGTCCGGAAGACCTTGACGTTGTCAAGGTCTTCCGGGTCGACTATCCGCCTTTGTCGAACTGAATCGAACAATGATCAATTATGATCATAGATTGCATTTTTTTACTCATTCTATTGACATAAATGATCATCACGAAATATGATTGAGTTACGCTACTACTGTGGCGAGGAGGAAAAAATGCAGAAATGGCGTAGCATTGTCTTGTTTACCGTGTTGGTACTCGCTCTTGTGCCACACGCGTTCGCCTCAGGCAGAGCCGATTCGGAAGAGGTCGTCATTCACTGGCCGTGTATCTGGGTTGGTGCTGACGCAAAGGCAGCAGTTGTCGCCGACCTCGTCGATGCGTACAACGCGGAAAATGCAGGTTCGATCCGTGTCGTCATTGAGGAAATGCCGGATTATGCCGTATATGACAGAAAGATCGTAGCGGAGATCGCAAGTGGCAGCCCGCCAGATTTCTTCACGCTGAAATGGAACGCAGATACCAGGGCCTATTATGAATCCGACATCCTAATGGACTTCACGGACGAGCTGGCTGCAGGTTGGGTCCCCGCAATCAGCCGCGAATCGATTGCACAGGCTACAATCGACGGGCGGGTCAAGGTCTTGCCGTACGAGACGGCAATTACGCCAATCTGGTACAACACGGAAATTTTTGATCAGGCCGGCATTGCCGATTTCCCCGCCACAATCGATGAAATGTGGGGAACATTCGAGAAACTCAAGTCGATAGGTGTGATCCCGACATCCCAGATGACGGGAGGTAACAACGCGTTCACAACGCAAATGTGGTTTTCTCATCTGGTCAACAGCATCGGTGGACCCGACATCTGGTCCAAGCCCTTTACTGATCCAGCCTTTGTGGAGGCCGCCTCGATTTTAAAGCAGTTCTTTGAGAATGGAAACACTACAGCAGATGCTATCGGGGCAACTGCCGGTGTTTCATCCGGACACTATATGGCTGGTCGAACAGCCATCTTCTCCAATGGTCCTTGGTTCATCGGGAATATTCGGAGCAACGCACCGGATATCTACTCTGTGACCGCAATTTCACCGGCCCCGGCTGCAGGACCGTACACCGGGAGTCAAGTGGGATTTACGCTCACGGCATTTGCTGCAGCGAACACGAATGACGCCGCCCGACGAGCTGCGATTCTTGATTTCATCGGCTACTTGGCACTCCCGGAAAATGCAAAAGCGATCTCGTTGGAGTCCGGTTCCCTCTTGACACCCGAGTTCACACTCGATGCCGGGGAGAACATGGATCCCCTTCAGGCGGAGTTCATCAAGCTGCGTGACTCGGCGACTTTTCTCGGCAGACGCTTCGACACAACGGTTCCGGTCTCCGTTCTTGACGAGTTTGGACCTGGCATTGATGAATTGGTTGCTGGACGGATTAGTCCGGAAGAGTTCGTCGCTCGATTGGAAGCGGTACGATAGCGGGAGTTTCATAACGCGTTCCAATGCACTGGCATTGGAACGCGTTCTCTCCTATGCGCCGACACACTGCAGTCTTGAATAAATCGGGAGGTTAAGTTGATTGGGAAGCGAAGAGAAACCATCGGCAATACGTTGATGCTGCTTCCTTTGATCCTCTTGTTTATTGCGTTTTTCATCTACCCGCTTCTGTACGTAATCTATACGAGCCTCTTCGAATGGAATGGGTTTACACGACCGGATTTCGTGGGGATAGGCAACTATGGCAATCTATTCAGAAACGTTGTCTTTCAGACATCCGCACGTAACAACGTCGTCTGGGTATTTTCGCTCGGTTTCTTGCAGGTTGGACTCGCAGCTCTGGCGGCGTTCATCCTTGCTCGGAAGCCGAAGGGCTGGCGTTTCCTTCGAACCGTGTACTTCCTTCCGCGAGTTATCTCGGCGGTCGCGATCGCTCTCCTCTGGCAGACAATCTACAACGCCGAGTACGGCGCACTGAACGCAATTTTATCGAGAATCGCTGGCTACCCGATTCGGCACAACTGGCTCGGTTCATATGGAACCGCTCTTCCTGCGATTGTCGTCCAGCAGGTCTTCTATATTGGCTACTTCATGATCATAGTCTTCGCCAGCACCACTACGATCCCACGGTCGTACTACGAAGCAGCGGAGATGGATGGCGCGACCACGTTTCAGCAGGAACGGTACATCACTCTGCCAATGGCACGAAATACTCTCGTGACATCAATGACGCTCGCCATGGCCTACGGCATGAGACACTTTGAGCCTACGTTCCTCATGACCGGTGGCGGACCCGGTCATTCGACAAGCGTGCTGGGCTTGATGATGTACAAGAGAATAGCACAGACAAAACTCGGAGACGCCGCCGCTATTGGTACTCTGCTCGTTGCGATCGGATTCACACTCATCATGACGATTCGAAGGCTCTTGCGAGGTGAGACCTATGAACGATAGGTTGTCGCTGGGATCGCGAGGCATGAGACGCAGCGCGGTCGGGGCAGCTGCCGGTCTGATTGCCAAATGGGCATACTTGCTCTTTCTCCTCGGATTCGCGCTGATCCCGCTTCTCTGGTTACTGGTCACATCACTCAAGACTCAGGGCGAGTTCCTCACGTATCCGCTCAGTCTTCCGGAAACGCCGAGGTTTTCCAACTACGTGACCGCGTTTCAGATGGCGCGCCTGCACGTGTTGTTGATCAACTCCATCATCACTGCATCCTTTGCCACCGTACTCAACTTGTCCGTTACCGCCGCGGCTGCTTTCGTTCTGACTCGACAAAGAGTCCGTTGGGCTCCCGCCGTGAATGGAGTGATCCTGCTCGGAGTTCTGATACCAATCATCTCATTCATGGTGCCGTACTTGAGCCTCGTGAGGGCCATCAAGCTCTACAATACTCGCGCAGCGCTCATTCTGGTCTATGCGGCCATCAATCTTCCGATCTCTTATTTCATCGTGAGTACATTCATGCGCGAGATTCCCCGCTCCCTGGAAGAAGCCGCCGTGATAGAAGGGGCTTCCTCATTTCAGAGACTTGTGAGGGTCATCTTGCCACTTTCGACGGCCGGTCTCCTCACGGCCGGCACCTTGTGCTTCATCTACGCCTGGAATGAATTCGCATATGCGTTGCTGCTGACCTCATCGTCAGCGGTGCGTACTGTTCAGCTCGGTATTAGCTTCTTTAATACTCAATTTCGTAGCGACTATCCTGCGATGTTTGCTGCTATCGCGGTTGCGATGGTTCCCACTGTCACCGCATACGTGATGTTACATGATCGGATTATTGGCGGTCTGACCGCCGGAGCAATAAAGGGATAGAGGCCAGGAAACCATGATAGCATGCTTTGACAAAATCTACGGATGCATCTCCGGATCTCAGATTGGATCAGCGCTCGGGGCCCCTGTGGAAAACTGGACCCACGAAGAAATTGAGCGTGAGTATGGCGTTCTTGATCAACTCATCGGTTACGCACACTACCAGAAGAATGATCGCGGGGGTGGGAGGGACCGCCCGCCAGGCACAACGGAGGACGGTATTGAACGTCAGCGGCTGATGTGTACCGCCATCGTCGAAAAGTCGGGCCGGATTACATGTCAGGACCTCGCCAGGGTCTGGGTCCGCGATATCGATCCAGACAACTTTGGCGTCCAGATGCAGCCCACCGACGCCACGATGTTCAAGCTGATGCAAGCTGGCGAGGGATTCGAAGTCGAGGGATACCAGCGGATAGGTCACTACAGTTTTTTTCCGGCATCAGAAGTAGGTCGATATACCGTAGCTCCGGGCACTGTTGCTTTCGCCAGGTCATGTCAACCTGTGGGGATTATCAACGCATTCGATCCACAGCAGGCGGCCGAGGATGCCCTTGAACTGGGTCGCATGTACGTTCCACCAAACGACGTGGCTCTGTTTTGGGGTGCAGCCGTCGCCGCCGGCATCGCTGAAGCGATAAAGCCGGGCGCAACTGTTGATTCTGTCCTTGAAATGATGAAGAAACTCGTGCCGGCGCAGATCTGGCTCGAGATTGAAGAAGGACTAAATGTGGCAAACCGGCATGAGCGAGCAATTGACATGTGGCAGACCTTCAATA
>JANQHT010000018.1 GCA_028282545.1 Spirochaetales bacterium
GCACTCGAGGGAGGTATCGGGAAGTTCTTCACACACCGGGCGGCGGAAATCACCGTGGATCTGGGGACGCGGCCGGGCGACCTGCTGCTCTTTGTCGCCGCTCCCTGGAAGACCGCTACAACCGCCCTGGGAGCGGTACGGAGTCAACTGGGACGCGACCTGGAACTGGCCAAGCCGGGAACGTTTCGCTTCGCCTGGGTTATCGACTTTCCGCTCTTCGAATGGGACGAGGACGACGAGCGTTGGGAAGCGGCGCACCACATGTTCACGATGCCCCAGGAACGCTATCTCGACACGCTCGAAGAGGACCCCGGCGCGGTCAAGGGCGACCTCTACGACTTGGTCTGTAACGGCCTCGAACTCGCCTCGGGATCGATCCGAATCCACAACGCGGAACTGCAGCAGCGCATCTTTACCATCGTCGGCTTCTCGACCGAGGAGGCGCAACGCCGCTTCGGGTTCCTCCTGGAAGCGTTCAAGTACGGCCCACCCCCGCACGGCGGGATTGCCCCCGGGCTGGACCGCCTGGTGATGATCATGTCCGGTGAGGAGTCGATTCGGGAGGTCATTCCGTTTCCGAAGAGCGCCACCGGCGTTTCCCCCATGGACGAATCACCGAGCCCGGTGGACCAGGCGCAACTGGACGAACTGGGATTGCGGCTCGCACCGCGGAGCCCCAATGACGCCGGTGACAAACCGTGAGCGCGGCGGTCACGAAAAACGAGCGCCGTCAGACGGCGGAAACCACGCGATTGCGGCCGGCATCGGCCGGTGGGAACTATCGTGGGACCGTTCCGGTAACGACTCGATTCCTCCCAGCATCCTTGGCCGTGTAGAGCGCGCCGTCGGCGGCACGAAGAACATCGGTCAGCTCCTGTTGGCGCTCCTGCCGTTCGGCTACGCCGACGCTCATCGTGATGGGAATGCTCTTGCCCCGGTGTTCGATGGGCGATGAGGACACGGCCTCGCGAGTCCGCTCGAGAATTGACTGTGCCGCATCCAGGCTCGTATGGGGAAAGAAAACGACCAGCTCTTCTCCGCCGTAGCGCGCGACGGTTCCGTCGGGGATCACGCTTTTCTGAACCCGTTGAGCGGCGGCGACGAGAACGGCGTCGCCGGCGTCGTGGCCGTGCGTGTCGTTCACGCTTTTGAAGTGATCCAGGTCAATAAGGGCAATGGAAAAAGGCGGACGGACGTTCATCCGGCTCCGACCCTGAATGACCGAATCACAAAAGCTCCGGTTGTAGATGCGAAGCAAGGGATCGTAGGAGGCGCGATTCTCCACCCGGAAGAGCCAATGGGCGAGGATCGCGATCAGAAGATAGAACGGAAGTACCGTGAGGACGAACATGTGACGTTCCAGCGGCGCCTCGATCGCCAACCAACCGGACGCCATGATCGCCACTGCACCGGAGTGCATCCCTCCGAGACCAAAACTCTGCCGTTCCTGGAGAAGGCTCAACACGACGACAAGGACGGAGGCGACGACAAACCCCCAGAACTCCGCCGTCCCGGGCACGGCAACCGCTTGCAGGCGCGAAACCATCTCGGCGCGCATTTCGAAGGGCGCCAGCAATCCCACGAACAGGAGTCCGATGACCGCGACGGTGATCTCGGCCACGAGCATGGTGGCCCGGTATCCCACAAAGGCGGGAACCATAATCACCACCGCGGTCAAGAGGATGATTATCGCGTAGCTCACAAAGGCCGCGGCAAAGGGCATCGCGTCGCCGGCGCTCTGTGTCAGGACGAGAGCGTTGAAAAACACCGTGGTCACCGCCACGCCGTAGCCGTACATGGTAACGCGAAGGCTGTGGACCCGTGGGTACGAGACGTGGGAGAGGATGCCGGTGATCAGTGCGAGTCCCACCGCAACGATGATGAGCGTCCGTTGGGTGGTCCGCGATTGGAGAACATCAGCGGCACCGGCCCACGCTGCATAGACCCCGGCCGCCACGAGAAGGGCCAACAGAAATAGGACGACCCCCCAGGTGGAACGGGTGTTCATAGAGCTGCCACCGCCATGGCGCAAGTATAGCGATTCGCCCGTGGATAGTGTACGGTACCGGTTCTATGGCTCGTATCAAGACGCTCAACAAGATCGCGGCACCGGGAATCGAGCTGCTCGAGGGCCGGGGACACCACGTCTCCGGGGACGGCGATAACCCGGATGCGATCCTTCTCAGGAGCGCCACGCTCCACGAACGGGAGTTCGGTCCGGGTATCAAGGCGATCGGGCGCGCCGGCGCGGGAGTGAACAACATTCCCGTTGACCGCTGTACCGAGCGGGGCATCGTGGTCTTCAACACGCCCGGCTCAAACGCCAATTCCGTGAAGGAACTGGTGATCGCGGGACTGATGCTTTCATCCCGCAAAATCATCGACGGCTACAACTGGTGCCAAACCCTCACGGAGGGCGATGCCGGTGTCGCCGCCCGGGTCGAGGCGGAAAAAAACCGCTTCGCCGGTCCCGAGGTGTTCGGCAAGACCCTTGGAATCGTGGGGCTCGGTGCGATCGGCGTGATGGTCGCCAACGCCGCCGAGGCGCTGGGGATGGATGTCCTGGGATTTGACCCGTACCTGTCCGTTGAACGCGCCTGGGGGCTTTCCCGAACGGTCAAGCGCGCCCGGACACTCGAGTCGCTGCTGGCCGACTCGGACTACGTGAGTCTCCACACGCCACTGAACGACTCGACCCGCGATACGATCTGCGCGAAAACACTGGCCGCCGCGCGCCCGGGCGTCCGTATCCTCAACTTCGCCCGGGGCGGTCTGGTCAATACGAAGGACGTGGTTGCCGCACTCGAGTCGGGACGCGTGGAAGCGTACGTTACCGACTTCCCCGAAGCGGCGTTACTCAGAAACGAGCGCGTGATCACGGTTCCGCACCTGGGGGCGTCCACGCCGGAGGCGGAAACGAACTCCGCCGTGATGGCGGCGCGGCAACTCGCAGACTACCTGGAGTTCGGGCATATCACCAACTCGGTGAACTTCCCGGACTGCGCGCTCACGATGAGTGCCGACACGCGAATGACGATCGCCAACCGGAACGTTCCCAACATGGTGGGGCAGATCAGCGCTATCCTGGCGGAACACCAGATCAACATCGCCGAGATGGTGAACATGAACCGCGGTGACCTGGCGTATAACATCATCGATATGGACGGCGACGTAGACGACGCCGTGTTCGAACGAATCCGCGCGATCGACGGCGTCCTCTTTGTCAGATCCCTGGATGGATCCCGATGAGAGCACTGTTCCCGCGAATAACGCTCCCCGCTGTACTCGCCCTACTCGCCCTCGCAGCGACCGCGCCGGCACAATCGCTCGCGGACGGTATGTACGCGCGGATCGAGACGAACCGCGGCGAAATCGTCCTCTCCCTCGACTACGAGCGCGTTCCGATGACCGTCATCAACTTCGTCCGCCTGGCGGAATCGGGATACTACGACGGCATCGTTTTCCACCGCGTGATCGACGACTTCATGATTCAGACCGGGGATCCCGAGGGAACGGGCCGCGGCGGCCCCGGGTACCGATTTCCCGACGAGTTCCACCCGCAGTTACGACACGACGGGCCCGGCGTTCTCTCCATGGCGAACTCGGGTCCAAACACGAACGGCAGCCAGTTCTTCATCACCCACGGGCCGACCCCCTGGCTCGACGATCGCCACAGCGTCTTCGGACGCGTGGTCACGGGCCAGGATGTGGTGGATGCGATCCGTCAGGGCGATCGCATGGTTCGCGTGTGGATCGATCGGCGCGGATCAGACGCGACGCGTTTCGCCACCGACCAGGCGGCGTTTGATCGCGCCGTGGCACACGCCGCCGATAGGGCGGCCGCACTGGAGGAGGAGCGCCGTGAACGGCTCTTCGCGACGATCGCGCAGCGCTGGCCGGGAGCCGAACGCGACGCAAACGGTATATGGGCGGTGATCGATCGGCCTGGGAGCGGACCAAAACCGGAGCGGGGGGATACCGTGCGCGTCCATTACACCGGGATGCTCATGGACGGCCGTGTCTTCGATACGTCGGCCAATCGCGGTCCCATCGAAGTTCCAGCCGGGGTCGGGCGCCTTATTCGCGGCTGGGATCTTACGCTCACGCAGATGAACACCGGTGAGAAGCGAACCATCGTGGTGCCGCCGGAACTCGCCTACGGGAGTCAAGGCGCCGGAAACGGCATAATTCCGCCCAACGCGTATCTGGTGTTCGAGATGGAGCTGCTTGAGGTCAAGTAGGCGAGATCACTCGATCTCGTCGTAGCCGTCCCGGAGATCGGAGAGGTACTGTCCCAGGTCTTCCGTCCGGGACCGCAAATTCTCCAGCGCCTCTTCGCCCTCCGCGGGTGTCATACTTTTCATGCGCGTCAGGTCCAGATGCAGTTGACGGAGGGAGTTGATCGCGTTTGTGACGCGCAGGTCGGCCATTTCCTCTTCCGCCTTGAGTTCGGCGTAGGATTGCTTCTGCCGGTCGATCTGGTCGATGCTTCGATTGTACTCGGCGCGTATCCGTTCGCTCGTCGCGGTTTCCCGCCGGCTTACCAGCCGCTCCCGATCGTGGTCGAGCGCCGCCATCGGGATTGACCCGATGGCGTGGCGGAGTTCCTCTTTCACGGACGAAAGACGCGTTACCTGTTCAACGTACCGAGTAAGACTCGCGTGAAAACCGCCGTCAAACATCGCGGTTTCGCCGGGCAGCGACTCGAGTTGTTCAAGGATTGCCTCACGAAGCTGTTGTGCCTGCTGCGTGTCTGAGGCGGACGCGTCGATGCTGGGAACGGCGGCTCGTCCCGGTCCCCCGCCCGTTCCGAGTTCATCCATCTGCTCCCGTAGGCGCCGTTCGCGCGCGCGATACGCGCCCAAATGGCTGAAGACTCCGACACCCATCCCGGCGATCGGAATCAGCGCCCAGGGGAAGCCGCCGCCGGTGACGATATTAATGGTCGCCAGGAGGACGGAGGTCATGGCGGTGGACGCCAAGTGTCCGCGAAAGGAGCGACGGTTCTTCCAGAGGCGCTTGTGAAGCCCCAGGAAGGCCAGGGAGGGACGCCGGATCTGTTCAAGCTCGCGGTGTTCCGCCTGGTGCGCCCGGGCACCCGCCTCGTGCGAGACGAGGCCGATACCCCAGCCGGCCAGGGGAATCAGGAACCACGGGAACGGGTGTGGGCTGCCGCGACTCGTGAGGAACCAAACCACGAACAGCATCGCCTGAACGCCGAAAAAGGAAGCGCGGTGACCGCGGAGACCCGCCATCTCCTTGTTCGCCTTCCGCCCCACCCGGCGTCGATGCTGCTCTATCGCCTCGGCTTCCGTCAGTTCGGTTTCGCCGCCGGCGAGGCTCGTGAACCACCGCTCCGCCTTGTCAGCCCAGCGTTCGAAGCGTTCTTCCCACCGCTCCTCGCGCGATTCGCGGTCTACGGATGGTCCAACGCGGGGCCTTGGCGGTTCAGCGGCGCCCGGCGGTGCCGAACCGCGTGCCACCAACCCGCGCGCCACGAGAGCGGCGATCTCCGCCTCGGAACCGGGGCCGGCCCTGCTACGAAGTTCATCAACAGTTACACGGCGACCGAGCCGACGCGTCATCTCGAGAGCTATTGTGCGGACGGAATCGCCGGACCCTTCGGTACTCATCGAAAACCCTTTCCGGTATGGTATACGCGGAGCTTTTGGATGAGCAAGCAGAAGCGAGTTTACGTCTGTTCCTCCTGTGGTCACAGAGAAGCGAAATGGCTTGGGCAATGTCCCTCCTGCAACGAGTGGAACACCATGGAGGAGCAAAAGCGTCACCCCGCCGGAAAAACACCGATCGGCGCGGAACCCCTCCAACCGGCTCCGCGCCTCTCTGAGATCGCAGGCAACACAACGGACCGGATCACCAGCGCGATCGGTGAGTTCGATCGCAGCCTGGGCGGCGGTTTTATGCCGGGTTCCACCGTCCTGGTCGGGGGTGAACCGGGAATCGGCAAGTCGACGTTGCTTCTTCAGGCGGTGGCGGCCATGCGGACGGTCCTCTACGTGTCGGGTGAGGAGGCGGCGGCCCAGATCCGGGCCCGGGCGGACCGTCTGTCGGTTCCCGGCGACAACGTTACGCTCCTGTGCACGACCGATTTTGACGACGTGATGGCGCGCCTCCGATCGGAATCGCCGGAGGTGGTCGTCATCGACAGTATCCAGACGCTGGTGGCCGCTGAGGCGGGGACCGTTCCGGGCACGCCCAACCAGATCAAGTACGTATGCCACGAGATCGGCGAGTGGATCCGCGCCGCCGGGGCCGTGGGAATCCTGGTAGCCCACGTCACCAAGGAGGGCCAGATCGCAGGCCCCAAGGTCGTCGAACACATGGTGGACGCGGTTTTGCTGTTTGAACACGCCGCCGGTGAACTCCGTTTTCTCCGGGCCGCCAAGAACCGGTTCGGCGCGATCGAAGAGGTGGGCATATTCACGATGGGCGAAACGGGCCTGCGGGAAGTGCGTGACCCCTCGGGGATCTTTCTTACCGCCGCCGGCCAGGAGCGCCCCGCCGGTGTGGTGGCGGCACCGTGCTACGAAGGGAGCCGCGTCCTGGTGGTGGAGATCCAGGCGCTCACCGTCCCCGCCAAGGGATCGGTCTCCCGCACCTTTTCGGATCGCGTGGATCCCCGGCGGATCTCCCGTATCGCCGCGGTTCTGGAGAAGCACCTGGGCCTGCAGTTCAGTGACCAGGACGTCTACGTCAACGTGGCCGGCGGCATCCGGCTCAGCGACGTGGCTACCGATCTGCCCCTGGCAATTGCACTCTACTCGGCGCGAACGGGAATCGCCGTTCCCGCGCGGCTCCTTGCCACGGGCGAACTCACCCTGGCGGGGGAGATTCGCTCCGTGGAGCATCTGCTCAGGCGGCTCCGTGCGGCAGTGGACTTGGGGTTTGCCCGCGTCGCGGCCCCCTATCCGTCGGGTGAAGAGGGGCACCCCGCGCTGATTCCGCACGGCTCTATCGTTGAGGCGATCCGGACGGTGTTCGGCTCCGGCGACGGGAATGGCCCAAAAGGGGGCTAAGAGAAGAGCAGCGGAATGGCGATGAAGGTGCCGATCGAACTTCCCACACTGGAGAAGAAAAAGACCAGCAGGATGTGGGTCAAACGATTCCGGAAGAAGCCGCGGATGCTGAGGATGTCCGTATTGAGGTTCTCGAAGTCCTGCACGCGGGGTTTCCGGAACACCGCCTCGAGAATGCCGGTCACAAAGCCCACTCCTATGGTCGGATTCATCGACGTGATCGGCGCCGCCAGAAAGGACGCGACGATCGTGAGGGGATGGGCAAGCGCCGCGGCGGCGCCGATCGCGGACAACGTTCCGTTCACCAGGACCCACCGCAGAAGAGATTGAAGCCCGCCCTCCAGGCCGCCGCGGAAGAACCCCCAGATGATGAGCGACGCCACAACGGCGGGGATGAGGTAGGGAAGGGCCTTTTTGACCGGTCCCGGCGGGGGAATCCGCTCCAGCTCGGCCGTGGTCGTGACCTCCTCGCCCTCTTCCATTCGCGAAAGCCAGGTGATGATGCCGGGCACGTGCCCAGCCCCGACCACGGCGAGAACGCGGGCGCCCGGCGAGCGATATATCTTCTGTGCCAGGTACTGGTCGCGTTCGTCGATGAGCACGGATTTCACGGACGGAAGGTAGTCCGCAAGCTCTCCCATCATCTGTTCCAGTTCGCTCCGACTCTTGAGTCGGTCCAGGTCCTCCTCGGAGAGCTTCTCGTTGGAGAAGGCGCTCGAAATGAGCGCCGCCAGCAGCTTGTTCTTGCCCCAGAAGCCCGTCTTGGCCCAGGCACGGCGCAGCGTTGCCTGGACGGGCCGGTCCGCCAGGGTAAACTCGATCCCCTTGGCCCGGCACACCTGGACGGCGGCGAGCATCTCCGCCCCCGGGGTTACACCGGTTCCGGCACCCATGCGCCGCTGAAAACTCGTGAGAACCAAGTTGCTCAAGAGGAGGAACGCCTGCCGCTTCCGTATGATTTGAAAAATGTCCAGGCTGGACCAGTCGCGTCTCTTCTGAATGGAACGAAACCGTTGTTCGTCTATCTCGATGCAGACGTGATCGGGCTGCACCGTTTCGATCTGTGTTCGCACGTCGTCCACGCTGTTCTGCGACACGTGCGCCGTTCCTACCAGGACGAATTCGCGTTCCCCCAGCCGTACCGTTTCGATCATTCGCTGTCCTGTTCTTCGTCCAACCAGCCAAAGGCGGCGAGAAAGCGCTTCCGCAGACCCTCATTGCCGGGGTAGAGGTCTTCGGGGATAGTGCCGCCGCCCATGTGCGTGTGCCCACCGCCGGATCCGATGCCGTCCAGGGCCGCGCGGATGATAGCGTCCGTGGGGCGTTCCGGATCTTCGCTCCGGACGGAGAGACGGTGCTGATCGCGGTCGTTGGTTACGACGGCGACGAATTGAATTTCCCGCAGGCCGAGGAAGAAGTCCGCCACCAGAGCGGCCACCTCGGCCGAACACTCCCCCTCGAGCTGCACGTAACAGAAGTCGCGCGCCACAACGCAGCCGAGGATCGCCTCCCGAAAGGTTGCCAGGTCCGCGAGCGAAAGGGAGTTTCGGAGCAGCTTGGCCGCGATCTCCCACTCGCCTGCGAAAAAGAGTTCGGAAAACGCCGCGAGGTCTTTGTGGCTGACGCCGCGCGTCATAAAGGCGGTATCCATCATGAGCCCAATCAGGAGCGCCGTGGATTCCACCTTCGTCGGATCAACGCCCGCCTCGTGGTAGTACTCGAAGACGATCGTCGCGCAGGAACCGTACTCTTCGCGAATATCGAAAAAGGGGCACGCCGGTTCGGCCGGTGGCCGGTGGTGGTCGAGGACGCCCACGACGCGTCCGGGGAGCCCCACCATGTTCGAGTTGCCTACGAATCCGTCTACCACGACAATCTGCGCACCCTCGCCCGTGTCCAACTCGGCGCACGTGGAAATGGGGATGTCCAGGTGGTCGATAGCGACACGGAGACTCTCACTCTGGATCGTTCCCCCGTAGCAAAGGCGACAGGAGTAACCGCGCCGTTCCAGGAGCCGAGCGAGCGCAAAGGCCGACCCTACCGCGTCGTGATCGGGAAAATCGTGGGCCTGCACGACAACGGGCCGGGCCGGATCGAGCGCGGCGCATAGCCCGGAGAGATTACCCATCTCGTTCCTCGATCAGGAGCCCATAGCGGTGCGCCGCCAGGCGCGTTTCAAAAAAGCCGTCCGCCTCGGAATCGGTAACTTCACGATAGAGCGCGAGGGCGCTGTTTCGCCGGCTGAGCAGTTCCGATTGAACCCCAACGTAGAAGTACATTCGCGCCCGCAGAAACGGATCCTCTTCCCGTGAGATCTGGGCGAGGACGTAGGCGTCGTTGCCGGGGGCAACGTAGTATCGAGCCACGTCGTAGGCGATCCCGGGACGCTGCATTCGAATCGATTCGCGTTCCAGGAAAGACCGGGCCTCCCGTTCGCGGCCGTCGAGTTTTACGCTCAACGTCGCCGCAAGCAGGAGCGCATCGTCCGGGGGGATACCGGGACCACCCGACGTTTCATAGGCCCGTTGAAAGTAGACAGAGGCGTCGGCGTACCGCTCAACCTCGAAGTAGAGCGTTGCCAGGGGCAGATAGGCGCGATCGTAGCCGGGCTCCATGGAGAGCGCCAGTTCATAGTCCGCTACCGCCTCTGTACGCGATCCGATCGCATCGTACGCCCGGGCTCGAAAAACGTAGGTGAGGAAGATGTCGCCGTCCGTATCGATGACACGGGTGAAGTCGTCGATCGCTTCCCGGTGATTGCCCCGTTCCGCCCGTACCTTCCCGCGGTCGAAGTAGTTCCAGACGTAGTCCGGCTCCAGCTCGATCGCCCGATCGAGATCGCGTTCCGCCCCCGCAAAGTTGTACTCCAACAGGTGGGCTCTACTGCGATCGGCGTAGGCGAAGGAGTACTCCGGCTGGACTTCGATGGCGCGGTTTAGGGCGTCTCGGGCACGCTCCGGTGCGTCCGTGCGGAGGTGAACGTTCCCGAGGCCAATCAGGGCCACGAAGTTGTCCGGATCGTGGTCGAGGGTCGTCTCGAACTCTTCGGCGGCCCGCGCGTACTCCCGTTCCTGAAGGTACGCTTCTCCGAGGGCGGCGCGGGCAACGGCGTTTTCCGGATCCTCCGCTACCGCCTGCGTCAGGAGATCCTCCCGGGCGTCATCGTTTCCCTGGGCGCCCTCGATGAGCGCCAGCGCGTACAGCGCGTCGGCATAGTCTGGAAAGACCGCAAGAACGCCCTCAAGGACGTCTCGTGCCGCCGCAAGGTCTCCGGCGGACATGTAGAGGTTTGCAAGCAGAACCTGAGTGCCCGGGTTGTCGGGGCGCGATAGTTGCGCCTCTTCGTAGGCTCGAATCGCCTCTTCCGGATCGCCGAGCGAAACGGCCAGGCTGATGGCCTGGTACGCCTCCTCCTCGGGATCGATAAGCGGCTCCTCCACTGGCGGTGGTTCAGGCGGCCGTTCGACCTGGGTTTCTCCGAGGGTGGAGCAACCGGCAAACACCGCCGCAATCGCGGCGATGGTGAACGCGCGTCGCATAGGAGGCGGATTATAGCAAAGGGTTCTCGCTTGTTCTACCGCGCCATTCTGATATCATTGAACCATGCGGACGCCGCAATGTACGCGCTTCATCGCGTTCTCTCTACTCCTGAGCCTCCTGCCCCTCGCATTATTCGCCAACCCGCGGTTCGCATCGCGTTTCACGGTGGAAAGGATGGGCAAATCGACTCTGCTGACGATTACGGACGCCTATCCCGGCGCAGCGGGCGCCCGGTTCCTCTTTGTGCCCCGGGGCGCGCCCGTCCCGCCCGTTGCGGCCGACGATGTGATCCACACGCCCGTTCGCCGCGTCGTTTCGTTGTCCACCACGAACCTCTCCCATTTCGAGGATCTCGATGCGATCGACACAATTGTCGCGGTGGATTCGGGCGTGTACGTCTACTCGCCGCAGGTCCGGCGGCGAATCGCTTCGGGACAAGTCATCGAGGTCGGCAGTCCCCCCTCAACCGATATCGAGCGAATCATTACCGTGGCGCCGGACCTTGTCCTGGTCTCGGTGGTTGCCCCGGAGGATCCGACGGTGGAACGACTTCGCCGGGCGGGAGTCCCGGTCGTAACCGTTGCGGACTGGCGGGAAGGGACACCCCTGGGACGCGCGGAGTGGATACTCGTGGCCGGGCTGGCCCTTGACCGCGAAGCGGAAGCTGAGGGCGTGTTCCGCGAACGCGCCGAAGCGTACCGGGCGCTGGCGCGGCGCGCCGCGGATGTGCCGGAACGCCCGGAGGTCCTGGTGAACGCGCCGTACCGGGGAACGTGGTCGGTACCGCAAGGCGACACGTACGTGGCGCAGATAATCGCCGACGCCGGGGGCGACTACCTGTGGCGCGATTCCCCCGGCACGGGGTCGCTGTTCCTGGATATCGAAGAAGTCGTCTCTCGTGGAGCCGCCGCGGACGTCTGGATCAATCTGGGATACGGATGGAGAGGCCGGGCGGACGCCGCGGCGGCGGATCCCCGTTTCGCCGCGCTCCGGGCGTTTCGATCAAACGCGATGTTCAACAACGACCGGCGCATGGGCGCTTCCGGCGGGAACGACTACTGGGAATCGGGGGTCGCCCGTCCCGACCTGGTCCTGGCGGACATGATCTCGATCTTTCACCCCCACCTCATTCCAGACCATCGGAGAGTCTACTATCGACGGCTCGACCCGTAATGCCGCCGCCCGTACGTTATGGCTCGTTCCGTTGCTGTGCGCCGCGGGAGTCGCTGAAATCTGGCTGGGTTCGGCGTCCGTGGAAGCGGTGGAGATATGGCGTTCCCTCTTCACCCCCGCCACCGCCGATCCCGGAGCGCTGGTCATCGTCCGCGCCTTCCGCCTTCCACGACTTGTAACGGCGGTGGCGGCCGGATCGGCCCTCGCCCTCTCGGGCCTCCTCATGCAGACGGTCTTTCGCAACCCCCTGGCGGGCCCCTTTGTTCTCGGTGTCAGTTCCGGCGCCGGCCTCGCGGTTGCGCTCCAGGTACTCATCGTCGGGGGCGGGGCTACGCTGTTCGCGCCGCTCCTGGGCGTGTCGTCGCTCTTTGCGGCAATCCTGGGATCCGCCGCCACGCTCTTCCTCGTCCTCGCCGTAGGTAACGCGATCTCTCAACCGGCGACGTTGCTGATCCTGGGACTGCTCTTCAGCTACGCCGGCAACGCGATCGTCCAGATCCTCAGTTCTCGCGCCCAGGCGGAGTCCATTCAGCGTTTTGTGGCGTGGTCCTACGGTAGCTTTGACGCGCCCCAACCGGCCTACGCGCTTGCGCTGCTGGGTATGACCGTTGTCTCCGTAGCGGGGACGTACGTATCGGGGGCGCGTCTCGACGCGCTCCTCCTGGGGCCTCGCTACGCGGAAACGATGGGCGTCCCGATTCGGCGAAACCGGGTGCTGCTGATCGGGACGGCCGGTGTACTCGCCGGCACGACGACCGCCCTGTGCGGGCCCATCGGCTTTGTCGGCATAACGGCACCCCACATCGCCCGCGCCTACCTGCGCCGTTCCGACCATCGAGCGGTCGTCATCGGGACGGTCCTGGTAGGGGCGATCCTGGCGACCGTAGCCGATCTCGTGAGCCACCTTCCGGGGAGCGCCGGTGTCGTTCCGGTCAACGCCGTGACGGCGTTGATCGGTGTGCCGGTGGTGGTGATCGTCCTCTTCAGAGCGCGGGGGGTGGCCGTGTGACTCCCCTGACGCGAACTTCGAACGTCGCCCTCACCTACGGTCGCAGGGCGGTGCTTGAAGGTGTATCGCTGCAGGTAGATCCCGGGATGTTCATCGCGTTGATCGGGCGGAACGGCTCGGGGAAAAGCACCCTTGTACGCGCCCTGGCGGGGCTGCACCGCCCCGCACAGGGCACAATCGAGTGCAACGGTCGTCCCTTGTACGGCCGTGGTGCGCCGTCCGCCACGACGCGCGGGCAGGAGATTGCGACGGTCCTCACCGACATTCCCCACACGGGGTACCTGACCGTTCGACAAGTGGTCAACCTGGGACGGATTCCCTACCATCCCGTTGCTCTGGGCCCCCGTCCGGAGGACGGGGCAATCGTCGAACGGGCGAGCCGCGAGACGGGAATCGAAACGATCGGTGACCGGATCGTCGATACGCTCAGCGACGGGCAACGGCAGCGCGTCATGGTGGCCAGAGCCCTCGCCCAAGAACCGGATCTGCTTCTTCTGGACGAACCGGCGTCGTTCCTGGACCCGCCGCACCAGGTCGATCTTTTTGTGCGCCTGGGCCGCCTTGTGCACGACCGCGACCGCTTTGCCGTGGTGGTAGCGACGCATTCGGTACAGCTTGCACTGGAGTTTGCCACGCACGTATGGCTCATCGTCGACGACACGGTGGTAACGGGGACGCCGGACATGATCAGCGACCCCGATCTCATGTCCGCCGCGTTCCCCCACGAGACGATCCGCTACGACCCATCGCTCCACCGCTTTCGGCCGGTCTAGTATTCAGCCGGTGTAGCAATTCTCAGTATTGTCTCCAGCCAAACACCCAGCAGTTCGCATGGTGGGAACCACATTGCCAATAGTTAAAGATCACATCCCCAGGCGCGCCCGGAAGGAAGAGCAAAACGCGTCTCTGCAGCGTAGCGAAGCCAAGCGTTTTGTTCTTCGTTTCGAAGGCAGCTGGAGAGAACCATCCCACGGCTATGTGATTCCCACCATGCGAACTGCTGCAGCCGGTGTAGCATTCTTGTCTGCCACCATCCTTCCTGTTAGATTGTGCCAATGCATACGCGGAAGATCCGGCGCTACTTCATCGTACCGGTGGTGTACGTCGGGGTTATTCTGGGTCTTCTGTATCTCCAGTATTCGGGAACGCTGACGATCCGCCGGTCCATCGACGGCATCGATTTCAGCGCCTCCATACTCCCCGGCGGCGACGAATCGAGCGATAGAATATCGTCCGCCCGAATCGCCTTTGACGGTCTCGTCCTCGATGTGAGCGAGGAGACCCCGATCCGCCTGGTCGCCGAGGAATCACCGGACCAGGCACTAATACCCGCGCGCTACGAGGAACTGGAGAACGGTGTGCGTGTTATCCTCTCCGACGACAGTTCCCTCGTTGTCACCGTGACTGAGGGCAATCCTCCGGAGTTGCACGTGATCCCTCGGGGGGGTGCAACGTGGAGCGCGGAGCAATTGCTGGTTGTTCCGCTGGACTTCGACGGCGACGCGGTTGCCGAACTGCCCCGGCCCGGAACGCCCGAGTCCGTTCACGTCTCGTACGGCGGTCGCGACTACTTTCTGTCGGCTCCGCCGCGAACCCAGTTCGATCTTGACCAGGGGACGTTGCTCGTCCCCCTTGCCGGCACGAGTCGCCTCATTCGTTACGCGGAGCTGGGCGATCGACGACTCGACGTGGTGAGCGTCGCCTTTGCCGATGACCAGCGGTGGATCGGCGACGCGTTCTACGAGTCGAGCCTGTCGGACTTTTTCGAGGTTGCCTACCGCGGCTGGGCGGTGTCACGGTTCAACGGTGGTTCCGGTACCTGGGACCGACGCGACGGATCGCCGCTCTTCTCCGAGGAGATTCTGGTTGCGTACCTCGCTGAAGCGTGGCAGCGAAACGAATACACTCCGGCGTTCAACCGGATGCGTCGAGCCGCTGATCTGCACCCCGACGAAATAGGTATCCGCTCCACCGTATTCCTTGGAAATTTGCGTGAAGTAACGCAGCAGTCCGTTACGAACGACATACAACGCGCGCGGAGTGACCTGGCCAGGGTTCGTTCCGGGGATCCTACCGTTTTCAGGCAGGAGGATCTGCTGACATTTGCCGCCCTCCGGGGTGGCGACGAGCTCTTTCGCGAAGTCGTGGAGTTTGCCGGCCTTGTTGATTTTCGAAACGTGGCCATTCCCACGGCGGTGGGCATGCTCGCCAACGCCTTCGACTCCGAATTTGCCCCGGCAGAGGCGCTGGAGGCGACCGAGCGCTTTGCCGCAATCATCGAAGAACGCATCTACCCGGCTATCGTTCAGTTCGACGACTACTTCTTCCTCGAGTCCGGCCAGGGAGAAATCGACGTACGGTACTCGATCCGCGCCGGTCAGCTACTCGAACTGATCGGGGGGACCCGAGGAGATCGAACGGTGGTTGCCATAGGACGAAACCTAGTTCTATCCGCCCTGGCCCTGGCAGATGACGCCGGGTATCTTCCGGCCCGCCTCGTTTTTGGTGATAGCGGGATTCAGGGGCAGGAGGGAAGTTTCGGTCCGGAGGCGATCTACGCCTTCTTCACGGAGAATCCATCCTACCCGCGGTACGTACCGCTCTACGACGAAATCGGACCGGGTACGTATATCTACACGGTCGCCGACTTCACGACGGTCGATATCTCGCCCGAGCGCTTCTATTTCACACTCCGCTATCCGGAAAACCGCACGCACTACGTGATTTTCCAAGGAGTGCCGCAGTTTGACACGATGGAGCTTTTCGGCCTCGTGTGGCGCGACGACCCGACCTTCGAAGCGTACATCAAGGGGCGTCACTACAACGAGGAGACGGAAACGCTCATGATCAAATATACGGACGATTCCATCCAGGGTGAGATCATCCTGAACTACTCCTAAGAGGTCTCCAAAGCGATGCGGCACTTCCCCGATATCCTCAGCGACCTGGCCGGTCCCGCGCACTTCTTCTTTCTCCGCCACGGGGAGAGCGAGGGAAACGTGGTGGGAATGATGCAGGGCAGGCGCGACGCTCCCCTGACCGAACGCGGGCGCGAACAGGTCCGCAAGACAGCCGCGTGGTTTGGTGAACAGCGGATCGAGATCGACGCCGTATTGACCTCACCCCTGGTGCGAGCCTCGGAAACTGCATCGATCATCGCCGCGGCCAACGCCTATCCCGAACCGGTTCCATCGGATCCCCTGACGGAGCTCTACATGGGCCCCTTCTCCGGCCTGACGCTTCACGAGATCCGCGAACGGTACCCGGAAGAATACGCGGCGTTTACCGTGGGCAGTTGGGAAGCGGTGCCGGGGGCGGAACCCGTTCGGTCGCTTACAACGCGGGCGATCGAGTGCTGGGAGGCGCTGGTACACACGGCAAACAGCGGCACCCCGCGGGTGTTGTCCGTCTCCCACGGCGGGATGTTGCAGTGGATCATTAAGGCGAGTTTCGGCGCAACGGCGGAGTCGGATACCACCTGGATGCCGCTGATCAAGACGTCAAACGCGGCGGTTTCCCTCTTTACGGCCCGTCCGGCCGGAGACGAGTGGTATTACGGTCAATGGTCGCTCGTGAATTTTGTCCCCGGTGAGACGCCCGAAATGGGCGAGCAATTCTACACATCCGCCCGCTAACGTGGTTCCTTCTCGATTTCGATGTTGAGCAGGTTGATAATCCGGGTACCCATGACAAGCCAGGAACGTTCGATCACCTCCAGGTACGCGTCGATCTTCCGCGGATTCTTGACACCCTGGATCGTCAGGTCATCGTCATAGGTGATCGTGCCGAACTCTTCGGTTCCGCTGCGTCGCGCCTTGATTACGCGACTTGCGCGGATCAGACCTTCACCAAAGGAAACCACAATCGGCATCAGCTTGGTATGGAGTGAGTCGAAGTACTCCTGCTGCTTGGCACGGCTCACCAAAACCGATCCGGCGCTCGATTCGATCTTCGCGATGTAGTCCCAGGCGACACCGGGCCCCCCGTCTTCATCCGGCAGAAAGAGCTCCGAAACCTCTTTGAGACCCGCTTCGATGCCGGTCATCGCCTGGTGGAGCATCGATCTCCCGTCGTTCCGACTGAAAACGCCGTCTATGACAAGTTGCAGCGCTGCTCGCTGAACATTCGCAAAGGTCTTGTTGCCGGACAGGACACACATGATTCCCAGGGAAATGGTCGACAGCGCGGGGGGTATCTGGGGAAGCTCCGTGATGTCGGTCTCGTAGTCCTGCAAAAGGAGCGACTGGATCTCACCGCGGCACGTGCGCGAGGCCCGCCGGGCGAGGTACGGCCAGATCTGCCCCAGGTAGGCGTCGAGGGTGTGCTCGAACCACTCGGCCAATACGGGGGGGCTACTCAGCTTGAGAAGGGGGTCTTCCATCCCAATCTGGATAAGTTCCCGGACGTGGCCCCGTTTTTCCAGGCTCTGAACCGATGACACGACCAGTTCAATCTGGCCGGGACGAAGAGGCTGCACGTTCCGGCTGTAGTCGGCGATGTAGTCGGAGGTTTGCGGCTGCCAGTAGCGGTCGAACTGCCGGCGCATCTGGTCCAGACGGATGAGGTTGGGAACGACGGTTTTCAACGGGATCGTTCTATTTCCCGCGGGACCCGCCGCCTTTTCGAGTACCTGGTCATACGACATCGTCACGGCCGCGTGGAGGAGCGCCGCGCACCGCCAATGGGGTGTCAGGGTCTTTACGATATCGCCGTTATGCCGGCGAATCTCCTGCTGAACGCGCTCGGAAACGATCTCCACCGCGTCCGCCACCGGTGTGGAGGTGATCTGACCAAAATCGAAGTCGTACTTCATCGCGACGGTGATCTTCTGGTCTACCTCCAGCAGGAGGTGTGCGATGAGAAATCGCAGATACCCGTATGGTTCGGGCCACAGAATCGCGTCGACCGCGGTTCGCACCGTCCGGCAGTGGTTTTTTAACTGCGTGACAACCTGTATCAGCGTCTCGCCCACCATGTCCGTCTCGATGTCGTACAGGTTTGGTTCCTCCCCGACGACCGACCCGGCGATTTCCGCGATCATCTTGCGTTTCGCCAGCGTCGTGAACGATCGGCCCTGGAGAACGGACGAGAGCCACAGGAAGAAGCGCGACCATATGGACCATTTGCTCGCGACTTTGGCGTATTCTTCCTGCGGAGTTTCCCGGATCGAGGGTCCTGGAACGGTGTAGTGTTTGCCGCGACGCACTGAGATGCTCCTCTTATGCATAATTGTCGTGTGAGGACGACCGCCTTGCAAGGGCCCAATCGACAACTTGAAAACGGGAAGCCCTGAATATTCGCCTCCCAGGCGCCGATAACGTATAGGTAGGTACGTAGTGTCATTTCTTGATGATTTGGGTGGGCCGAAGTAGACTGGAACGAACGTGTCGGATAGTGCAAATCTGGTCGGATTAGCCGGCGAAAACCGGTACAGACAAGCGGAACTCGCCAACCAGGCGCAGGAACTGGTCAACAAGGACCAGGGTATCTCGCTTCTCGAACGCGCAGCGGAACGACGGAAGAAGGACAGCAAGTTCCGAAGTTTCTGGGAGAAAACGAAGACATTCTGGGAGTGGTTCCGCGGCAACGAGCTCATTCGGTACGCGCGCTGGGCGATCGTTATCCTCCTCATCTCTGCAATAGCGCAGACCTTTGTAGAATGGGACACTTTTTCGGCAAGCGTGGCCGGTCACCTTGGAAAGGACGATGCAACCCGGGGAGAGACGTTCTTTCACGCCTTCTGGTGGTCGGTGGTTACCTTCACCACGGTAGGGTACGGCGATGTCAGCCCCACGTCGCCGCTCGGCAAATCACTGGCGATGGTGATGATGCTGGTCAACTTGGGGTTGGTTACCGTCCTGAGCGGTACCATCGCATCGGTCTTGGTTGCCCGACGTCTGCAGGGAGGCACGAAGTTGGACGCAGAAAAATACAATCAGCACCTGGTGATCTGTGGCTGGAACCACATGGTAAAAGAGATCCTCGAGATGATTGCGGGCGCGCACCCGACGAACAACCTCATCGTCCTCGTAAACGAAGCGGATGAAGACCAGGTCAGTCGCGTCGCGGCGGAATTCAAGGCACTGGACGTAACCCACATCAGCGGGAACTTTACCGAGGAATCGGTACTTCGCAGCGCCTTTGTGGACCAATCGCGCATGTGCCTTATCCTTCCCGACACGAGCAAGCTCGGCTCCGGTGAGGCGCCGGACGAGCAGCGCACGATCCTTGCGACGCTCACCGCCAAGGGCATCTCGGAGGAACTCTTTGTGGTCGCCCACGTTCTCGAGGAAGGGACGGTGCCGCACCTAAAGCGCGCCAACGCAAACGACGTTGTCTTTGTCGATCCGCACGTGCCCTTTATGCTGGCGAACCACGCCGTCCGGCCGGGCGTACCGCAGTTGTTGCGGATGCTTGTTGAGGAGTCGGCCGACGCTGAGCACGCGCTTTCGGTCACCACGGTACCGGAGGAACTGGCCGGTCAACGACACGACATGGTCTCGGCCTTCTACCGGGCGACGCACCAATGGACGGTCCTGGGCTACGCCTTTTCCCAAGCCGGGTTTGACCTGGAAAAACAGATGGCCGAATCCGGAAGCCCGCTCATCCGAGCCATGATCAAGGAACAACTCGAAGATGCGGGTATCAAGCTCTCAATGGACGAACAGGTAGCGATTACGCTCAACCCGGCCGACGAGTTCGTTGTCGAGTCGGGGTACAACGCCGTCGTGCTTACGTGAGGAGAGGTGTATGGCAACAAAGAGCGACGTCAAGATAGACGCCGACGCGATTTCGCGGATCAACCTCTTCCAGGGCCTCTCCGAAACGCAGTGCGCGGCGATCGCACAGGCCGTTGAACAAACCACGTACAGTCCCCACGGCATCATTCTCAACGAGGGCGACCAGGGCGACACGATGATCCTGGTGTTCCAGGGGCAGGTGGAGGTCACCAAACGCGTCCTCATCCGGACGTCGAGCGGGATCAGTGAATCGAAAAAGGCGATCATCCGCCTGGAGACGACCAATCCGCCGCCTGAGGAGGATCCCGTCACGGTACCGACGGTCCACGTTGTCAAGATTCCCGCCTTTGGTGTGGGTGAGTTCTCGCTCGTTGCGGAAAACGCGATTCGGACGGCGACGGTCGTGGCGATGACCCCGATCCAGGCGGGAATCATCACAATCGACGCATTCAACAAGCTCGCGGAGGAAGACCCGACGATCGCCGCCCCGGTTTTCCGGGAAGTGGCGAAATCGGCGGTTCAGAACCTCGCCACGGCGACCCAGGATATCTCGAACCTTACACAGGCGTTCTTCTTCGCCCTCTCGACGGGAAACTGACCGCGCCTGGCAATTCTCAGTATAGCCGGAGGGCGGCGAGCCCTCCGACGACTGTGTCTATGGCAAACGACAAGCAGTTCGGACGTAGGCATCGGTGCACCCTTTTGTGGTAGATTGGCCGCCATGGAAGGCCCGACCGACGACACATCCGATGTGGAAGAGTTCGTTCGACTCGATTTTTTTACGGAGATCGGCAAGGCGATAGCCGCGGCAAACTCCCTGCAAGGCACCATGAAACAGGTCATGTATCACATCGGGCGAGTGTTTGCACCGGAACACTGGTCTCTAATGTTGCGCGACCAGAAGAGTGGTGAACTCACGTTCCACCTGGTAACGGGGAGCGCGGCGAACCAGCTTATCGGAAAAAAGCTCGCCCGCGGGACCGGGGTCGCCGGTTGGATCGCAGAGAACGGGCTGCCGCTGATCGTTGCCGACGTTACGACGGACAAACGCTTCGACCCGCAGATGGATCGTATTGCCAACTTCGAGACGAAATCGATCATCGGCGTGCCCCTGGTCAATCGTGACCGCGTTTTTGGCGTGATCGAACTTATTAACAAGATCAACGGCAAAGCCTTCACACCGCTCGAGTTGAAAATCCTCACGGTAATAGCCGATTTCGCAGCCATTGCGATTGAAAAATCGTACTACTTTCGGGCGCTCCGAGCCGTCGCGCTGTTGGACCCGCTAACCAACCTCTACAACCGTCGCATCGTGACGCGGTACCTGACACGCGAACGCGATCGCGTTATCCGCCATGGAACGCGCTTCTCGGTGTTGCTTCTGGATGTCAACGACTTCAAATCGATCAACGACACCTACGGTCACGTTGTAGGAGACACCGTCCTGCGAACCGTCGCCGAGATAATCAAAGAGTCGGTGAGAAAAATCGATATCGTCGCGCGATACGGCGGGGACGAGTTCCTTGTGCTGCTGACCGACTCGGGAATCGAGGCTGCAGACGCGGCACGGGCGCGAATTCTCGAGAATCTGGCGGAGTACAACCTCGAGGCAAATCCCAAGATCAAATGCAGTATAGGTACACACGAAGCGGATAGCCAAAACGTCGACAACATACTCGAGTTGGTCGACCAGGCGATGTACCGAGACAAGGCGAGGCACGAAGACCCGGAAGCCTCGTACGGAGACATGCTCGGTCATCTTGACGAGTTTATCGAATCGGACGATTGATCCGGCCCACCTCGATCGGCTCTATCCTGTGAGCGTCTCGTACAAAGCGAGCGTCTTTTCAGCGATTGCCCGCCAACTGAAGTGTTTCTGCGCGCGTTCACGCCCCGCCTCCCCGTACGTTCGCGCGAGGTCCGAGTCGAGGGCCACACGATTGATCGACTCCGCCAACGCCCCGGCGAACGCCTCCGGGTCCGCCGGATCAAACGTTCCCGGTCGTAGTGCCGGATCAACCAGTTCACCCGTTTCACCGGGGACAACCACCTCCGGAATGCCACCCACCGCCGACGCCACAACCGCGGTCCGGCACGCCATTGCCTCCAGGTTGATGATGCCAAACGGCTCGTACACGGAGGGACACACAAAAACCGCCGCGTTCGAATAGAACTCGATCGCTTCTGCGCGCGGAACCATATCCTCCACCCAGATGACGCCGTCCCGGTGGCTTCGCGCCGCTTCCACGCTCGCTTTCATCTCCGTTGCGATTTCCGGCGTATCCGGCGCGCCCGCCAGGAGGACAACCTGGATACCCGGGTCAATAAGACGGATCGCGTTCACCAGGTGAATGATGCCTTTCTGGCGCGTGATCCGACCGACAAAGAGGGCATAGGGCCGCGACGGATCAACGCCGTGACGTTTTATCGATACCGTCTCCGAGACGGGTCGGTACTCGTCCAGGTCGATGCCGTTGTGGATCACGTGTAGACGCGATGGATCAACGGCAAAATTCTCGCGAACGTCCCGCTCCGTTTCCCGGGAGACCGCGATGACCGCGTCGGCGCTCTCTATCGCCGTCTTCTCGATCCAGGAACTCAGATGGTACGCATTCCCCAGTTGTTCTTCTTTCCACGGTCGGAGCGGTTCCAGCGAGTGAGTCGTCAAAACAAACGGTACGCCCCAGAGCTGTCGCGCGAGAAAACCGCCCATCTGCGTATACCACGTGTGGCAGTGGACAACGTCCGCGTCCATGTGATCCTTTGCCATGGCAAGGCTGCGGGAGTAGGCGCCCAGGGCGCTGACAAAGCGGGAATCCGTGTTGGACGCGAGTTCATCCCAGGCCCGGTAACCGTGGACCGACAAGGGCCCTACCTGCACATCCTGGTCGCCGAAACACCGGACGTCGACCTCGACAAAATCGGCGAGGGCCCGACTCAGATACTCCACGTGGACCCCGGCGCCGCCGTACACGTTCGGCGGATACTCGTTGGTAAAGAGCGCAACCTTGTTGATTCCCATAAGACCTCCCCTGCTACCGTCACCCGAGCGTGCCGCTCTGTCAAGGAAAAAACGTGAAGAGCGAGCCCTGCAGGTAGAAAACGGGCGTATCGGCTACGCCTGTGATCGGTTAAAGGCGCTCACCAGGGCGCTGATCCCGGCGGTGTCGATATTGGAGTGAATCCCGGTTCCCCAGAATTTCCGTCCCCCGTGCCGCTCGATTTGTACATAGGCAACCGCCTCTGTGTCGGCCCCGGTACCGATGGCGTGCTCGTGAAAGTCCGTCAGGTCAAAGTCTTTCCAGCCCTGCTCCTCCAGGGCGTGAACAAAGGCGCTGATAGGACCGTTCCCGATCCCCGTGATGACCACTTCTTTTCCATCCATCTTCACGGTTGCCCTGCACGAGAGGCGGCTCTCACCGTTCTCGACGTACGCGAAGGAAGTCCTGGCGACTTCCAGGGGCGTCCGCAATTGGATGAACTCCCGGTTGAACGCTTCGTAGATCTCGTGGTTGGTGAGTTCCCGTCCCTGTTCGTCGGCGATCCGGTTGATCATCTCGCCCACCTGGGGATGCATCGATTTCGGGAGTTCGAACCCGAAATCGCGGGACATCACGTAAGCGACGCCGCCCTTCCCGCTCTGGCTGTTGATCCGGACGATTGCGTCGTAGGTACGCCCGATGTCCTGCGGATCAATGTGCAGATACGGGACTTCCCAGCGCACATCGCGATCGTCGGAACGGCGGTCCATGCCCTTTTTGATCGCATCTTGGTGGGATCCGGAAAAGGCGGTGAAGACCAGTTCTCCGGAATAGGGCTGTCGCGCCGGGACGGTCATTCGCGTTGTCCGTTCGTACACGCGCCGAATCCGGGGAAGATCCGTGAAGTCGAGTCCGGGGTCGATACCGTCGGCCATCCGGTTGAGCGCCACCGTCACGATGTCGAGGTTTCCCGTGCGCTCGCCGTTCCCGAAGAGCGTTCCCTCCACGCGTTCCCCGCCGGCCATCAAGCCCAGCTCCGTGGCGGCCACGCCGGTACCACGATCGTTGTGCGTGTGGAGACTGATGATGGCGCTGTCGCGGCGACTCATATTCCGGCAGAACCACTCGATCTGGTCGGCGTGCTTGTAGAACGGTATCCACTCGACGGTGTCGGGGAGGTTGAGAATGATCTTCTCCTCCCTGGTAGGCCCCCACTCATCCATGACCGCCTCGCATACTTCCAGGGCGAAGTCGGTTTCCGTGTCGGAAAAGCTCTCCGGCGAGTACTCGAATCGCACGTTTGAACCGGTCAACGTGGGAACGAGTGATTTCACCAGGCGCGTTCCGTCCACTGCAATCTGCTTGATCTGGACGCGCTCCATGCCGAAGGTGACCTTTCGCTGCAGTGCCGACGTCGAGTTGTACATGTGGATGATAACGTTCGGGGCACCGCGGACGCTTTCGAAGGTTCGCTCGATGAGGTGATCCCGCGCCTGGGTCAGTACCTGAATGTACACGTCATCGGGAACGATCTTATCGTCGATCAGGCGCCGGACGAAGTCGAACTCGATCTGTGAGGCCGACGGGAACCCCACTTCGATCTCCTTGAACCCGATCGCCACCAGGAGTTCGAACATCTCGAGCTTCTCCTTGACGCTCATGGGGATCGCCAGCGCCTGGTTCCCGTCCCGCAGGTCCACGCTGCACCAGGTGGGCGCGGACGTGATCGCTTGATGCGGCCACTGCCGGTCAGGAAGATCGACCGTATGAAAGGGTTCGTACTTCGCCATTGTTCTCCTCCTACAAAAAAAGCCCGCTACCGAGGGTTCTCGATAGCGGGCATCTGCCGCCTTGGAAGGCCGGCGAATCAACGCCGGGGCCGTTCCCCGAAATCCCCCGATTTCGCTCTCCCATCGAGAGCGAGGAGTAGATCGAGAAGAAGCCCCAGTCCGTTGCGGCCGTTGGATTTCACCATCGAGGATACATTAGTCGGCCACCGACCGATTGTCAAGTACTTTCACCGGTACGCAACCGCATCTTTCAAACGTGCCTTGCCGACTACCGGACGCGCCGGCCGAGATTCTCAGGCGGAAGCGAGGCGCCCGGCAAACGAGATGCAATGCTCGATGTCCCAGAGCGTTGCGGCGGGACCGTGGTAGCCCTGGGCTTCGATCGCCTCATTTACCCGTTCCAGGAGGCGTTTCGCATCGCGTCGAACGAGATCACCCAGGCCTTTTACGCCCGCTTCAATGAAGAGGCGCGCGAAGACGGGACCCACGCCGTTGATACGGACAAGGTCGGTCATGACGAGCAGCTCGCGAAGATCGTCCGGTTCCACGCCGATCGATTCCGATAGGGCGTGGTCCGACGCGGCCGCCTGTCGCGCCTGGTATAGCTGTTTCGTCTGGGTGATGCCCTGTGCCTTTAGCGCCTTGAGAACGGCCGGCTGGACGCCCTCGAACCGCCCCAGCGCCACCGGTGCCGGGACGTATGAGCGCGCCTGCCGACCCAGGATGGTGAGGTACTCTTCGTCGATTCCCGTTTCACCCGCCAAGACAGTCAGTCGCTTTTTGGTCTTGAGCGCGTCAACCAGGTCGGCAAGTGTCGAGATACCGCGATCTTCGAGAGTCTTCCGGCGACTCTCCTTTTCCTGGAGGAGGATGTGTCGTCCAGGCGAGATGTTGCCGTCAAAGAGGGTGTCGTAAAACTCCGATAGGGGGATCTTTGCCAAATCAAGATGGTACGTGGTAGCCACGGTTCCATGGTACCACACCCAGGTGGTAGACTACGCGAAAAATGGGGCTGGAAGTCGTTTTTGCCTACCTGGAGCGTCTCGCGGTACCGCTTGTACTGACCGCGGCGGTCTTCGCTCTTATCCGGCCCGACCGTGACACTCGTGTCGTTCTCTACCTGGTAGTATTTGTCCTTGTTCGCGACGCGATGACACCGGTTGGCCTCTGGTCCTTTGGAACGGAAGGGTTCTTCTGGTTGCGGTTTCACGGAACGCCGCTTGTCCTGATAATCCTGGGGATCTCTTCGGCGACGATGGTGGCTGCGTTGTACCTGTTCGACACCGAAAACCGGAAGCGCCTGCCGCTTTTCCTGAAATCTCCCGTTGCGGGAATCGTCGCAGGAACCGTCGGAGCCGTCGTTGTCGTAGCACCGATAGCGGCGTTCTACCTCTCGGTACCGATCGAATCGCGGGGCGGACCCGTTCCATCGTCGCTGCTTCCCGCCGTGGCGGCGATCGCGTTCCTCGGTAACTTCCTTGAGGAAGCGCTTTTCCGAGGATTGGTCCTCGATGTAGTCAGTGCAGGTCGCTCGCGCCTGCATGGCGGCGTTCTCTCCGGGGTCCTCTTTGCCTTCTGTCACATCTTCCTGGCCGCCACCGTCACCGACGTGGGTCTGCCCCTGCTCGCTTTCACGCTCTGGGAGGGGGTCATCGCGGGAATGGTCGCCGGCCGGTACGGCGTCGTGCCGGCAACCGCCACGCACGGCGGCGCGATTTTCCTGCTTTCCTCGGGGCTCTTGTAAGGGCAATCGCGGTACGCACGGAAGCGGTGATTCGTTTTGCCACGATTCCGTCCGGCAACCAATCGCAAAACGTGTCAAATCGATACGATATCGCGCGTTACCTGCCGCCGGGACTGTGTCATTTTGCGACGGAAAATCGTCTCTCGACACCATGGCATCCGTTCATAAATCCATTTAATACAAAGAATTATTCGGCAGTATAGACTTGGCACACCTGTTGCGTTCTGGTTAACGAAAACCAATCGGACCCGGAACCTCAATGAACAACGGGTCAAAGGAGCTGTGTATGAAATATCGGATGAACGGAGGTGATCTGTGGCCGTTTCCTGAAATCGAGCGGCTTCGATCTCAGATCAACCAGATCCTCGATGAGGACTCCGGAGTGTGTTCGACCGGCCTCTTCGATCGATCGGCATCGCCCCGCCTCGACGTTGTCGAAACCGACGATGCGATCCTGGTGGCGTGCGATCTCCCCGGAGTGGCGGCGGACGACATCGAACTCGACGTGGTGAACAACGTCCTGACGATTCGCGGCGAAAAACGTCCCAGGAACGGAGTCGACGAGAACTACAAGAACTACCGTCGCGAAACGTGGTATGGGTCGTTCCAGCGCACAATCTCGCTCCCGGAGTCAATCGACGCGGACAACGTTTCGGCGGAACTCACCAACGGCGTGCTCTCGATTCATATCGCCAAGCGGGAAGAACACAAACCGAAGCGCATCGGCATCAAGGTGAAGTAGGGAGGAAGAAGATGAAAACGGATGTACAGAACACGAACAAGGGAGAGGTCCAAGACCAGCAGCGCCCGCCCGAATCGACGCAACCGCGCATCTACCCGGCCTACGAAGTCTGGGAAAGCGCGGAGGCCATTCACCTTCGCTTGGAAATGCCTGGACTGGATCGGAGCGACGTGGAAATCAGCGTCGAGAACAACGAGTTGACAATCACCGGGTCGCGACCCGATTGGAACGTCAACGGGACGGTGCTGTTGCGCGAACGACGCGTCGGTGACTACTATCGAGTGTTTACGCTCGACAAGACGGTCGATATGGACGCGATCACCGCAACCATGAAAAACGGCACCCTGGATCTCGTGCTGGGTCTCGCCAAGGAGGCCAAACCTCGTCGTATCGAAATCAAGACCAAGTAGTAGTGTTGTCCCGTGCGGGCCGGCCGCGTCGTCGGCCCGCGGTGCAGAAGCGTTCCGCTGTTCTCATTATGACCGGAGGGCGACGAGCCCTCCGGTGACTTCGTCTCTGTAAAGCGGCGTGCAGGTCTCACTATCGAGATAACACAGCCGATTTGGAGTGAACATCACCAGCCGCGCCCGGGAAGGAGAACAAAACGCGTCTCTGCAACGCAGCGAAGCCAAGCGTTGTGTTCTTCGAACCGTGCCAAGGTCATGTAACATCGATGGTGAGACCTGCTGGGAACTCCCTATCAGTTTTGACACAACGGCGTGAATACACGACGATGCCGGCATGGAAGAGTTCCGGCTGTTGAACCCGGACGTTGTCTTAAGCTCGGTTGAGGAGTCTTTTGGAGTTGACCTCAACGGTGTCATCACGCCGTACACGAGCTACGTAAATCGCGTCTACGGGCTGGAAGCCGCCGATGGACGGGAGTTTGTCGCCAAGTACTACCGCCCCAACCGCTGGACGGAGGAAGCGATCCTCGAGGAACACCAGTTCTGCTGGGACTGCGCCGACGCGGAGCTGCCGGTTGTACCGCCCATCCCCGACGAAGAGGGCGCCACGCTCCAATCGGTCACCGTGGAGGGCGACGGGACGCAGGAGTTCCTCTTTGCTCTCTACCCTCGCCGGGGCGGCCGCACCTTCGATACGGATCGCGACGAGGACTGGCTGAGAATCGGTGCCATGCTGGGTCGCCTGCACGGGGTGGGCGCGGATAGGCCGGCGCCGTCCCGGTTACGATGCCATCCCGCTGAGGCGACGCGCGCCTTCCTACAAGAAATTCGCGCCTCCGGCACCGTCCATCCGGACGTGGCGGAACCCTTCTTCACGGAAACCTCAGCGGCACTCGACGCGGTAACGCCGCTGTTTGCCGGTGTTGAGGAACATCGCGTCCACGGCGATTGTCACCGGGCAAACATCCTCGAACGGGGAGAAGAGGGACTCCTGCTCATCGATTTCGACGACATGATGGCGGGCCCGGCGGTTCAGGACATCTGGCTCCTCTTGCCGGACCACGCACACAACAGCACCCGGGAAATAGCACTGCTCCTGGAAGGCTACGAGACCTTCCGGCCCTTCGACCGGGAAACGCTGGCACTGATAGAACCGCTCCGGCTCATGCGTATCATCTACTTCCTGGCCTGGTCCGTCAGGCAGAGCCGGGACCACCAGTTCCTGCGTCAGTTTCCCGATTGGGGTACGGAAGCGTTCTGGATCAAGGAACTCGAGGACGTCCGGACGCAGATCGGAGTGTGCCTATGAGCCCCGCCGCCCGGATCCTGATCGTGGAAGACGATCCCGCCATCGTGGAAGTCGTCTCGCTTCACCTCCGCGACCAGGGATTCCACGTGCACGCCGAATCAGAGGGCGAATCGGCGATGCGCCGGATCGAACGGGGCGATCACGACCTGGTGATCCTGGATCTGATGCTCCCCGGAATGGACGGTCTGACAATCTGCAGGCGCATCCGTGAGAACGATCCGTATCTCCCGATTCTCATTCTATCGGCGAAATCGGACGAGGTCGATCGGATCGTGGGGCTCGAGTTGGGGGCGGACGACTACATCACGAAGCCCTTCAGCGTTCGCGAGTTGGTGGCACGAATCAGGGCCATGCTTCGACGGACGCAGGATCGTTCCGTGAAAGGCGATCGCGGCGCCACGCAGCGGCGAATCGGTGACCTATTGGTCGACACCGGGCAGCGGGTCGTTCTTGCCGGATCGCGCCGAATCGAACTGACCGCCAAGGAGTTCGATCTGCTCGTCACTCTCTGCGATGAGCCGGGGCGCGCTTTCAGCCGCCGGGAATTGCTCGAGTTGGTATGGGGGTACCACTACGCGGGGTACAGCCACACCGTGAACAGTCACATCAACCGGCTCCGCGCCAAAATCGAACCGGACCCTGGGCATCCACGGTATATCGAAACGGTCTGGGGGTTCGGGTACCGATTCGCACCGGAAGCCGCGAGCACCGAGGATGCGCGGTGAAGACACTCAACAGCTTCTTTGTAAAGATATCCGTGGTCTTCCTGGCGTCGATCGTGGCCCTTGCGGCGCTGCAGGTACGTATCGTCTTTGCCCTGGTGGAACGCCAACGGGACGAGGTGGACCAGCGGGCCAACGTGATGCTCGCCGCCGACATGGCTCTGGAGATTGAACCGTACCTCCAAAGCGGCAACGCCGAAGCGGAGATCGGGTCCGCCATCCACTTCATGATGGTGTTGAATCCGCTCATCGAGATATACCTGCTCGGACCGGACGGGACGATCCGCGCCTTCTTCGCGGACTCGGCGCCGGCGGTTGCAACGGACCGCGTGGACCTGGAACCGGTCCGGCACTTCCTTGAGGGGACGAGTCCGTTCCCGATCTACGGTGACGATCCCCGGCGGCCCGACCGGCCCAGTACCTTTTCCGTGGCGGATCTGGTGAACGATGCGGGCTATCTCTACGTGATCCTGGGAAGCAGCCTCTACGAAACGGCCAGGAGTGAGATCGAAGACGCCTACGTCCGGGCGGCTCTCAGGCGGGGCGTGCTGGTGACGCTGCCCTTCGTGGCGATCGTGGGCCTGGTGGCGTTCTTCTTGCTGACGGTGCGGCTACAGCGCCTCACAACGGTGGTCCGCGCCTTTGGTTCGGGGTCGTTCGACGCGCGGGCGCCAACCGGATCACGCGACGAGGTGGGAACCCTGGCGCGGAGTTTCAACACCATGGCGGACACCATCGAGGCCAACGATACGGAGCGCCGCGACTTGGTTGCGAACATCTCCCACGACATTCGGACGCCCCTTGCGGCGATCCGCGGTTACACCGAAACACTGCTCGAGAAGGGTGCCGCCGTCGGACCGGAAGAGCGCCGCCGTTACCTGGAGACGACGCTTGGATCGATCGACGCGGTGAGTTCCCTGGTGGACGATCTCTTTGAGCTGTCGCGCCTGGAGGCGCCGGACCATTCGCTGACGGTGGAAGAGTTCTCCCTTGCCGAGCTGTGCCAGGACGTAGTGATGCAGCTCTCGTCGCTGGCGGGGCAGAAAGGCGTCACCCTTGTCCTGGCGGAACCGGACAATCTGGTACACGTCCACGGCGACATCAAGATGATCGAACGGGTCCTCTCCAACCTGATCGACAACGCGATTCGGTACGCCCCGCAAGGGACGGCGGTTGATGTCCAGATCGATCGGGTACCGGGATTCGCGGGCGTTTCGGTCGGCGACGGCGGGCCAGGGATCGCTCCGGAGCACCTGCATCGCGTGTTCGACCGGTTCTACACGGGTGATCCCAGCAGGTCCGCCCGCCGGAGCGGGTTGGGACTCGCGATCGCTCGGAGGATCGTGGAACTCCACGGCGGCTCCATCAGCGTGGAGAGCGAACCCGCCGTACGGACCGTTTTCTCCTTCAAATTGCCGATGTGACCGTATGTGCACCGCTTTGTGACACTTTTGTGATGCTTTGCGTCTTTTTTTGAGCGATATTATCAACTATGAAACGGAATATAGCGATTGGCGCAGTAATCACTGCCTTCCTGGCGCTCCCGTTCACGATAACGGCGCAGTCACAGCGCGCCTACGCGACCTTTGCGGGCGGGTGCTTCTGGTGCATGGAAAAGCCCTTTGACATCATGGATGGAGTCATCTCGACCACGTCGGGCTTCTCCGGCGGAACGGTGGAAAACCCCACCTACCGCCAGGTGGTCCGCGGCGGCACGGGGCACATAGAGGTGGTTCAGGTCGAGTACGATCCAACCCGCGTCTCCTACGAGGAACTGCTCTACGTGTTCTGGCGGAACGTCGATCCCTTCGACTCGGGAGGTCAATTTTGCGACCGGGGCGGCACGTACGCGACGGCGATCTTCTTCCACGATGACGCCCAGCGAAGGGCGGCGGAGATGGGTAAACGTGAGATTCGGACCTATCTGGGGCGCACCATCGTGACCGACATACGCCGGTTCGAGGCGTTTTACGCCGCTGAGGACTATCACCAGGACTACTACAAGAAGAACCCCGTTCGGTACAACTACTACCGGTCCGGATGCGGTCGGGACGCGCGGCTGGACACCATTTGGGGTGACGAAGCGCGAGCGGAGGATATCTATGGGTAAGCAGGCACTTGTATTGGGGATGATGCTCCTGGCAATGGCAACGACTGCGTCGGCCGAGTCGTTTCGGACGTGGCAGGAGTCGGCGGGCCGCGCGAGCGAGCTCGTTCGCGGCATCGACTTCAACGGGAAGACGCTGGTGACGGAGGTGAACCGATACGACCCACGGCGGCGCGTAATCCACGACAGCCATCGGGGCGTCTCATTCCCCGTCAGTATGTCCGATGAAGAGTGGCAGGACCGCCTCTCGCCCGACGAGTTCTACATCATTCGCCGCGCCGGAACGGAGAGGCCCTTCTCCGGCGAACTCAACGACAACAAGGATCGTGGTATCTACTACTCCCGCGCCACCGGGCAGCCGCTCTTCAGCTCCGAAGACAAGTACGATTCCGGCACCGGTTGGCCGAGCTTCACCAGGCCGATCAGTCCCGACGCCCTGGCGTACTTCTCCGATACCAGCCTCTTTATGCGACGCGTAGAGGTTGTGGACTCCCTTTCCGGGGCGCACCTGGGCCATGTATTCAACGACGGCCCCGGGCCGACGGGGCAACGATACTGTATCAACTCGGCATCGCTCATCTTTGTACCGGAGGGCGGTACGCCGCCGCCGTTGCTCGTACCCGGGGAGATGTAGCACACTGTCGTCGTGAAAACGACGACACAAGAGAACGAACTGCGCGGTGGAATGATCGGCGGGGCTCAGGGATCGATGATCGGGCCCGTCCACCGTGGCGCCATCGAAGCCGACGGGAAAGCCCGCCTTGTGGCGGGTCTCTTTTCGCGTTCACCGGAGAAGAACCGTGCCACGGCGAGTGAAGCGGGCGTACCGGCGGACCGTGTATATGACACGCTACAGGCCTTTCTTGAAGGCGAAACGGCGCGCCCCTCCTCACAGCGGCTCGACTGGGTTTCCGTGGTGACGCCGAACGTGGGCCACTTTGAACAGATCCGTCGCCTGGTCCAGGCGGGTTTCAACGTCATCGCCGACAAACCGCTCACCGCAACGCGATCGGAAGCGGAGGAGCTCTACCGGATCGTCGCCGAGAGCGGGCGGTTTTCCGCCCTTACCCACACGTACGTGGGCTACGACGCCGTCCGAGAGGCGCGGCGAATGGTTGCCGCCGGTGAGCTTGGGCGCCTCCACAAAGTCGTGGTGGAGTACTTCCAGGGGTGGATGCTCGACTACCTCGCCTCCGGCCGGGCGGCGGAGATGCCATGGCGTACCCGCCGCGCCGTGAGCGGCGACTCGTGCACCACCGCCGACATCGGAACCCACGCGGCCCATCTAATCCGGTACGTCACCGGCCTGGAGATAGAGCGCCTGCTCGCGTCAAATCGAACCTACATCCCGGCCAACGAGCTCGAAGACGACGTGTCGGTCATCATCGACTACGAGAACGACGTTCGGGGCGTTCTCCTGGCATCGCAGTGCTCGACCGGGGAGACCAACAGTCTGGTTCTCCGCGTCTACGGTGACGCCGGTGCACTAACGTGGCGGCACAACCATCCGGGACAGCTCGTTTTCACCGGTGTGAACAACGACAGGCGTGCGATCGATGTCCCGCAGCATTCGCAGGGCGCAGCGGGTACAAAAGAGATGCAAGAGCCCGGCGGGGCGGACGCCTTCGCCTCCCTGTACGGCCGTTCCTTTGGGGCAATCCGGGCGATGCGCGCCGGTACCGACCCCGGCGACGTGGACGTTCCGGGTATCGACGACGGCCTCTTCGGCATGCGCTTTGTCGATTGCGTTCTCGAAAGCGACCGCCGCGGTTCAACGTGGGTTACCTGGCCCGGGCGTTCGTAGCTACGAACGGACCACGATCCTAACACCGAAGGGCGGTATCTCTAGTCCGCCCTGCGTCACGTTCACGGGATCACCGGAGAAGGCGCAGTGCCACCGGTCGTCCGAAACCGGGGTTGGAACCGTTTCCGGCGAATCAGACGCGTTGACCGCAACGATCACCTGCTGATCACCGGTGGTACGGGCATATACAAATTGCTCGTGTGCCACGTGTAGCTCTTGGTACGTTCCGTACCGTATCGCCGGGTACTCACGGCGAAGGCGGGACAGTTCACCGATGTACCAACACAACGAATCGTCCGTCCTTTTGATGTCTCTGTAGACGGGACGGAGGGCCGCATCGCCGTCGCGCTTTGCACCGGGAGTCATCCACTCGCTGCCGTAGTACACCGAGGGGACCCCGGGCATGGTGAAAAGCAACGTGTAGAGTCCGTAGACGTGGCGCCGGTCGCGGAGCGATTCGACTACGCGATCCACGTCGTGGTTGTCGGCGAAGTTGTATGCCGCCGCCGGTGAGGATGAGCCGGCCGGACCGGCTTCGCCACTCAGCCCTCCTCCACCGCTCGGCCCCCGACCCAGACCGGCTCCGCCAACCGGCGAATATCCGCCGGTTGTTGGCGTCAGGGACCCGTCCTCTCCGAACAACCGTTTGAACGACCAAGCGATCTCAAAGAAGTTAGCATCGACAAATGACGACCAGAGGCCTTTGTAGCACTCGTAGTTGGTTACGGCGTGGAGAAGGCCGGGCTGTACAAAAGCGGCGTAGTCGCCGTGGATGACCTCGCCCATGAGCCACGTACCGGGCCGGACCGCGTCCATGCGAGCGCGTAAATCGCGGAGGAAGTGCTCCGGGAGCAGGTAGGCGACGTCGAGACGGAGCCCGTCAACGCCGAGTTCCGTCACGGCCCACTCCGCCGCGGCAAGGATCGCGTCTTTGACCTCGGGATTGTCCAAGTTGAGTGAAACGAGCTCGTCGTTGCCCTCCCAACCGGCGTAGACAAAACCATCTCCCCAGTGATTGGGGCCCGCGAAGCTAACGCCGCGAAACCAGTCGCGGTACGGTGATGAGGCTCCCCGATCGCGGAGATCGCGAAACGGTGCGTAGCCACGCCCAACGTGGTTGTACACGCCATCCAGGACGATGCGTACTCCCGCGCGGTGGGCCTGCGCCACCAGTTCACGCAGATCGTCATTCGTTCCGAGGCGCCGATCGACGGTACGATAGTCCGTGGTGTCGTAGCCGTGCGTCAGCGACTCGAACATCGGCCCCAGGTAGATGGCGTTGCATCCGAGTTCCACGATGTGCGGCAATTGTTCCGCGATCGCCTTGAGCCGGTTGACCGCCGGCGTGTGGCCGTCATTGGCCGGCGGCGCGCCGCAGTACCCCAGCGGGTAGATGTGATAGAAGACGGCGTCGTCCCACCACTGTGGGCCGCCAACTTCCGTAGTTTCCATTGTTCCCTCCTCAATGTACCGATCGGTATAGTACGAGTAAAAAACTCGGTACGAAAAAACTCGCTTTACGAGTAGATACCGTGACTGAACGTGTGCATGACTCTGAACGCCAGATCGTCCCCCGGTTCGATCTCTCCGTCGGCAATGCGAAGTGCGTACCAAGTCAGCACCGCCACGAGAGTCCGCGACAGTTCGACGTGACGGCCCCGCATGTTTCCGTGGTCCTCCGACGCGCGGGCAAAAAGCGTCTCAAAGGTGGTTACAAAGCCGCGCTCCAGGGGGCCCACCACCTCACGCGCTTCGCTTTGTGGCGGTGCGTTTAAGAGCGTAACCACCAAGCGCATCTCCACCGGAAATCGCGCCGCAAAAGCAAAGACCGCCGCGATCGCCCGGGTCAGCGTCCGCGGCAGATCACCTGAGTAGGGTTCCACCGGTGCGGACGCAAAATCCCTCTGAATCCGGCCGCAGATGTCTGTGAGCAGTCCCCGTTTGTTTCCGAAGTGGTGGTACAACGTCGGTTTGGTGACGCCCGCAGCCTCGACGATTTCTTGGACACCAACGCCCTCGTACCCACGCTCCGCAAAAAGTCGGACAGATGCGCCGATGATTCGGTTTCGTGTCTCCACGACGCCAATATACCGATCGGTATAATTAGGGTCAACAGGAGCAAGTCACGCGATATCGGTGACCTCCCGGCGATTCCTGCGCTGGATCACCGCTATCCGGCTGCGCCGATCGCCCTTGCCAACGCCAGGGTCGCATCGAAAACCCGCCGCCGCGCGCCGTCGTCATTCCCTACAGAACCGGCGTCAAAGTGCCCGGTGATTGCAACCTGGTCTACCACGTGGTACCCGATGACCGACATGGCGTCACTCATGACCGGCAGCGTATACCGCATGTCCGCCGGATCGTGCTGCTCGCAGATCCCGATTGCCACGAGCTTGCGGCCCTGGCCGGCGAGTCTCGAAACGTACGGCCCCGGACGCGGCTCGACAAAGTCGAAGTACGGGTAAAGGCGGTCGATGAAGGTCTTCGTTTCCGGCGTGATCGTGTAGTTGTACGTTGGGGAAGCGAGAACGAGTCCGACGGAACGCTCAATCACCGGGTAAAGGTCGTTCATTCCGTCGGAAAACCGCGTACACGTACCGGTGGTTCTGCACGCCTCACACCCGGTACACGGGTGGATATCGATATCGGCCAGGCGGGACGAGGCGCACTCAACACCGTGCTCGACGAGGAATCCGGCAAACATCTCGAGCACGGCATCCGTGTTGCCTCCGCGCCGGGGACTCCGCTCACCAGGAGGACGCGCTGTTCGGGAATCAGCGGGTCAGGTCCCCAGGGCCGGGGCGTGTCGGTTTGCAGTGCCATGGCGCCATTGTGGGCGGTACCCGGCGGCGTGTACAGGGCCTGCTACGACGCCCGGGCGGCAATGATGAAAAGAACGTCGCGTCAGGGAAACACGTATTTTGCGAAGGTGTAGCCCGCAAGCCCGCAGCTACTATATTGATGTTCGCTTTTTCACAATTATGCCCAAAATGGGTCATGATACCGAAGAACGTTCGAGTCGAGCGAGCGCATCAACCACCGGCGATGTCGTCGTTGCGATTCCTCGCATCGCCGCCTCACGACGCGCCTCACTACTGAGAAACAACTGAAAACACGCTTCGGCGTAGCCGATATCGGCAATCTGGGCGATGATTCTGCTCCCGCGATCGAGAAGCTTCTTATTTGTCGGGTCCACCTGGATCATCCAGTTCTTGCGGATCCGTCCGAGCATCGCCATGCTGCCGGTGCTGATCGTATTGAAGATCAGCTTGATCGCAAGGTGGTGAAACAGCTTGATCGGCGAAGCGGCGATATCGATCGAGATAGAAAACTCCGCGTCCCGTCCCCCTGCCGGGGAAGGTCCGTGCTCGTGCGCCCCCGTCGCCTCGATGCGCAACCGTTTTGTCACACCCCCGGTCTCGATCGGTTCGTCCTCCATGCTCCCTTCAACATCGACGAGGAGCGTCAGGTGCGGAGTCCGATGGAGTCGTTCCGCGATCGGCTCGTTTCCGATCGGGTAGCGGTAAATCTCCTGCAAACCGAGTTCCGGCGGATTGTCGACCAACTCGCACGGCGCCGCCAGGGAGCGATAATCGTCGGCGCTCCAATCGATCCCGCGCGGGATACGACGCAGCATCGTCCGCCACGCATCGGGACCGGGAAAACGCGGATCCTTTGCAAACGCCCACGAGAGCGGCGCCGTTTGATCGCCGAGCCTGCGAAAGGGCGGCAACATGAAGGTCGGTGAGCGCTCGGTTGTGTCGCAAAAGATATCCAAGAGGTGATCCGTTGCGTAGTAGGTTACCAGACCGTCGGATCGGTATATGTCGGTTTCCTCACGGGCAACCGAAGCAAGAGTCGTCCGATTCCGAGTTTGCAGAAGCGAACCCAATAAGCGTGCGAAACGATCGACCCGCTCGAGCCTCCACGCCGCGATCGGGCCGGACGGTTGTATAAGCGCTTCCTCGAGGGCGATCCCGAGCACCAGCATCTCGATCGTCGTCGCCTGCATACGAGTGCTCCCGGCGAGCGCCATCGAACCGGTGTAGAGATCGATCGTCGTGACGTTCGGATCCTCGATCAAGTCGCGGGAGCGCCGGATCTTCGCGGTCAGAATCGAACGCGGATTGTTGAATACGAAGAACACCCGGCATCCTCGCCTCCGCGCCTCGCGCGCGGTGCCGATCACCGATGAGGTTTCGCCGCCCTCGCTGATCGCGATGCATACGTCCCCCGAGCCGATGTTGAGATCCGCGACTTGGCGCGCGCCGAACGCCTCGTAATCTTCGAAGTTCTCAACCGATCGGATGAGCGCGCGATCGCCTCCCGTCATGATGCTGCACGCACGATCCGCCGTCGCCTCGTCTCCCGCGTCGGCCCAGAAATGCCGCCACATCTCCTCGAGCATGATCGCGAGCCGCCCGGTGCTCCCGCACCCCGAAAAACAGATCCTCGGCGCGGGGTCCTCATCGTGCGGGCGCGACCCGACGACCGCTCCAAGCGCGGCCACCAATGCGTCGTACTCGGGGCTCAAAACGCTTCGTCGCGCAACGGGAGGGATATCGGCGTCTGTCTGAAGGAGGAGAGCGATTCCCTCTTCCGGCTCCGCCTGCATGCGCTCGGCAAAATCGGATGTATATGGGTGCGGTTGTTCGGTCGGGAGAAAACCGAGGTGGAACTCCCCTTCGTTCGCGACGAATGCGGCGCTCAGTTCGCGTGCCCTCTCCCGGATCGCGCGGTCGTCGGTGAAATGTGAGTACGAACCATCGGTGTTGTGTCGTGTGTGAGGACGCATACGGTGTATGATAGCCGGGCTTTGGTGGGACTACAACAAACAATTTTCCTCGCGGTCAGCTACGCGATCGGCAGGAGGCGGCGACGAAAGATATGCTCCGTTGCGGCGTGGCTTGCACCGATTACCACCGCCTGTTCTCCGAGCTGCGGTTGCAACACGACCGGGCACGCGTTTTCGAGCCACGGATCGCCTGCGTGCGTATGAATGCTGTCGGAGACGATCTCGTACACGTCGTCGATGTCACCCGCGAGCACGATCCGATCGATTCCACCCGCGTTTGCGATGAGCGCGAGGCTCCGCCCCAACTCCGTGCTGAGGACGCGCCGATCGTGTCGCCCGTCGGCGGGACGGAGGATGTGGGTGATCGCGCGCCCGTGCAGGAGCCGGCCGTTCATGATCATACCGACACCGATGCCGATATCCTCTGCGGTTCCACCGGGTCGAAAACGGATCAACGCGGTGAGAAGGTCCGCACCCCCGAGAAGATGGTGCTCACCGATCGCGCACGTTTGAGCGTCGTTGAGGAGCCGGACCGGTACGGTTTCATCCACCGTACCGGTGGTACCGTTCTCGAACGTCGGGCGCAGCGGGGTGGGCGTTTCGATCGTGAGCGCGTACGAGCGGACGATCGTCGCCGTTTCGGTATCGACGACCGCGCTCGCGCCGATACCCACCGCCAACAAGCCGTGGCGCGTCTCCGAGGTCGCTGCGGCCTCCCCGGCGATCGTGGCGATCCCTTCTCCTACGTGTTTTGAGAGATCATCGATCGACCGGCGGGTGGGGACCTCACGATACGCGATCGTCCTGCCCGAGAGATCGACCGCCGCGAGCCGCATGACGGGGTAGGTCAATTCCAATCCGATCGTGTACGCGTATCCCGGACGAATCCGCAGTTTGACCGGCGGCCGCCCTCCGTTGGGGCCGCTCTCCACTTCGGGCGACTCCTCGTGAACGCCCCGTTCCAGCAGCGTATCCGCCAGTTGCCCGCTCGTAGAGCGATCGATACGCAGACGCCGCGCCAAGTCGGCGCGGCTCAAACCGGGAGACCGCCACAAGGCGTCCAGAAAACGAGTCAGGTTGTCTCTTCGCAATCGGTTTTGCACCGCCATAGGTCGTTCGTCACTCCCGCCTACCGATCCTACGTCCCTCCACGGAGGGTGTCAAATCCGGTTGTGCCGTATCACGATCGGCACGGACGGAGTACGATACCGCATGCGCTTGCTGTTTCACCGCGAACGGTTGCGTCTGCGTTCGCTCTTTGCGCTCTCCCACGGCACATCGACCTCACGAGAAACGGTGCTCGTCGCCTTGGAGGATGCGGGGGTAAGGGGATACGGAGAGATCCCGATCGTACCGTATTACGGAATTGATCCGGACATGGTGACGGACCAACTCCGGGAGATCGCGACGCTTCTTCGAGGCCGATCCCTACGCATCGCTACCGCCGCACGGATCGAAAAGACCGACGCGTGGCATCCGTTTGTGCGGGCGGGCGTCTCGGAAGCGCTCGTCGAACGTATCGCCGCGATCGAGAAACGAAGCCGCGCCTCCGTGCTGGGACAACGGTCGGTTGTGCGGTGCCTCTCGTCGTGGACGATCGCCGAGCGCGATCGGCAACGGGCGCTCTCCTTGTTGCGCTCGGTGGATACGCACACGATAAAGGTCACGATAAAGGTAAAGACGGGATTCGCCGGAGATGTGGAGCTGGTGCGCGCGCTCGTAGACGCCGATCCCGCGCGTACCTACTGGATCGATTGCAACGGCGGCTGGGAGGGCGCGGAAGCGGCCGATCGGGCCCGCGCGATGGAACGGCTCGGGGTCGCTCTGATCGAGGAGCCGGTGAAGCACGATTTTGCCGCGTTGCAACGTGTCGCCGAGGCGGTTACGGTACCCGTTGTCGCCGACGAGAGCGTCCGGACCGTAGCCGACCTGCGCACGATGCTCTCCGATGCACCCGCCGCCGGCGGGATCGTCGTCAAGATCGCCAAACACGGCGGACCGCTCGCGACGCGGGAGATCGTACGTACCGTGCGCGACGCCGGCAAAGAGTACCTGCTCGGCCAGATGGTGGAAAGCTCGGTCGGTACCGCTCGCGCGCTCGATTTCGCCGGCTTTGCAAGCTGGGTGGACCTCGATGCGCCGCTCCTCGTCGAGAACGATCCGGGAACGGGCCTCGATATGCGCCCCGGGTACGTATCGACCGTGGGCGCACACGGGGGGAGTGTACGCCCTTCGATCGCGTTTATGCCGATCGACGCGTAACGGCTCCCCGTTCAGCGCCTGACTACGCCGTCTCCAGATCCTCGACAACAGCGGCGTGGAGTTCCCGGCGAAAACTCTTGATCGACTCCGCCGTCTCTTCTCGTCCGTACTGGAGTCTGCTCGATAGCGTGACGATCGTGAGGTCGCGCTCCGGATCGATCCAAAAACTGGTACCGGTAAAACCGGTGTGCCCGTACGCGCGTTGCGAGAGTGCAGGACCGGCGGAGGCGTCGTCACTGTTGAGTTGGACACTCAGTCCCCGCTGCTGCGCGTACCCGTCGGTCCAGCTACGGGTGGCATCCGCGAGCGTATCGCGCGAGAGAAGGCGCTCTCCGTCGTGATGGGGGTTCCACACCGCGGTCAACGCAAGAGCGTCGTCCAGGGTCGCAAAGAGACCCGCGTTTCCCGCCTCGCCGCGGAGGCACCAAGCGCTCTCGTCGTGGACCTCGCCGCGCACCCAGCGCTTTCTCCAGGGGCAAAACTCGGTCGCCACGGCGCGACGCGCACGGTGTGTGCTTTCGTTTCCCGGCGCACCGGAGAGCGCCACGAAACCGGCGCTTTTCAGACCGAGCGGGAGCGCAATCTCTTCGGCAAAGGATCGTCCGATCGACCGTCCGTAGAGATGTTCCGCCACGAGACCGAGAAGCTGGAATCCGGTGCAACTGTAGACGACCGCCTCACCCGGTCGCGCCTCCGGTGTGATCCGTTTCAACGCGTCCAGTGCCGCGGTACGCCGTACCGACCGCGGATCGGGAAAATTGCTCTGGAGCATCGGGATCGCGGGCAGTCCGGCGGTATGGGTGAGTAAGCGCTCGATCGTGATCGCACCGGTCGAGGCGTGCAGGTCGGGGACGAGATCGCCGATCGTCGCGTCCATTTCCAGGCGTCCCCGATCGATCAGGCGCAGGATGAGGACACCCGTCGCGAGCGGTTTCGTCATCGAGGCGAGATCAAAGACGCTCTCCTCCGAGAGCGGGCTCCGCTCCGGATGGACCGCGCCGGCGCCTAGGAACGCACGAAACGGCTCTTCCCGTCCCGGCTTGACCGCAACCGCCACACCGGGAAACGCACGACCAATCCAGCGCGTGATACACGCATGTGTACGGCGAAATCGATCCATCAATTCTCCACATTTTACTTTGACATTCGTTGCAATGCGAGGGAAAATGTAGGAAAATCAACAAAAGGAGATGGAGATGCATAATCCGAATCGTTTTTTTGTTTCCCTTTTGGCGTTGTTGACCGTTATCGCAGGCGTGGCGATGGCCGGCGGAGGTCAGGAGGACGCGACCGGCGGCGATGAAGCGCCGCTTGTGGAGATTTGGGGTTGGCGAACGCAGGATGCGCCCGTTTGGGAGCAGGTTGAGGCGGAGCTTCAGGCGCACGGCGAGAATATCGAGATCAACTACCGCGCCTTTCCTCCCACCGAGTATGACTCCAAGCTGCTCGTATCGCTTCAGGGTGAGTCGGGACCGGATATTATGTATACGCGTCGGTTGCCGGGCGCACGCACCCAAGCGCTTATCGACGGCGAGTATATGATCCCGCTGGACGGACAAGTCGACTTCGGAAACTTCACCCAGGCGACGCTGAACTTCATCCAATCCAACGGAAACACGTGGGGAGTACCGTTTGCAAACCAGATCATCGGAATCTTCTACAACACGAGCATATTCGATGAATACGGGTTTGAAGAACCGGAAACGTGGGACGAGTTGGTCGAGATCGCCGAGACGTTACAGGCGGACGGGGTCACGCCGTTCTTTATTCCGGGGAAAGAAGCGTGGGCGCTCGCGATGCAACACGCGATGGTAGGGGTCAGTATTCCCGGTGTGGATTGGATCCAACGGTTACTCGTGGGCGACACCAACTTTCTCGATCAAGAGCTTGTCGATCTGAATACACGCCTCAACGATCTCAAGCAGTACTACCAGGCCAACTTCATCGCAAACTCCACCGCGGAGCAGGACGCCGCGTTTGCACTCGAGGAGGCCGCGATGGTCTTTTACGGGATTTGGGGCACGACCAACTGGACCGAACTCAACCCCGATTTTGAGTTCGGGTACTTCCCGATTCCGACCGTCGACGACAGTGATCCGGCGCGCGCGTACGTGTACATGGACGGGTCGTACGCGCTCAACTCGATCTCCGATGTACCGGAAGCGGCGTTGACGGTGCTCCAGTTCTCCGCGACGCCGGAGTTCGGAGAGATCTTCTCGGCGGCGACCGGTGAGATGACCGCGGTCGCCAACGTATCGATGCCGGCGGATCGCCCCATTTTGGTAGAGGCGTACGGCCTCTCCACCACGATCGCGGCGGAGTATATCTACTGGGTCGGCTCACCCATGGGAGCCGGTACTCCAAGCCCGTACGATATCCTGCGTGAGGGGATGCAGGCGATGTACCTTGACGAGATCACGCCGCTGGAGCTTGCGCAACGGCTCCAGGAGGGGGTATCTACCTGGTACGCGCCGCTGCAATAATGTAAGCGGACACGATCACGCGTCGAACCGGAGCGGGGGGATGAAGTCCCCCCGCCTTTTTGATTAAAGGTATGAAGAAGTACCGCTTTTTATGGATGCTGCTGCCGGCAGTCCTTTTGTACACCGCGTTTATCGCGTATCCCTTTGCGCGGAGCCTTCTGCTCAGTTTGTACGACTGGCCGGGAATCGGACCGAAGACGTTCGTAGGATTTGAAAATTACCGCAACGTCCTGACCGGCTATATGTCGCGCGAGTTTTTCCGGGCCTTGGGTCATAACGCCCGCTTTTTCGTGCTCTCCTGGCTGATGAGTATGATCCCGGGATTTCTGCTCGCCCTCGCGTTGTCGGTCGGCTTGCGGGGGACAAATATCCTCAAGGTTGTGTACTTCATTCCCAACACGCTGTCGATCGTCATCGTCGGGTTCCTCTGGGGGTTGCTCCTCAATCCGCAGTGGGGGATCGTCAACCAAACGTTGCGCGCGATCGGGCTCGAAAGCCTTACACGCCCGTGGCTCGGAAGCACCGAGACCGCGCTCCCGACGATCATCGCAGTCACCGCGTGGCGCGGCATGGGGTTCTACATCCTCGTCTTTCTCGCCGCGATCGTGGGGATCAACCGCAACATGTTCGAGGCGGCGCGGATCGACGGTGCATCGGAGGTACAGGTCGTAACGCGGATCATAGTGCCTCAGTTGCTTCCGATCGTCTCGACGCTCACCGTGCTCAAAGTGATCTGGAGCTTTAACGTCTTTGATATCGTCTTTGCGATGACGGGAGCGCAAGCGGGTCCGGCGGGTTCCACCGATGTGTTGGGTACCCTGTTTTATCGGATTGCCTTCGGCGGGCTCGGGAGCAGCGACGTGGGGATGGGACTCGGAGCGACGGTCGTTACGCTCATCTTCGTGATCGTGTTGCCCGTTTCGATCTTCTACGTCTTCATTCTCGAACGTCGGACGGAGACGCGCTGAATGCTCAAGCTGAAGGTCGTACAAAAAAGCGTCGTCGCGCTTCTGCTCCTCCTCTGGGCGTGCATCAACCTCTTCCCGGTCGGAATCATGCTTGTTTCCGGTTTCAAGGATACACGGGAGATCTTTCAAAACCCCTTCGGTTTGCCGCAATCGTGGAGCCTCGAAAACCACCTCGAGGCGTGGACCCAGGCGAACTTTGCCGGTTACTTCACCAATTCCGTTGTCGTGACGGTGTTCTCGATCGTTTCGATCATCTTCGTTTCGTCGATGGGAGCGTTCGTGATCGCGCGCTTCCGCTTTCCCGGACGGCGGCTTATCTACCTCTTTCTCATCTCCGGTCTGGCGCTCCCCGTCCGGTTGGCGATCATTCCGATCTTCCTCATAGTTCGCGATCTGGGCATCCAGGATACGCTGTTCAGCCTCGTCGTCGTGTACACCGCGGGCGGGATCGCGTTTTCGATGTTCCTGCTTACCAACTTCTTCCGCTCGATACCCGGGGATTTTCACGATTCGGCACGGATCGACGGCGCCGGCGATTTTCGTATCTATCGCTCGATCTACCTACCGCTGTTGCGCCCCGCCTTGGCGACCGTTGCCGTGTTCAACTTCATCAACGTGTGGAACGACTTCTTCTTTCCCCTGATCTTTATCAACGACGAGTCGAAGATGACGATACCGCTGGGCATCCAGTCGTTTTTCGGCGAGTACACCGTCAGATGGGACCTGCTTTTTTCCGCCTTGAGCATCTCGGTGATCCCGATGATCCTCTTTTTCATTCTTTTGAGTCGCCAGTTTATCTCCGGATTGACCGAAGGAGCGATCAAGTAGAGGCGTCGACGACGCTCCCGTAGTGGAGGTACCGCGCCCGGCGCTCCTCAAAATCCTCGGCGCCGCTCACCAAAAATGCGCGGAGCCCCTCCAACGACGCATCGGCCTCGAGACGTTCGCGAAGCGCAGGCCCGCCTGCGAGGCGATCGAAGAAGTACCCGTCGCCCTCCCACAGTTCGCGCCACTCGAAGGCGGACCGATCGAACCGCCGCGCTTCGCGCAGGATCGCCGCGCCGACCGCGAGCGCATCTACCGCCGATCGGTCGACCACGTGGACGAGCACACCCCGGCAGAGAAGACCGGCGTGCTTCGAAAACGTGGGGGTGAAGAAGATCGAGGAGAATACCACCCCCGGCAGATCGTAGGCGGCGAGGCGCTCGCGCAGGATCTCGCCGTCAAGCCACGGCGCTCCGCATATTTCGAATGGTCGCGTCGTCCCCCGCCCCTCGGAGAGGTTGGTGCCCTCCAAGAGGCACGTTCCCGGGTAGAGGATCGCCGTATTGAGACTCGGTAAGTTGGGTGAAGGAAGCGGCCAGGGGAGCCCGGTCTCGTCAAAGAACGACGATCGGTCGTACCCCTCCATCCAGATCACCGACAGTTGCACGTCGGAAAAGTACTCTCCCTTGAGGTACTCCGCAAATTCGCCCACCGTCATCCCGTATCGCGGCGAGAGGCCGTACCCTCCGACAAAGCTGTCGAACGCCGCGGAGATCGCGGTACCCTCCACGCGGTCGGCGCGTATCGGGTTGGGACGGTCGAGGACGATCACCTCGGCTCCCGCTTTTTCGCACGCCTCCATCACGTAGGCGAGGGTGTACAGATACGTATAGTAGCGACACCCCACATCCTGGATATCGTACACGACCGCGTCGAGCGGACGGAGCATCTCGGGCGTGGGGCGCAAACGGCTCCCGTACAGCGAGTATACCGGAATACCGCGAAACTCCTCGTCCACCACCTGGACCGCGTCTTGCGCCTCGCCGCGAAAACCGTGTTCCGGCCCGAACAGCGCCGCGACGCGCAGCCTACGCTCGAGAAACGCGCGCCACGTCGGTACCCCGGTGGACGTGAATCCGGTTGCGTTCGTCACCAGACCAAGTGCTTTGTTCCGTGCTTCCGGAAGTTCAAGAAAACGATCGACCCCGAGGTGTACGGCAGACATTGTTGGACCTCAAACATAATCGTACACCAAGTGGGTGCGATGAGCAAAGGCTCGGGATAGCAATTCTCAGTATGGACGGAGGGCGATAAGTCCTCCGACGACCTTGTCTATAGCCAACCAACCAGCAGTTCGCATGGTGGAGACCACAGTGCCGATAGAAAGAACAAAACGCGTCTCTGCAGCGTAGCGAAGCCCAGCATTTTGTTCTTCCTTCCGGAGACAGCCGTGCCAAGGGTATGTGATCTCCACCATACGAACCGCTGCTCCCGCTACCCTATCCTCGTCTCCGTGTTAGAATAGCCCCTCACATGAAGCTCCATTTCGTGCCGGTCGAGCCGCTGGTGCCCGAGAACGTGGGAGCCGCCGATCGGGTCATCAAGACCATGGGATTCGATTCTCTCCGTTTAGGCGTTGAGGAGCGGTCGTGAGTATAGAAGATGCCGGCGAGATAATCAGAACCAAAGTGATCCGTCCTCGGGTGCGGGACGTGGTGGCGCGGGAGCGGCTCTACGGCGAGTTGGACAGAGGAGCCGAGCGCAAGCTCACCGTCGTGTCCGCCCCGGCGGGGTGCGGCAAGACCACCCTCGTCGCCGCCTGGCTATCGGAGAGAGAGAGAGATTCCTGCTGGATCAGCCTCGATCGTTCCGACGGTTCTGGTCACCGGTTTCTCAGGTACCTGGAAGCCGCCGTCGACGCCGTTCTGGAGCCTGAGGCCTCAACAAAGGCGAGCCTCGGCCTGACGGCCCTCATCAACAGGCTCGCCACCTGTGGAAAAGAGATGATCATCGCCCTCGACGACTACCACCTCGCCGCGGGGGGCGAGATCCACGAAATCGTCAACTTCCTGTTGGATCGTTTGCCCCAGAACGTTCACCTGATGGTCCTCACCCGTGCGGACCCCCCCCTCAGACTGGCCAAGCTCCGCGGGCAGGGAGAGCTGGTGGAGCTTCGCGTGGGGGAGCTTCAGTTTACCGTCGAGGAAGCCGCCGGATTCCTGTCGTCGGTCATGGGCCTCTCACTCGCAGCGGAGGACATCGCCCTCCTGACCGCCCGCACCGAGGGGTGGATCGCCGGCATCCAGATGATCGGAGCATCGCTCCGCGGGTATGACCGTCCCTCCGAGTTCCTCAAGAATCTCACCGCCGACAACCGGCACGTCTTCGATTACCTGCTTGAGGAGGTGCTGAATCGCCTCGACGATGGAATGCGCGTGTTTCTCCTGAAGTGCTCGATCCTGAGCCGTCTTACCGCGAATCTCTGCGAGGCGGTAACCGACCGAGCCGACGCACAGGAGTTACTCGAGTACGCCGACAGGAACAATCTTTTCGTAGCCCCTCTCGACGAGGAACGGCGATGGTTTCGCCTCCACCACCTGTTCTCCGATATTCTCTGTTCCCGTCTCGTTGCCGATGCCGAGGGAATGCGGGATCTGCACCGGCGTGCGGGCCGGTGGTTCGAAGACGAGGGCCTCTTCATAGAGGCGATAGATCACCTGATCGCGGCGGGCGACTTCGAACGGGCCGCGGAGCTGTTGGATCGCCAGGGCGACGCGATCATGATGCGAAGCGAGGTCGAGGCCATACTTCGGTGGGTAGACGTCATCCCCCCGGAGATCGCCGGGCGATATCAGTCGATCCACGTCTATCACGCCTGGGCCGCCCTCGTGAGCGGACGCCCCCTGGAGGCGGTGGAGCAGGTAGTGGGAGTGGTCGGCTCGGGGAGGCTCTCCGGCATCGCCTCCAGCATTCGGGCCTTCGTCGCCATGATTCAGGGACGATCCACCGAGGCGATGGAACTGGCGGATCGCGCGAGCAGGCAGATTCCGGGGAATCGGCATCTCCTCCACGGCCTGTCCGCCTGGACAAGCGCCCTCGCCCTCATTACCGCCGGCGATATCGAAGGCGGAGAGGCGGCCCTCGACGAGGCGTATCGAGACGCCCTCGACGTAGGTAACGTTCTGGTGGCGGTGCTTGCGCTTTCGAATCGTGGGGAAACCCTCGCGTTCCGGGGGAACCTCCTGGAGGCGGAGGCCACCTTCAGGCGGGCCCTGAGTCTGTCCGTGGATTCAGAGGGGCGAAGCATGCCGGTAGCCGGAGCAGCCCACCTGGGGTTGGCTGAGATAGCGCGATTACGGGGCGACGGTGAGGAGGCCCTCAGGTTCTATCGTGCGGGGATCGAATCCTTCCAGGGCTGGTTCGACATGGGCATAATGGACGGCTACGTAGGAGTGGCACGGGTTCTGCTCTCCCAGGGACAAACCGCCGAGTCGGACGCGGCCGTTGCCGAAGCCGAGCGTCTGGCCCGGGGCTTCGACGTAACGGAGTTCGACGACAGGCTGGTCGAGGCGTTGCGGTGCAAGATGCTGCTGCTGGCCGGACGGATAGACGAAGCGCGCGTCCGGATGGAGAATAGGGAGCCGCGGCCGGAGCCGGAGAGCTCGTTCCTCGTCTCTTACGTCAACGAAATGGAGGCCCTCATGCGGGCGCGACTCGATCTGGCGCAGGGCGACCTCGACTCGTGCATCGGTACGACGGATCGAATCGTGGACATGGCGCGGCGAAAGGAGTTGTTTCTCCTGTTGATAGATGCCCTGCTCATATCCGCCCGAGCGAACTGGAAGGCCGGCAACTTCGACCGCGCCTTCGCAGATATCGTAACCGCGGTGGAACGGTCCGCGCCCCAGCGCTGCGTGCAGCCCTTCGTCGACGAGGGCGAAGAGATGGCGAGGATTCTCTACGAGGTCCGCAAGGCGGGTTTTGAAAACGACTTCATCGGTATCCTTCTGTCCGCCTTCCCCCTCCAGGAACGGAGCGAGGCGGCGGCGGTGGTCTCCGCGACGGCCTCCGACGAGTCCGGTTCGGTCGCCCCTCTCAGCCCCCGGGAGATCGAAGTTCTGTCCCTGCTTTCCGAAGGTATGTCGAATAAGGAGGTTGCTGCGGCGCTGTTCGTGTCGGAACGGACGGTCAAGTGGCACACTTCGAACATCTACGGAAAACTCAGTGTAACGAGCCGTACCCAGGCCCTCGCCAAGGCCCGCCAACTCGGAATACTCCCCACCTAAAACCCTACTTTCGTCCAGTACCGTCGCCGGTCCCCATGCACTACCTTTCACGCAACACAGATCAGGACGGGACTATGGACGGACCGGCGGTGTTCCGAATTACGGTGGCGGAGATTCTTGGTGAGCATTGGTCGCCATGGCTCTACGATATGGCGATCACCCACCGTGTCGGTGAAGCCGGAGAGCGTTTGACGGATCTCGAGGGAGTCGTTCGGGATCAGGCGGCGCTACGCGGGCTTCTGGATCGCATCTGGAACCTGCACCTCCGAATCGTATCGGTCGTCGAAGTCTCGAGAGGAGAGGACAGCCATGCATAATAATCGGATGACCGTGCGAGATCGCCTCGTCCGGGAGTCATTGATCCGCGTGGCGGATAGGAGCCTTACCGGACGCGTGAATGACCTGAAGGGGCTCCTCTCGATAGCGCGATCTCCCGTATCGAACCCGGGATTGCGGGCTTTCCTAAAGGCGCTTAAGCGGGATATCGCCGATGAGAGCGGCCTTGCTCGCCTGTTCGCGCGGGTGGGCGCTGCCACGAACTCCCGTTGTCGTCGTGCGCTGGTGGGGAACCTCGTATACAACTGGGGCGTCCTGGGAACGCGGATCAGGGAGTCCCTGATCCGGGACGACCGGTGGGTGCCCGCCCTGGCTGTCATCAGCCCGACCATGCGCTGCAACCTTGTGTGCACCGGGTGTTACTCCGCTCTCTATACCAAAGGAGGGGAACTTACCGACGAAGAGGTCGACCGCATATTGGCGGAGTTGCGGAGTCTCGGCTGCTACTTCGTCGTCGTCTCGGGGGGCGAGCCCTACGTGCGCAAGGAGATGTGGCTCCGACTCTTCCGAAAGTACCGGGACATGTACTTCATGACCTATACAAACGCCACCCTCCTCGATCAAGCGACGGTCAATGAGATTGCGCGCCTCGGAAACGTCGCTCCGGCCATCAGTGTGGAAGGCTACGGGGAGGAAACCGACGCGCGGCGAGGCAAGGGCACCTATCGCCACATCGAGAACGCCATGGCGCGGCTCCGGTCGGCGGGCGTGCTCTTCGGCATCAGCGTCACCTACACGAGGCAAAACGTCGACCTCGTCACGACCGACGAGTTCGTCGAGCATTACATCGATCGCGGAGCGATCTTCGCCTGGTACTTCATGTTCATGCCCGTCGGGAAGGACCCGATACTCGACATGGTTCCCACACCGGAGCAGCGGTTCGAATGTGGAGAGCGTATTAGCGATCTGAGATCGCGCCATCCGATCTTTCTTGCGGACTTCTGGAACGACGGCCCCGCGGTCGGCGGATGTCTGGCGGGCGGGCGGAGCTATCTTCATATTCTGAACGACGGGCGGATCGAACCCTGCGTATTCGCACACTTCGGCGTAGACAACGTGCGAAAAACCTCCATACTGGAGGCTACGAACTCGCGGTTCTTCCGAGGAATACGGGGCGAGTTTCCGTACAACGACTCGGGAAACCTCATGCGCCCCTGTATGATCGTCGACAACCCGGATGTTCTGAGAACCCTGGTGCAACGCTACGTCGTACCGTCAGGTCACAAGCACTCGGAAGACCTGATACACGACCCCGATGTCGTGGAGTGGATCGATCGGTACGCGGAGCGGTATCGACAGATCGTCGATACCGTGTGGGAGCGCTGTATAGAGGACCCCGACCACCGGTGGTACAGACACGGACCGGAGTATCGAGATCTGTTCAGGTTTAGAAAGTCGAAAACCGAACCACCGGTAGCCGCGAGCGCGAAAGAGGAAACGATCAGTTCAGGCTGATCAACGTCGTAACTGGGAGGGCAAGACCTAGCAATCCTTATTATGGACGGAGAGCGACAAGCCCTCCGACGAAATTGTCTATGGCCAACCAACAAGTGGGCAAGACCGGGATGCATTGTACCACGGAGGGGGGCGCAACTATGATAGATGTATGTGGCCCGCACTCCTCGTGGGAATCGTCGCTGCGTCGGTGTACGCGTACGAGCGCGGCAGACGGAGAAACCGTGCAATCGACGCCGCCACGGTGGCGGTGCTCGAACGGGAAATAAGCCCGACAAAGAAGCAGTACGTCGCGACGGACACCGGCGTCGCCCGTCGCTTTGAGTTCGCGTCGGAGTCGCGCTTTCCCATCGTCCGGGGGATGCTCACCCTCCTGCCGCGGTACGCGTTCCTCTATCTGCCTATCGCCCGGGCGCTGCGACGGCGCGACCTCCTTACGATCACCTTTCTGTCGGAGAGTTTGCCGGTTGGCAACGGCCACATCGTCAGCGCGCGGGCACTCTCCGACGGCTGGCACTTCGCCCGCGATATCGACGAGATGCGCCCGTACGAGACGGCCGATGGCGCCGCCGCCGCAACGGTGTTCTGTTATAATAGAACCGTTGCAGAGCGGCTGCGGAGCGTCGCGACGGAGGTGGTCGCGATTCCCGGTTTCCGGTCGCTCTCGTGCAGCCACGATCCACGGTCGATCACGATCGCCTTCGAACCGAAGATCGCGACGATCGGTGAGTCGGTCTGGGGCGCGATAGCGGCCGCCGATCGTTTGGCCGAGGAAGGGGAAGCATGGAGGGAACGTTGATACTGTCGCTCCTCAAGAGTCTTGTGAGCCAGGGGGGCATGAGCGTTATATTCGCCTTCCTCGTCACCCGTTCACGGCACCTGCGCGGAATCCTGGCAAAGGAGAGGGCGAGCGTGGCCGACACCGCCCTGATGATTCTCTTTTTTGCTTCGATCGGTATCCTCGGCACCTACACGGGAATCCCCGTCCACGGTGCGATCGCAAACGCGCGCATCGTCGGCGTCTTCGTCGGCGGGTTGCTCGGTGGACCGGTGGTCGGGATCGCCGCGGGTATTATCGCCGGGTTTCACCGGTGGGCGATCGATATAGGCGGCTTCACGGCGCTGGCGTGCGCCGTGTCCACCGCGGTAGAGGGTGCCATGGCCGCGGCCCTCCACCGCCGTTTCTCACGCGCCCGGGACAAGTGGCTCTTTGCGACGGTTACGGTCGCTATTGCGGAGGCGGTTCAGATGGCGATCATCCTGCTCATCGCGCGGCCCTTCGCGGACGCGGTGGCGCTGGTACGGATCATTGCCGTCCCGATGATCGTGGGAAACGCCTTTGGTGTCGGTATGTTCATCGCCGTCTCCGAGAGTCTCTACCGCGAGAAGGCGCGTGTCGCCGCGACGCAGGCGCAGGAAACGCTCCGGATCGCCAACCAGACGGTCGAGATATTCAGAAAGGGGCTGACCCGCGAGAACGCCGAAGCGGCCGCCCACATCATGATGGAACACCTCGACGTCACGGCCGTTTCCTTTTCGAGCACCGATATCGTCCTGGCCCACGTCGGCGAGGGGCAGGACCACCACCGGCCCGGAGAACCGCTGCGTACGCGCCTCACCCGGCAGGTGATACGAACAAAACGACACGCTACCGCCCAGAATCCGGAACGAATCGGGTGTAACGACCCCGACTGCCCGCTCGGTTGCGCGGTCATCGCCCCGCTATTCGACGGCGAGAGCGTCGTTGGTACGTTAAAACTCTACCGGCGGCGCGGCGAGACGCTCACGACGCTCGATACCGAGTTGGGTTTGGGTCTCGCCGGTCTCTTCTCCATCCAGCTCGAGTTAAGCCGTATCGAGGTACAGCGTCAGCTCGTTACCAGAGCGGAGTTGGATGCGCTGCAGAGCCAGATCAACCCGCACTTCCTCTTTAATGCCCTCAACACGATCGGTTCGCTGATTCGCACCAACCCCGACCGAGCGCGGCAACTTCTCGTTCGCCTGAGCAACTTCTTCCGGCGCAACTTGGCGACCCACGATGAGGTATCGCTCGAACAGGAGATAGACCATATCCGCGGATATCTCGAGATCGAGAAGGCGCGTTTCGGCAATCGGTTGACCGCCGTGTTTGACATCGACCCCGAGGCTCACGTGAAAATTCCCCCGCTTATTCTGCAGCCGATCGTGGAAAACGCGGTGAAACACGGGCTCCTGCCGCAGGTAGAGGGCGGGACGGTGACCGTGACGGCGCGTACAAACGGGAAATCGGTGCAAATCAGCGTTGCCGACGACGGTGCCGGCATACCGCGCGACAAACTCAAATCGCTGCTTGAAATGGGGACGCGGACCGATTCAGTGGGCCTCCAAAACGTAGACCGCCGCCTCCGCGCGCTCTTTGGGACGGGCCTCGAAGTCGTCAGTTCGGTGGGCCGCGGCACAACGGTCACCATGAGTGTACCCAGAGCTGAGGATCTCCTCGATTGCGTGTCATGATCGTCGAGGACGAGCTACCCGCCGCGAGCGAACTGGAACACCTGCTCGCTCGCTGGCCGCCGATAACGGTAGCGCACGTCGTCCACCACGGGCAAGACGCCCTTCGCCTCCTCGACGAGTCGACGGTGGATGTCGTCTTCCTCGACGTCGAGATGCCGGGGCTCTCGGGATTCGAAGTCGCCGAAGAGATACGGGTAAAGCCCTCCCCGCCGGAGATCGTGTTCGTGACCGCCTTTGACCGCTACGCGATCGATGCATTCACCGTGCGCGCCGCGGACTACTTGCTAAAACCGATCGACCCGGCGCGTCTCGCGGAGACGATAGAGCGCCTGGTAGGCGCCGCAGATCGGGTACCGGTGCTTCGTGCACCGCCGGAGGGAGGGGCGGCGCCGCTGCTGTCGGTCCCCGCGGGGGGGCGCTTTGTGCCGCTCTACCCGGAGAACATCGTCTTCGCCACCGCCGAACGGCGCGGGACGACGCTGGTCACCGATCAGGGCGAGTTCCACGTGGCGGAACCGTTCGGGCTCATCGTCGACCTTATGCAAAAGGACGATCGCTTCTACCGTTCTCACCGCTCGTTCGTGGTCAATATCCATCGCGTCGTCTCGGTCCACATCTCGCGCTACGGCACGTACGATCTGTGCGTTGAGTGCACCGAACGGACCGTTCCGGTATCGCGCGGTAGCGCACCGGACTTCCGGAAGCGAATGAAAATCAGTCGCTGAGTGCAATTCGTGCGCCAATTCGAGCATCCCGCGACTTCCGGCTTGCGCGGCTCACCGGCCGTGCTACGATTAGCCATCCACGAACGCCCTTTTCTCGCCAAAGGAATTTCGCGGAAAACCAATTCTCTGTGAGGAGGCTCACATGACCACGATTGTTGTCATTGTCGGCGTCGCAGTCTACATCGCTCTCTACTTCTTTTACGGTAAGAAGCTGGAGACCGACGTAGTCAAGGCTGACGACGGCCTCGAGACGCCTGCCAATCGGCTCTATGACGGCGTGGACTACATCCCCGCCAAGGCGCCGGTTCTCTTCGGCCACCATTTCGCGTCGGTTGCGGGCGCGGCGCCGATCATCGGACCGGTCATCGCCATGGCGTGGGGCTGGGTACCTGCGCTGGCGTGGATTTGGTTCGGCAATATCTTTATCGGCGCCGTCCACGACTATCTGGCGATCATGGCCAGCGTCCGGTACGACGGGAAGTCGATCCAGTTCGTTGCGTCCGACCTGATAACAAACCGGACGGGGAAACTCTTCTACTGGCTCGTCTTCCTGATTCTGATTCTGATCGTCGGCGCATTCGGCGCGGTCCTCGGCAGGATGTTTGTCGGCGACCCGGCGGTCCCGTCAAGCTACATCTTGACGCTGGTAGCCGCACTGATCCTGGGCGTCCTGCTCTATCGCGTCAAGATGAACTTCACGCTCGCAACGATCATCGGTATCGTCATGCTCGGGCTCGCCGTCTGGGGCGGAACCGTGATGCCGTTCGTGGCGCCGAAAGGCGTCTGGTTTGTCGTCATGTTCTTCTACATCATCATCGCGGCGGCGATACCGGTAAACGTACTGCTCCAGCCGCGGGACTACCTCAACAGCTGGCTGCTCTACCTCGGACTCGCGATCGGTGCGATTGCGGCGATCTTCAGCGGTGCCGAGTTTTCCGCCCCCGCCTTCACGAGCTTTTCACCGATCGTCTCAGGCGGCAAGCCGAGCCCCTTCTGGCCGGTCATCCCGTTGATCGTCGCCTGCGGTAGCTTGAGCGGATTCCACGCGCTCGTCGGTTCCGGAACGACCAGCAAGCAGCTCGACAAGGAGAGTTCCGGTCTCAAGATCGGCTACGGCGGAATGCTCTTCGAAGGGTTCCTTTCCACGATCGTCGTCATCGCCGTTGCGGGCTACGGAATGCAACTGCTCGTGAACGCCGGACAGTCGATTGACGCCTCCTCCTGGGGGTACGGGTACATCGCCCCTTCGGGCGCGGCCGGCATCGGCGGAGCGGGCATGTTCACCGCGGCGTACGCTGAAATGGTTGCCGACACGTGGCTCGGCTTCCTGCCGACCACGATCGTCAAGACGATCGCCGGTATGTGGGTCGCATCCTTTGCGATGACGACGCTGGACACGACCAACCGCCTGGCGCGCTACACCGTGTCCGAGATCGCACTCCCGCTCAAGGAGAAGAACGCCGGGGCGTATAACTTCCTCACCAACCGGTGGGTCGCCTCCGTTATTCCGGCTGCGATCGGTATCTACCTCGCGTGGAGCGGTACGTTCAGCATCCTGTGGCCGGCCTTCGGCGCCGGTAACCAGTTGATCGCGTCGATCGCGTTGCTCACCGGCACCGCCTGGGTAACGAAGCGTCTGAAGTCAAAGGCGAGCATGGCGCTTATACCGGCGTACCTGCTCTGGATAACGGTGACCGCGGCGATCCTCTGGCACATGTTCGTCGTCGTGCTGCCGGCCATTAGCAGCAACCCGCTGACCAACACGGTAGTGTTTATCGTCGAAGCGGTCATGCTCATCCTGAACATCGTCTTTATCATCGATTTCCTGCGTACGCGCAACGAGCCGGTTTCCGAACCGAGCCAGGCGTAGCACGAACCGATGCCGGGGAAGCTGATGAAGCGCGCATGGGGAGCCGTGCGCGGCTTCCTCGGCGCGATGGACCAGGCGCACCGCGAGAAGGTCGTCGCGCTCACAAACTACGAGGCGCGGGAACTCGAGAATATGTTCGTCGTGTTGCTGCTCGGTTCATTTACGGGACTACCCTCTCCACCGTCGTTTCTGGCGGTGGAGCTTCTACCCTACCTGGAACACGAGGTCAAGGTTCTCAACCGGCGCGCACAGGATACCACCGACTCGCTCGCCGAGATCATGGGTGTACTGGACGCGGACGGATGAGAACGATCTTCTTTACCGGCAAGGGCGGTGTCGGTAAGTCGACGATATCCGCCGCCACCGCATTTCAACTTTCGGAAAAGGGGTACACCGTCCTGGCCGTATCGTTTGACCCGGCGCACAATCTGGGTGACATATTCGGCGTACGCCTCGGGCACCGAACGAAGAAGTTCAGCTCGACGCTCCATCTTCAGGAGGCCGACCTCGAAAAGGCGGCCGCCGAGTACATCAAAACCAACACCGATATCCTCACCGAGGTGTACAGTTACACCAAAGCGTTTAACCTCGACATGTACTTCAAGGTGCTGCGCTACGCTCCCGGCGTCGAGGAGTACGCGGCGTTGACCGCACTCGAGAGCGTGCTGAAGAACGAGCACGCGTACGATTACATCGTGATCGATACTCCCCCGACGGCGCTCACCCTGAGGATACTCGCGCTGCCGCGTATTACGATCACCTGGATCGACCGTTTACGGCGAATCAGACGCGACATTCTCGACAAGCGGCACACCGTCCACAACATCACCGGAGCGTACGTCGAAGACGGCGTCAAACTGGCGTACAACGCGAACGAGGACCCCGTCATGAGCAAGCTCCGCGAGCTCTTCGATCGCTACGTGAGCGTGGCCAAGTACCTGGAGAGTACAAACAACAAGATCGTCGTCGTGTTGAACCCCGACTACCTCAGCCTGCGCGAGAGCGAGCGCATTTTCAAAGGGCTCACCGACCTCAACCTGCCGCTCACCGCCACGCTCACCAACAAGTACACCGACGAGAAAGCCGGTGTGGCGGACGAGATGGAGGCGGAATTGTTCAAGCTACGGGACGACGACGTCAGCCACGCACGCGTGAAGTTGCAGCCGTACACCCGTGACGATTCGTATATGATCGACTACGACCTCGCAGGTCTGCTACTCTGACGCCGTGTTTGCATACTCACACGTAACGTCCCAACCCGCCTTTTATCTCCTGATCGCGGTAACGGTCATCCTGACGCTCGGTTTCTCGTGGGGACGGCGCCGCAACCTGCGCATCCTCCACGGCACCCTCGACGCGATCTCCGCAGTGCTCAAGCCGCGCGACCAACGGTACACCAACATCGGCGGCCAGACGGGCTACCACGCCAACTTCGTCCCGGGCGCGTTCAAGTCCGTTCGCCGTGTCGACGCGACGATGACGCTGTTGCCGCGCCAGAGTTGGCTCTACCTGCCCTTCTCCATTCTCGTTCGAAAGTTCGATCGCCTCTTCCTCACCTTCGTCGTGAACAAGCGGGCGCGCGGGAGCTTTTCGGAGGGGCACTTGATCGAACAACGCTTTGAAAGGTTGCGCGGTAACGCAATTGCCAACGCGGCGACTCTCGCATCGGAGGAGATCCAGTGGGGCCCGATGACCTTCCGCCTCTACTACGAAGACGATGAGGCGCGATTAGCGCTGCTTGACCTCAAGTCGCGCCTCGGCGAACCGGACACGGTCCGACACGCGGCGCTGGTACCGGCGCAAGATGCGCTCTACCTCTTCCAGATCCCACGGCCCGAGAGCGCGAGACGCGTGGTGGCGACGTTCCGCGACTGGTTCGACGAGTTTGTGAGCGGGAAAGAGGCGGCGGAATAACTACGTCGGGTAAGGATCCTTGAGGGTCGACGTCTCGACCATCACGCTCTTCAGCTCGGTGTAATGATCGATAGCCGCCAGGCCGTTCTCCCGGCCGAACCCCGACATCTTCGTGCCTCCGAAGGGAACTTCCACCGGTGTTTGATTGAACGTGTTGACCCAGCAGACTCCCGCCTCCAGGGCTGCGGCGACCCGGTGTGCCCTACCCGAATCACGGGTAAAGAGTCCCGCCGCGAGGCCGTAGGGCGTCGCATTCGCCCGCGTAACCGCCTCCACCTCGTCGTCGAATCGCAGAATCGACAGAACGGGGCCGAAGATCTCATCGGTCACAATCGGCATCCCGTCGTCGCATCGGTCGAATATCGTCGGTGCTATGAAGCGGCCCCCGAGACCGTCAAGGGCAACTTCGACACCGCCGGCTACACACTCCGCGCCGGCAGCGATTCCGGCGTCGATATACCCCATCACCTTCCGGGCGTGGTTGTCCGAGATCATCGCACCCACGTGAGTGGTCCCATCGAAGGGATCGCCGATCCTGAGCATCGCCGTGCGATCCACCAGCCGTTGTGTAAATCGGTCCGCGATTTCGTGCTGGACAAAGACACGGGTTCCGTTGGAGCAGATCTCGCCCTGGGTGTAGAAGTTTGCCAGCATTGCGCCGCTGACCGCCCGTTCCACATCGGCATCGTTGAAGATGATCAGCGGACTCTTCCCGCCCAGTTCGAGGGTGACGCGCTTGAGCGTCGCCGCAGCCTCCCGCATGATCTCGATACCGGTCGATACTGAACCGGTAAGCGAGACCTTGCGTACATCCGGATGGCGAACGAGGGCGCGGCCGGTCTCGCCGCCGCCCTGGACAACGGAAAAGGCGCCGGGCGGCAGGCCGCAGTCGATCAGGATCTCCGCCAGAAGGACCGTTGACAGCGGCGTAAGCTCCGACGGCTTGTACACCATCGTATTGCCGGTGGCGAGTGCCGGCGCCGCTTTCCACGCCGCGATCTGTAACGGATAGTTCCAGGCACCGATGCCGACACAGACCCCGAGGGGTTCCCGGCGGGTGTAGGTGTGGAGGCTTCCCAGGTCGCGGTGGGCCGATTCCAGACCCGTTATGGCGCGGCCGAAAAAGTCGAGGCAGTCCGCCGCCGAGTCGACATCGACCTCCAGCGCTTCCCGGATCGGTTTGCCGGTGTCGAGCACTTCGACCGCTGCCAGTTCCAGCTTCCGCTCCCGCAGTCGGTTCGCGGCGCGAAGAAGCACCCGCCCACGGTCGCTCGGAGGGGTTGCCGCCCACCGGGGGAACGCGCCCAGCGCCGCGCCAACCGCGGCATCCACGGTCGCATCACCCGCTCCCGCGACGCTCCCGATGACGCATCCGTCGCCGGGATAGCGGATCTCGAACTCGGCTCCGTCGGACGGACGCGTTCGTGTACCGGCGATGGAAGATACCCCGATCGTCTCCCGAACCGCGGCGAGTGCGCTCGCCTTTGTGGGTTGCCTCATCGTTCGGCGACCCATCCGACCGACCCCAACACGTAGTATTTTTGCAGCCCCATGAACAGAACGAACGGCACCAGCGTCACCAGCACCGATGCCGCCGACAGGTCGCCCCAATTGGCCACGAACTGGCCACGCAGAAGCGGGATCACCTGGACCGCAACGAACTTCCACGGTGTATAGAGAAACACCAGGGGAAGGAAGAAATCCACCCAGCACCATACGAACTGGAGGGTGAACACCGACAGGAGCGCCGGCACCGACTGCGGCATCGAGATACGGGTGAAGATCTGCCAATCGGTGGCGCCGTCGATCTTAGCCGACTCGTCGATCTCGTACGGCTGGGACTTGATCGTGTTCATCATGAAGAAGGTTATCCAGGGAACCGCGGTAGCGGCGTTCAGGATGATCACCGCCCACAGCGAGTCGAGAAGCCGAATCGCATTCATGATTCGATAGAGCGGCACCACGATCATCTGGAGGGGAATCGCGAGAAGTGAGAGCAGCAGCACGATAATCGCGCCCTTGAACGGAATCCGATGGCGCGCAAACGCATAGCCTGCCATCGCTCCAAGCAGCATCGGTGTGAGCGTTCCGAGCGCGGAGACGACAAAGGAGTTAACCATCGGCCGGATCAAGGGAATACTGGTGTCGAAGAGTACCTTGGCGTAGTTGGCGAGCGTCGGGGTAAACTCGCGCATCACCCACCAACCGTCGATCAGCTCCGCGGATGGACGAATCGATGCCATCACAAGACCGATAAAGGGAAGAGCCCACAGCGCTCCCGCAATCCAGGCGATCAGTGTCACTACTACGCCGGTGCCGCGGGCGCGTCGCGATCGTGCGAGCTTCGCAGTGGGTGGACGGGCGGATGCCGTCGGAAGCGCGTTCATGCGGGTTTCACCGAATCGCGTACCATAGCGACTATCGGAACCATCGTCAGGAGAGTCAGAATCGTTGCAATCGCGGTTCCCTCGCCGAATTCGAAGAATCGAAACGCCTTCTGGTACATCTCCAGCGCCATGACGTTGGACGAACCACCCGGCCCGCCGCCGGTTGACGCGTAGACGATATCGAAGATCTTCAGCTCCCAGATCACGGTCATGATCACGACGACCCGGGTGGCCGGTTTCAACAGCGGTACCGTGATGCGTCGGAAGCGCGCCAGCGGACCGGCACCGTCGATTTCGGCGGCCTCATAGAGACTGACCGGGATCATTGCCAGCGCCGAGACATAGACGACCAGGCTGTACCCGGCCCAGAGCCACACCGATGTGAGAATCAGCGACGGCAGCGCGGTCTGCGGGTGGGCCCCCCAGGTACCACTCAGTACCTCGACCCCGACGGCCGCGAAGAAACGGCTCACCATCCCGGCATCTTGGGAGAAGAGGAAGCGTACCAGGATGCCGGCGACGATCATGGGAACGATCATCCCAAGAAAGACGATCGTTCGGATGACGCCGCCGCCGCGGACGCCCTTAAGCAGTACCGCCAGCACCATTCCGATGGCAACGGTTGCCGGCAGGTGGATCGCGATCCAGATGAAGTTGTGGATCAGCGCCCCGTACGGCGGGAGTCGCGGCAGATCGCGTAGATTGATCACGCGGGTATCCGAGAGCACTTCAACGTAGTTGGCCAGTCCGACGAACTCACCGTCGTTGGAGAAGAAGCTGAGGTAGACGCTGGAAAGAACCGGCACTACCAGGAAGACGGTAACGGTGAGCAGCGCCGGAAGGATGAAGAGCAGGGTAGAGCGTTTCATACGAGCCGAAGCGATCACAGGTCAACGAGGGGGAGCACACCGCGGTGCTCCCCCGTCGCAACCGTAATCTACCCGGCGAGCGTCTCCTCGAGTGCCGCCTGAATTTCCTCAAGCACGCGATCGAGCGTCTCCTCGGAGGGATCCGACCAGATCAATCCAAGCTGATCCCATATCGTCGACTGAAAAATACCGCCTACGGTGTCGTCCATGTCCGAGACTACCTCGGCGCTCTGGATAACTTCAAACACCTCGCGCTCGGGAGCGGGGTATAGATCGAGGGAGATACCGGTGTACGTGCCGATTCGCCCGCCCCGCTCTACCTGAATGCGCTGGCCTTCGGTGGCGAGGAAGCGCAAGAGCCGGCGCGTTTCCTCGGGGTGGTCGGTATAGCGTGGAGCAAACCAGTAGTCGTACCAGAAGACGGTTGCGTTCTGTCCCGGCAGCAGGAAGACGCCGCGATCCTCCGGGGTGTCAACCATCAGAGAGTCGGTGCTGTCACCGATGAACAGCCCTGTGCGCCCGTTCCACATCTGCTCAAAGGCAACCTGGAACTCGGCGGGCTCACCGAAGTACCCCTGCTGTAGCAGCGGAAGGAGTCGATCCGCCAGGATCGAGCGTACCTCGGAGTCTGTCCAGGCGATCTCGCCGCGGGTCAACTGCCGGTGCATCTCGGCGCCGCCGAAGGTCAGGATGAACGTTTCCACGACGCTGGTGAAGGGCCAACCGATACCCCCACCGCTCGCGATCGCCGCATCGACGCCGTCGATCGCCTCGATCCGTCCCAAGAGGTCGACGAACGCCTCGAACGACTCGAGCTCGCCGGGGTTCGGCAGACCGTTCGCCTCAAAGAACGACTTGCGGAACTCCGGCGTAGTGACACCGCCGACACTTGAGACGCCGTAGAGCTTGCCCCCAACGGTTACCCGATCGAGCGCGCCCGCCAGGAACTCGTCCTCTTCAAAGAGATCAGAGACGTCCATGATGTGGCCGGCTCGCGCCTGTTCGGCGATATACCACGCCCACGGCGTATCGATAACATCAACGGTGGTTTCGCCGACTGCAAACTGGCCCTGCAGGATCGTCGCGACATCCTCCGGACGCCCGGTCCGATACTCCAGCCGGATATCGGGATTCTCCGCTTCGAAGCGCTCCATGACCGGACGGAACCCCTCGAGTTCCTCCTCCGCCCAGGGCGCCATGATGGTCAGCGTAACGACGCCGTTATCATCTTCCTCGGCCCCACCGCCCGCGAACACAAATGCGACAGTAAAGATGAGACCCAGCACGATCAGTAGGTGCTTTTTCATTATCCTACCTCCTTCTGGTGTTGTGTGAGGGCAACGCCCCCGTTCGATTTCCGTCTGTTCTCGCGATCCGTTGCTCCGCCGCGGCGAGTGCCGCACCCACGATTCCGGCATCCGGTCCGAGTGACGCCGTCACCACCGGAATCCCCCGTGCCGCCGGAAGCCAGATTCGCTCGCGCATCCCTGCGACCACCGTCTCACGGAATAGGTCCGACCCGATTCCGAGCCCCCCTCCGATGACGATACGACCGGGGTCGACAAGATCCACCGCACGGGCGATCGCCTGCCCGAGGAGCAGTGCAGCGCGCTCCACCACCCGCGCGGCGAGACGGTCGCCGCCGGTATAGCGGGCAAACACATACTCGGCGGTTACACCGGCCTCACCGCTCACTCGAGCGTATTCCCGGGCAATCCCCAGCCCCGACGCGACCTCCTCTATCACGAAGGAACGCTTCTGTTCGCCGTTGCACCACTCCGTGGTAGTGCCCGACGTCAGAACCAGTGCGGCCCCGTGGATACCCACGAGGGGAGCGCCGTCGATCACGACGGCACTGCCGACCCCGGTACCGATCGAAACGTAGAGAAAGAGCGGACACTCGGTGCCGGCACCGAAGCGCGCTTCGGCGAGAGCCGCCCCACGGACGTCGCTCTCCACGATGACCGGAAGATCGAGGCCCGGGAGACGCGAAAGGTCGACACCCAGCCAGGGAAAGGTCTGGTCGCTTCTAATCGTCCGGTCGGGGGCTACGATTTCGGGTACCCCGAGACCTGCGATCGTTACCGGCGTCCCGGCGGCGACAGCCTCTGCGGCAAGCGCAGACACGAGGGCTCCCAGGGATGTTGCGATCTCTTGGGCGGTACGGTGTGGCTCGGAGGGGTGTGAACGGCGATTGGAGATCTCACCGGTGGAGAGATCCACCAGACCGGCGGCCGTCTTCGTGCCGCCCACGTCGATTCCAATCACCAGGTCGCTCACGGCCGCTCTTCCCGATACTCCGGAGCGACGCCGAATAGAATCTCGGCGCTTTCGGAACTCATGCTCCGCCATTCGTACGAATAGCCCTCCGGGATGTAGAATCCGTCACGCGCTTCCAATTCAAACCACTTCGTTCCCGGGCTGTCGGGGACGTGTACAAACAGTGTGCCCGACTCCAGGAACATGCTGATATCACCGGCATGGCGCCGGAGCCCGGAGCGCCGGCCGGGCAGAATGCGCGCCCGACCGACCGTCAACTGCTCCGTGGAAGCGATCAGGCCGATGAGCACGCGGCCGTCACCCTCCAGGCGCCAGAGGCAGTCGGCGGGGCGGCGAACGCGAATCGTCTCTGTATCTCGAATTCGGCTCTCCTCCATAGGCCACCTGCCGATGTCCTCGTCCCGTTCGTAGCGCGACTCCTTCAAGTTGTCCTTGGTTCGCGCGTAGCTGCCGGAGGTGCCCTGGGACGGCGGAGGGGCAAACAGTTCGAGTACCCGAAGGGTATCGGTGCTGTAATTCTGTGCGTGGTGCCACGTATCGCGTCGGAAGAACGCCGAAGAGCCGCATTCAACGATCTGGACCTCTCCGCGCTCGGGATTCATGAGGGCCAGGGTTCCACTGAGGACGGTGAGGACCTCGTCGGCGGCAAAAATCGTGCGGAATTCGTTGGAATGGGTAAACCCGGCGCCCGGCGGCAATCCGAACATGAGTTGATGAATCTGCCCGCTCGACACGTATATCCAGTCACTGACGTGTCCCGCTTCCTGATCTCCCCACAGGTGGCGCGTAACCGAGCGGTAGGGGATATGCGTCGGGATATCGAAGTTCGGGCGTGGAGAGGGCGCGTAGCTCACGATGCATAGCTCCTATCGTGGACCCGGTGGGCGGCCTCGTCATGGTCGTCCCTGTCGGGAAAGACGATCGGCTCAAAATCGCTCTCAACCGGCAGCGTCGTGCCGGTGCGCGCCGCCTCTCCGGCTCTTATCATGATCTCGAGTACGTGGTAGGCGTGTTCCGGCGTGTTGAGCGGTCTTCGTCCCCCTCGAATACACTCGACAAGGTGTCGGATTCCCTCAGTCCACGGCCAGGTGGGATCGGTCTCGATGAAGGTCTTCCATGCGCCGGTCTCGTTCTGCCACAGCTCGTACCCGTCGGGATTCCAATCGTCTCCGAGCATCTGAACGGTTCCCGCCCCGCCGTAGATCTCGATCGCCGGTGAGCGATACTTCTGCATGGTGAAGCCCGTCGTGACGACCGCGAATACGGAGTTACCAAAATCCAGCAGGATGTGGGCGTTGTCGTCGGTCTCTACCTTCACGATCCGGCCATTGACCGGCCGCTCGCGGATCGCCGTTCCCACCAGGGCGGCGACCCGTTTGACCGGTCCCATCAGACCGGTCAGAGCGGTCACATTATAGACCCCGAGGTCAAACATGGCACCGCCGCCGGGACGATAGAACCACTCCCCCCAATCCGGCCCCGACCAACCGTAGCGGGCGCGCGCCGAGTAGACCGGCCCGATGTCCCCGGCGCGAATGTGCTCATGGATTGCGCGGTACGTGGGACTCAGGACGATGTGCGGCGCCACGATCAAGAGACCGGGACTCTTGCGGGCGAACTCTACGATCTCCCGTGCAGTCGGCAGGTCGGTAGCCATCGGTTTTTCGACAAGTACGTGCTTTCCGGCGCGGAGCGCCGCGAGGGTAAGGGGCCCGTGCTCATTCATACTCGAGAGAATCATTACTATTTCGACGCGATCGGACTCGATCACCTCAGAGGCATCGGTGGTGACCGAGGCAACGGTAAAGCGTGTCGCGGCCTCGTGCGCCTTGTGTTCGTCGATGTCGCACACTATCTCAACGGCGACGTCGTCCTTGCACCGCATCCGGTCGATGAGCGCCATGTAGGGACCGACCATCACGCGGCCGCATCCGATAATCCCGATTCCGAGGGGCATCGTCATGTTAGTGAACCATTCCCTTTTCCGTCGCAAGTCGCAGGTAGAGGGAACCGGACTCGTCGGATCGGTTACCCCGCGAATAGAACTGGAACTTGTCGCCACGGTAGACCGCACGACAATACTCGACCGGAACGTCACCGGCGGCGTAGGTCACCCCGTCGAAGAGGATCATCGGGTTTCCCGTTTCGATCCCGAACAGGTCCGCCTGGTAGTCGGTCGCGGCAGACGCCTCAAAGTACTGGTCCGACGTAAAGAGCGTGATGCCGTACTCCTCTTCGAGAACCGAGTAGAGTGATCGGGAAGAGAAGTCGAAGTCGATCAGCCCGGGGCATAACGCACAGGGGATGTTACTCGTCTCAAGCAACAGCGGCGTATCCCACGCCTGGCGGAGTCGAACGATCCGGTAGACCTCGTCACCACGACTCAGATTGAGAAATGAACGCTCCGCGTCGGAGGCCGCGAGAACCGTTTGCTCGAGGACGATCGAAGAGACGTGGCCGCCCTGGCGCGCAACCTCTTCCTCAAACCCCACGACACGCAACGTATCGTGGGTCAGCTTGGGTTCGGCCACATAGGTGCCGGCTCCGCGCCGCACCGTCAGAACGCCGAGCTGTACCAGATAGGTAATCGCTTGGTGAACGGTCATACGACTCACATCGAACAGTTGCGTAAGCTCGCGCTCCGCCGGAATTCGCTCGCCGGGTAATAGTTCACCCGTCCGGACCCGTTCGCGGATCTGCTCGGCTATTTGATAATAGAGTGGAATCGGGACATCTCGATCGATCCGCATCGTCTCTCCCATACCCATATTGAACTAGAGGTCTATACCAATCTCTCCCTTATACGGTATAGCGGTATAGACCACTTGTCAAGAAAAAAATGAGTCGTCCGGCAGTTCGCATGGTGGAGATCACAGTGCCGAATGGAGGCGAACAGCACCAGGCGCGCCCGGAAGGAAGAACAAAACGCGTCTGTGCAGCGGAGCGAAGCCAAGCGTGTTGTTCTTCCTTCCGGAGGCAGCCGTGCCAAGGATATGTGATCTCCACCATGCGAACTGCTTGTTGGTTGGTTTATAGACAATTTCGTCGGAAGGCTCGGCGCCCTCCGTCCATACTGAAAATTGCTACGAGTCGTCCGGTCGGGAATTGCGAAATGCCGCGGGGGTCAGTCCGGTCAAACGCTTGAACCAATGCGTAAGATGGCTGGCGTCGGTGAAACCGAGTTCCTCTGCGATCGCCTTAATCGGAAGCCGATGGGCACGCAGGGCGTGGATTACGGCGCGCAGGCGAATCCGCGACTGGAACTGCGAGAAGGTGAGTCCGGTAGCTCGCTTGAACGCCCGCCGAAACGACTGTCGGCTCATTGCGCACGCCGCCGCTACCGATTCCAATAGCGCCGGCTCCCCGGAGCGATCCGCAAGGATGCGCATCGCCGGGCGAATCCGCCGGAACTCCTGGACCGACTCAGATGCATCAACGGCCGATTCCGGCCGGAGACGGTCGAGGGCACACAACAGTACTTCCCGGACGTGGTGACGTACCCAGCGATCGTCGGATTCAGAGCCGGACGACCACTCGTCCGCAAGCCGTTTCATCGCCGCCGTCGCTATCTTCGACAGGGGATCCGGCGGGCCCACGACCGGGACGCGGCGGTGGGCAGGGGCAAAAAAGGGGGCCGTCCAGTTCTCCGACGCATCGTCGAGCAGTGAGATCGGGTCCAGCACCACGTCGATGACTTCACACGGTGCCTCCATCACTCTCATTCCGTGCACCTCCCAGGGGGGATGGAGCCAGACCGATCCGGGACCGAGCCGAGTTCGGTACGCGTCGGTACACCGTTCCAGCGCTCCGCGGATCACCACGCCGATTTCGAGTTCGAAATGAATGTCGAAGGCGATGCGGCCGGGTTCGGTGTAGCGGTCCCGGGACATCGCCACGCCGCCCCGACGGTCGAGGTCGAAGGCGTAGAGTGCGACCGGTCGCGGATCAAAAGGAACGCCGGGTCCACCTGACGTCGTCACGGAACACATACATACAATTTTCTGGTCAAAAGGTGCAATGACGGCACGATCCGTCGATTGTACCATTGGACGAACCGGAGTATGCCGAACGGCCCCCACCCGGGTGCCCTTCCCGAAATACGCCGGAGTACTATGTGCAGGAGGCGATACGATGGCACTGACTATCGCGTATATCGGGGCGGGCAGCGAGACGTTTGGGCCGCCTGTGATTGACCACCTATTCGGCAGCACGCTGCTTGTCGAGGAGGGGCTGACCCTCGTCCTGATGGACATCAACCCCACCCACCTCGAGGGAATCAAGGAGTATGCGGAAGAGGTGGCTCGCGGTCTCGCGTCGCAGCCGAAGATCGAGTGCACGACCGACCTCGAGACGGCCCTAGGCGGCGCGGACTACGTACTCTGTTCGATCGAGATCGAGCGCTACTTCTACTGGACGCAGGACTTTCACATTCCACGCCAGTTCGGCTTTACCCAGGTATACGGCGAGAACGGTGAAATCGGCGGCCTGTTCCACGCCTTGCGCAACATGGGTCCGATGCTCGAAATCGCCAGAGCGATGGAGAGGGTCTGCCCCGAGGCGCTGCTCTTAAACTTCTCCAACCCCGAGCATAAACTGTGCGAAGCGATCACCCGCCTCACCAGCGTACGCACCGTCGGACTTTGCCCGGGGGTCCATATAGGCAGACAGCAGATCGCCAACATCCTCGAACGTCCTGTGGAAACGATCGATACCGCGGCATGCGGCATCAACCATTTTACCTGGTTCCAACGTATCCGCGACTCGGAACGCGGAGAGGATCTCTATCCCGCGCTGCGCCGGCGCGACAAGGAGGGCGACGAACTCGCTCAATGGCACGAGATCGGCCTCGGACGAATCCTCTTCCGGCGCTACGGGTTGTGGCCCTCCCCCGGAGCCAACCACTACGCCGAGTACCTTCACTGGAGCAAGAGCTTTGTCGCCGATAACCTGCAGTACTACTACGACCCGGCGCGTGGAACGCCGTGGAGAGACGCGCCGACACCGGAGTTTGTCTATTCGATAGAGCGCGTTGATCCCGAGCGGCCGTGGATTCGACAGACGAAACCGAAGATTCACGGTGAGGACGAAGGGATAGACGTAGACGCGATCGGCGCCGGAATGGCGGTAATGATCATCGAGGGGCTCTCCTGTGGGGTAACCCGGGAACTCCATTCGATGAATGTGTCCAATCGGGGCGCAATCCCGGGCATCGAGGATGAGACCGTGGTAGAGGTTCCGGCAACGGTCGACGGCTCCGGAATCCACCCACATCCGATGGAGCCGCTGCCCGAAGCGATCACGGCGACGCTCCGTCTACACGGCAGCATCCACAAGCTGCTCGTCGAAGCGTTCGAGAAGCGGTCACGGGACACCTTGCTGCAGGCGGTGCTCCTCGACCCGACCGCCAACGACTACCTGCGCGCAATGGAGATGGTCAACACCTTTCTGCGCGTGCAGGGTGACCGGTTGCCGGCCTTTACTTGAGGTCCAACGGTTCCGTCCGCCCCACTCCGCCCCGGTGGATGTGTCCTTTTTGTCAGAGCGTGTCGAGCAGGGCGGCCGCTTCCTCGTCGATGCAGCACTCGACGGCGTGGTGGAGCGCCAGGAAGGAGGCCGGAAAGGTCGGGTCAACGGCCCCGTCCACCATCCGTCGCACCTGTTCGCGCTTCTCCGTGCCGTTCGCGAGCAGCAGAATCCGGCGGGCCCGCAGGATATCGGCGATTCCCAGGGTGATGCCCCGGCTCGGCGGAGCACCGGCGCCACGAACCATAGGATGCTCCTGGGACTCCGGTGACAGGAGTGCCACGTGGCAACCCGGAATGAGCGCAGGTGCCGGTTCGTTGAACCCTAAGTGTCCGTTGCGGCCGAGGCCGAGAACCGCGAGATCGATCGGGCCGTGTCGCCGCACTTCCATTTGAACCCGATCGCACTCCTCCTGCGCGTCCGGCGGGTCGCTTTCGAAGGCGATGTACTGTTCGGAGCGTAGACCAAGGGGATCAACAAGCTGCGTCGTGAGTTGAGCTTCACACGTCCCGGCGGAACCGCGTGGAAGATCGAGCCATTCGTCGAGTTTCAACAGCCGCATCGTGCCCACCTCGGTGTTCCGTTCGTCGATTATCCGCGGAAGGCGCTCGTAGGTCAGTCGAGGTGTTGACCCACTCGCAACACAGATCATCGCACCCGGGTTGGCTTCGATGCAGTCCGCTACAGCCGACGCCGCGTACTCACTCAGCAACTCATAATCGGGAAATACGGCAAACGAAAACGGGTAGTAGGTCTTACGGCGCATCTCTTTCCTCCTCCTTGCCGAAGGTGGCCTCAGCGTAAGTGAGGCTGTGTGGGATGCGCAACTAGACCAATTTGCGCCACTGGGGTACTCGACAACGAAATGGTATGCAGCGGATAGGCTCCATAGCCGTGGCACGGGTATGTGACCTCCACCATGCGAAGTGCCGGGCCCCATCCCTTTGACCCACCTCCCCGGATGGGGCATCTTACCTTTCGTGAGTCTCTCCTACGACGATCTGGTCCAGATGCGGAGGCACAATCCGTCCTGGCGGCTGATGGCCGCGGACTACGCGCCCCTGGTGACCTCCTTTCTCGACCGGGTGTTTCGTGAAGACAACCGCCGGGAATTGCCGCAGTCCCAACTGGTGATGCGCCTGGAAGACTACCTCTTTGAACTGCGCCGAACCCACGGGGAGGTTGAGTTTCCCCGCACTGCAACGGAGTACCTGAACGACTGGGCTCAAGATGAGCGCGGATGGTTACGCAAATTCTACCCTCTGGGCTCAGACGAGGCGCATTTTGACCTGACGCCGGCCACGGAGAAAGCCCTGCAGTGGCTGGAGACGCTCTTTGAGCGCGGCTTCATCGGCACGGAGAGCCGGCTGGTCACGGTATTCCGCATTCTGCAGGAGATCGTGGAAGGTGTTGAGGAAGACAAGGCGGTCCGGATCAAACGCTTGAAGGAGCGGCGGCGAGAGATCGATCAGGAGATCAAGGCAGTGGAACGGGGGGACGTACCGGTACTGGACGCCCGGGAGATCCGGGAGCGTTTTGACCAGTTCAGCCGCATGTCGCGGGAACTGCTGAGCGATTTCCGTGCGGTGCAGCACAACTTCAGGGAGCTGGATCGGTCGGTACGAGAACGAATTGCCAACTGGAGCGGCGAAAAGAGCCGGCTCTTGGAGGAGATCTTCGGCGAGCACGACGCCATTACCGGTTCCGACCAGGGCGCAAGCTTTCGCGCCTTCTGGGATTTTCTCATGTCCCCCACGAGTCAGGAAGAATTCACCCGCCTGCTGGACCGCCTCTATGAGCTGGAGGATTTGGAGGACGCAAAGAACGACCTCCGCCTCAAACGTATCCACTTCGACTGGATGAGCGCCGGCGAAAAGACGCAACGCACGGTGGCACGCCTCTCCCGGCAACTGCGCAGCTTCCTGGACGACCGCGCCTTCTATGAGAACCGCCGCCTCATTCAACTGATGGACGGTATTGAACAGAAGGCACATGCAGCCAAGGAACGTATTCCCACCGGAGATTTCATGGAGATAGACGGGATCAAGGCAGAGGTGATATTGCCGCTGGACCGGTCGCTGTTCTCACCGCCCGTCGAGGTGGACCTGCGGTCGGTCATAGAGGAGATGAATGAGGAGACGGTGGATACCGCCGCACTCTTTGATCAGATCGTGGTGGATCGCGCCAGACTCATGGAGAACATCGCACGCGGACTCTCGGATTCCGATCGAACAACCCTGAAAGAGGTGATTGAACGCGATCCGCTTGAGGAGGGACTGGCGGAACTCATCGTATACTTCACGCTGGCTTCAACCGACGATCATGCGGTGATCGATGCCGACCGCATTGACAACGTGACGTGGACCGACCGGAGCGGCATTCAACGCCGCGCCGCCGTGCCGCGACTCACCTTTTACCGCCGGAGGCGAACCGATGGATGACGGAAACGAGCTCTCAATAGCATTGATCTCGCTCTTGAGAGGCGTAGTCTACCGTGACTCTGACACCGCCAAGTGGCAAGCGTTGACCAAACGAAAAAACCGCGTCCAGGACTATCTCTCCGTACTGGGGCTGGAGCTGAAGCTCTTTGAGGAGGATGGCTTTGCGTACCTTTCCAATCAGACGGAGCTTGCCGAACAGGACGATATCCCCCGGCTGATCAACCGGCGCCCGCTACCGTACGTGACAAGCTTGACCCTGGCCCTCCTGCGCCGGAAACTTGCCGAGCACGACGCTCGCGGCGGCGATGAACGGCTCATCCTCGATCGGGAGGAGATCGTTGAGACGGTACAGACCTTCCTGCCCGCCGGCACCAATGAAGCCAAAGAGGTGGATCAGATCAACCGCGCAATCCGCCGGATTGCCGAGCTGGGTTTCGTGCGCTTTTTGAACACCGACCGGGACAAGGTAGAAGTCATGCGCATTATCGCCGCGTTTGTGGACGCTCAATGGCTGAACGAATTCGACCAACGGCTTCGGGACTACCTGAACTACGGTGGGGCCGGGGACGCGGGCGCGGAATCGGAATGGGGTAGCGCGGGCGGCGACGACCGGGACGGAGATTCACGATGACCGGCGGGAACGACCTGGAGGCCGTGCTGGACTTCGCCGAATCGGACAGGCAGGCCGGTTTTCGGCTGCACCGGCTGGAACTGTACAACTGGGGCACCTTTGACCGCACCGTGTGGACCTTTCCGGTGTCCGGCACCAACGCACTCATGACCGGCGAGATCGGGTCGGGGAAGTCAACGGTGGTGGACGCGGTGGCTACACTGCTGGTGCCGGCCACCAAGGTCAGTTATAACAAAGCCGCCGGGGCGACTTACCGCGAGCGGGACCTGCGTTCCTACGTCATGGGGTATTACAAATCGGAGCGCAGCGAGTCCGGCTACAGCGCCCGGCCGGTAGCGCTGCGAACGCGCAAGGATTACTCGGTCATTCTGGCGGTGTTCTTCAACGCCGGCTATGGCCAGACCGTCACGCTGGCGCAGGTGTTCTGGC
>JANQHT010000021.1 GCA_028282545.1 Spirochaetales bacterium
GTTGATCATGACGGTTCCGGAAGTTGCAGGAACGGTCCCGGCGATGACGTTGAAGAGCGTGCTCTTTCCGGCACCGTTGCTTCCGATGATCGTGATAAAGTCGCCCTCGTTCACGGAGAGGTCGATGTCGCGCAGGGCGGCCACTTCGTTGACCGTTCCGGCGTGAAAGATTTTTGAGACGCCCCCGAGCTGTATCACGCCTCTTTCCCCTTCTGCAGCCGGCTGACCACGAGCGCTCCGATAATCAGCAGTCCCGTGATGAGCCGTAGGTCGTTGGGCGTGAGACGCACGTAGTACCCGTAGTAGCGGCCCAAGTACATGAGCCCCCGGTAGATTATCGAACCGATAAAGACGCGCAGGGTAAGCAGGCCGATCCGGTTGGACCGGAGGACGAACTCGCCGATCATCACCGATGCGAGGCCGGCGATAATGATCCCGGTGCCGAGGTTGACGTCAGCGAATCCTTGAAACTGAGCGGCGAAGGCGCCGGACAGCGCGATGAGGCCGTTGGAGAGCCCCACCCCGATAACCTTGAGCAGTGCCGGGTTGACCCCCTGGCAGACGACCATCTGCGGGTTGTTTCCCATGGCGCCCAGGGTGAGGCCCAGGTCCGTGTGAAAAAACACGTCCATCACCGTCTTGATTACGGCAATCAGGAGAACAAAAAAGGCGAGAACCGCCCACGCGTCCGGGATGTTCGGCGCAACGGTATCGGTCACCCACGTGAGAATCGTCGTGTTTCTGAGGAGCGGGACGTTGGCGCGATTCCCCATGATGCGGATGTTGACGGACCAGAGCATGGTCATCGTGAGAATACCGGCGAGCAGGTTGGGCACCTTGAGCCGATTGTGAATCGTGGCCGTAACGGCCCCCGCAGCCACGCCGCCGGCAAAGGCCAAGGCCAGCGCAAGGGGCAGAGCGTATCCGTTGACCACGGCAACGGCCATGATCGATGCGCCCAGCGGAAACGAACCGTCGGCGGTGAGGTCGGGGAAGTCGAGAATCCTGAAGGTGATAAACACGCCGAGGGCCATGATGCCGTAGAGCAGGCCCTCGACGAGAATGCCTTCGATCATTCCGCGATGCGCCTACTCGCCCAGAACGGTACTCGCCTTGGCAAGGACTTCGGCGGGCACGTCGAGATCAAGCGCGTCCGCCACTTCCCTGTTGATCACCAGATCCAGATCCGACGGATCGGTCATAAAGAGCGTGGGTATCGCGGCCGGGTCGGCACCGTCGAGGATCTCCGCGATCAGTCGCCCGGTGGCACGCCCGAACTTGTAGTAGTTGAAGCCCAGTGCCGCCACAACGGGGTTGTCCATGGCGGAGGTAGGATCGGCGCTGATAACGGGCACACCCGCTTCGAAGGCGATTTCAGTCAACGCCGACAGCGCGGACACTACCGTGTTGTCGGTGCTCACGTAGATCGCGTCCACGCGATCCACGATAGCCTGCGTGGCGCTGCGAACCTCGGAACTGTTCGTCACGGTGGATTCCACAAACTCGATTCCCATCGCAGCGGCTTGGTCTCGGGCCATCTCCGCGCCGATCACGGCGTTCGCCTCTCCACTGGAGTAGACGTGGCCAACTGCGTCCACCTCCGACAGGGACGCGATCAGTTCGAACTGCGCCCGGATCGGCGTAAGGTCCGACGAACCCGTTACGTTTTCGAAGCCGGCGTCGAAGGACGGGACGAGTCCCGCTTCAACGGGGTTGGTCACCGCCGCATAGACGACCGGAATATCGTCAATGGCGTTTACCAGCGCCTGGGCCGTGGGAGTGGCGATGCCCACGGCAAGACGAACGCGATCCGCCTTGAACTTGTTGGCGATACTCGCCGCCGTTGTCATCTCGCCGTTCGCGTTCTGCAGGTCGTATTCGAGATCGTCGTATCCCAATTCCGTTAGCTCATCCATGATGCCCCGTTCGATATCGTCCAGGGCCGGGTGGGCGACGATCTTCGAGATACCGATCACGTTGCTCCCGGCCGCCTCCGGTACGCCGGTTGCAAAGAGCGGTGCGGCGGCACACAGAACCACCGCAAGAATCACACATCGTTTCATCGTGAAGCCTCCTGTAAGAATTGCGACGAGCCTACACCATTCAAATGTTTCTGTCTATAGTAACATACATGAATCAGCAGTTCTTATGTATAGACGGAGGGCGGCCGGCCCTCCGACGACTATTGTCTCCGTCAAAGGACAGGCAGTTCGCATGGTGGTGATCACAGTGCCGAATGGGGGCGAATAGCACCGGGCCACGGGTATGTGATCTCCACCATGCGAACCGCTGTACGCGAATTTGCGCCGATCCCGTTCCCCGTGCTATACCCTTGACATGATCACTGCATGTCTCGATCTCGAAGGCGTACTGATTCCCGAAATCTGGCAGAACGTCGCGCGCCTCACCGGGATAGAGGAACTGATGCTGACCACGCGAGACATTCCGGACTACGACGAACTGATGGCGCGGCGCCTACGGGTCCTCGCTAAACACCGCATTACCATTCACGACGTTCAACGCGCAATCGCTACCATGGATCCCTTGCCGGGTGCGGTGGAGTTCCTCCGAGAACTGCGGCGACGCGTCCAAACGATAATCCTGTCGGATACCTTTGTGGACTTCATGCCCTCCTTCCTTGCGAAGCTCGACTACCCGACGCTCTTCTGCAACTCGCTCGAAATCGCGAAGGACGGCTCGGTGACCGCGTACCGACTTCGCCAACCCAACGGCAAGTTCGAGGCGGTCCGGGCGTTCAAGCTGTTAAACGTGGAAGTTCGCGCCGCCGGGGATTCATTCAACGACTTGGCGATGCTGATCGAGGCGGATCGGGGAGCACTCTTTCTGGCGCCGGCGGCGATACAGGAGCAGTACCCCGAGCTACCGGCGTTCCACGAGTACGACGATCTGCTGCACTTTCTGACAACGGAGTAACGGGCGAGCCGGTCGCATCGGGCGGTACTACGGCGCCGGCAATCCCGGCGAGGGACGGACCGCCGGGTATGAGCGTTATCCCCGCTGGAAGCGCCCCCGGGCGGTACCGACGCGCCCGTCCGATCGCTCTCCCCGGGGTGGATGCTTGAGGATGTACTGCGCCACACGGTAGTAGTCGAGCGCCGCGTCGCCGCGCAGTTCGTGCTGGAATATGGTCCGGCCGAACCCCGGCGCCTCGGCTAAAGCGTGGTTCGTATGAACCGGCGGAAGGAATACCTGTTCTCCCAAACGCTCGGAAAGCTCACGAACCAGTTGGCGCGAGTGCTCGCTTTCCGGCTCCAGGAATGTGGGAATGATCCCGCACACTTCGAGCCTGGGGTTGTGGTGGGTTCGCACCTGTTCAACCAGTTCGACAATCTCGATCATCCCTTCAACGGCGAGGAAATGCGCCTGCATCGGGATAAACGCCTCCCGGGCGGCCACCAGCGCGCTCAGCGTCAAGAGCTGTGTGGTGGGGGGCGTGTCAAAACAGACAAAATCAAAGTCGGGCAGAATCGGCCGGATCCGTTCACTCAGCCAGAAGCGCGCCTCCATCGAGTTACCAAAACGGCGTTCGAAATCAGATAGGCGCCGCGACGACGGCAGTACCCTCAAACGAGGCACGTAGGTGTCTTTCAGAACGTCCCGTGCCTCCACCTGCCCACGCGCAACGGACCCGACGTCGTAACGGATTCGGCCCTGTTCGATGCCGAACGACATGGTCGCGTGTGCCTGGGGATCGAGATCGACAACGAGGGTCGTTTTGCCCATATGGGCAAGCGCGGCGGCGACGTTTACCGTCGTGGTTGTTTTTCCGCATCCCCCCTTACGATTCGTAAAGGCGATGGTCCGGTTCATGGTCTTCTCCCGGTCTCGATGATCTCCTGCAGGATATGGCGCGTTATCGCATAGAGCGGAGGCACTCCCTCGGAAGCTTTGAGCGGCCGCGCCAGTCGCTCACTCGCGTGCAGGGGAAGATCGGACACGTAGTAAAAGAATCGCTGGTCCAGGTGCCGCGAGACAACCCCCAACTGCTGAGATTCGAGAATCTGCCGATAGTAATGGGTCCCTTCCATTTCGATCCCCACCACCGACCAGATGTGGCGGTAGAAGTTCAGCATGCGTCGATTCTGGAGAAGCGTACCGTCCACCGTGAGGAGTGGACCAAGATGGAGGTCCTGGCCGCCCAGGCGACCGTCGTGCGATTCGATCCGGGTTCGCGTTCGCTCGTTCAGGGGCTGAAAAAAATCGGTGCTCTGTTCGACGAAGGCGGTGGGCACCAGGATATCTCCGCGCTTGCCCACGAGTGCGCCGGCTTTTCCGAAAAAGTTCACGCTGGAGACGTTCGCGCCAAACAGGAGCAGCAGATCGCGGATGATGTACTCCGCCTGACCGCCAAAGGCGTAGTCGATGTTGACGATGACGTCGTTATCTACGGGCGCGTCGGTCCCCAGGCGAACCATCGGATCCAGGGTGCGGCCCCGGAGTCCCTCCAACCGGATGAACTGCACCTGCACCCCCGTTGATACGGTACGCCCCAGGTGAGTAACGCCGCACTGCTCGGCCACGGAGCGGCGTTCCGTCTCCCCCTTCGGATGGGCGCGGAAAAAGTCGCGCGACAGCGCGTACACGAGGTCACGCTCGTTGGGCCACGATTCGTCGCATAGTGCAGGTACGTTGGCACGGCCCCAGGTGAGGATCGCGCCGCTCCCCTCCTCGTACCACGGGTTTAGGCAGTTGGCGATCGAGTGCGTGTTGCTGCTGACGATGTGAACCCGCAGCGATTCAGGGAGATCCCCGGGGCGGCACCCGAAGAGGCGTTCCGCCACCCGGGCTATCTGCGACGCCCAAAGCTCGCTCCGACGGCTGTTGTGGTTCCGGCGCTGCCGGCGGATATGCACGCTGAACATCTCGCGGTGGCGGGCGATGTCCGCGATACGGCGTGTGGTCTCTTCAGGCCATATCTCCAGGAGGCCCCGGACCTCGCGCGAACTGAATGGAAGCGTCATGAGGTAGCCGGTAACCGACTCTTCGGTCCGTCCTTTAGAGGCGGCGAACCGATCGAGTTCGGCGAGATCAACCGACTTGTAGAGCCGCTCCCGGATCTTGCGCGCCTCTACCGAATAGACGCACATGGCGGTAATCAGATCGATCAGGTCGGAATCGCCGCTCCGGAGGAGAACCATGTTTTTCCCGGGCAGCATCTCCCAGACGTCGCGGCGCCTGGCGGCCGTGGCAACCGCCGGGAAATAGCGATCCGGGTCTGGGTACGCCACGGGGAGTTCATCCAGCAGCAGGAATGCAAAGGTGCGCGTGACGTTTGCCGGCAGCCGGCGTACGGCGTAGAGGAGGGCGTTCAGATCCAAGCGGCGATCGTCCGCGGCTCCCTCGTGGAGCGCCGGTTCCAGCTTCCGGTACAGCGGGAGCAGCTCGCCGATTCCGATGTGTCCCTGGTTCACGTGCTGCATCAGCGCAACCTTGAAGCGGTCGAAAGCGGAGAAGATACCGTGTGCATCGCGCAGGATCGTTCCCATGCTTTGGGCAAAGCCGGGACTCTTTCCCAGCGTATCGACAAAATCGGCGGCTTTGATCCGGAGCACGACGCACAGTTCGAGCGCACGGGCGGAGTATTGCCGGTTCTCGTGAAAGACCGCTTCCCACTCGCCAAGGTACTCGCCGGCGGAGACCACACGTATCGCCTCATCGTCGATGCGGGCCGGATCGAACAGTTCCAGGCGCCCCCGGGAAACCATGTACACGTCCCGGTCTTCCGCGCCCTTGCGATAGACGCACCGGCCCGCCGGGACTTCCGTCACGTCAATGCGTGAGATCAACCAGTCGAAGTGTTCCCGGTTGAGATAGCGGAAAGGGCTGGTGTTACGCAGAACGTCGATGCTCCCGGTTTCCACCGGCATATGGTACCATGCGGTCAGGAGAGCCGAGAAGATGGAGAGTTATTCCGAGTTGGATCGTCAAAAAGAGGAAACCATTGAACGCCTTGCGTCCGCCTACGCCCGTGACGAGATCTCCATGGAAGTGTACGAAGAACTCACCGAACGCATTCAGGCGGCCCCGGATCTCGCGTCCCTGGACGCCACGTGTCGATCGCTCCCGATTCCGGTGGATCCACCGCCAAACACAACGCCGCATCCGCAGGCTGTCGATCCGGGCGAAAAGATCGTGACGATCCTCAGCGACCGCAAGCTCAGCGGAAACTGGATTCGCGGACGAAATGCAACGTGTTTCACGATCCTGGGGTCAACCACGCTCGATCTCCGGGATACGGAACTCCGGCAGCACCCGCACGTCCACGTAGTCTCTTTGATGGGGACGGTCACGATTCGACTCCCGTCAACGACGCGCGTCAACAGCTCAATCACCCCGGTCCTAGGGGAGACCTCTAAAAAGGGCCGTCCCGCGCGCAACGCCGGCCCCGACGAGGTCACGCTTACCGGCGTCGCGATCATGTCGGAGGTCAAGGTTCGATACGGGTAGGACCGCCCGGGATGAGGCGCTGCGCAACCACGCTATTGAGAACCCTTAGGGCGGCCGCGTAGTCCAGGCCGCGCGTTTCCCGCACGAGGTTGACCTCCCGGCGCGTCCCGTTTTGCTCCACCACGGCGATAGGGTGGTCAAGAACGCCCGCGATCGCCTCCTCGGGAAAGCCGTGCATCTTCAAAAACCGCGCGAAGGGACTCCACATGATGCCCAGGTGAGTCCCCGAAGGGGCCACCAGGTAGTCCCGCGCGTCCGCGAGCTGTTCGACGGGGCCGCGGCACACGTGAACCGCCCGGGAGAGATCGAATTCCGGGTTGAAGAGCTGTTTCTCGATCAGGTCCTGGCGTATCTCCGACAGCAACGCAAAAAACTCGGCGTAGTCGAGCCGGGCACGAATCGCCATAACGGCGATGTCGGTATCGGCCCTGTCGCGACGAAGGAGCGCCGGGATGTCGTAGTTCACCACGTAGAGGCCGTCGATCTCCTTCACCACTTGTCCGGCCACATCAAACACCTTTTCCGCAGGTACACGAATCGCGAAGAGATCCTCCGCGCCGACGTGCAGCCGTTCCAGGGCGTCGTAGGCACCGATTACATCGAGGGAGCCCCAGGGTCTGCCGACTGCCGCCGAGAGGTCACTCCGCATCTGGTCGGAGAAGGCCGAGGCGCCGGCGCGGGCAAAGGCAACGCGAAGGGCGTAGTGCCGTTCAACGATGTTGTGGCGGGCGATAAATTCGCCCGGGATGTTTGCCAGGTAGGTGAGTTCAATGTCGTCCTTGCGCGATCGAACAACCGAGAAGATCACACTTTCGACGTCTACGCCGTTCGTTTCGGGACGCAGGTAGAGGAAAAAGTCCAGAGCGCCCGGGTTCGGATCGGGTCTGGTGAAAGGAACGAGTACCGTCGGGTTGTGTTCGCTACCGGCCATCCTTCATCATCCGCTCCAGGAGGAATTCGGCGGCGGACATGGGCATCTGGATTCCCCACTGCTCCAGTACCCGCGGGTGCAGTTCGCCGAAACGGCCGTACTCCGTTCCCCCGCCGACGGGAACTACCGCGGCAACGCGACCTGGAATAAACCGTCCGTCCTCAGCTTCGATCAGCTCGAAATCGAGTCCGATGTAATAGAGTATAGCCGACACATAGGAGTTCATCTCGTTGAAACCGGCGTCGGTATCGGCGGATACCATTCCAAGGGCCGTGAATGTCCCGGTTCCCGTTACGTCGCGGTCATCGCGGAGGCCGATCTTCCCGATTTCGAACATATTGTGCGGGTAGGCGGCGTTGCCGCTCACAGCTTCCGATGCCAGAAGGCTCGGGATCGTTGAAGGCCGGACAAACTCGTAGTTCTCCGACATGGGGTTGGCGATTTGAATGGACCGCGTGTATTGCTCCGCCCACTCGGACTCGGGGTAGTTCCGTTCGATGTAATCCCGGCCGGAGCCGAGGTAGTTGAAGATCATCTCTTGGAAACCGGCGCCCACGAGCACGCTCTTGAGACGACGACTGTACGCTTCGACCGGGCTGAGGCGGCCGACGGTGAAGTCCCGGGGCATCTCCGGCGTGAAACTCTCCATCCCGCGGCCAATCATCACGTCTTCCACTACATCCACGCCGTGCATGAAGTCGTTGCGAACGTGGGGCGGATCAACGGTCACCGTTGTGTCGTGCACCGTTGCGGCGATCCCCATGCGCTCCAAAGCGGCCTGGACGTCTCCCACCGACAGGCCCTCCCCAAGGAGTGACTGGACCTCCTGGAGTTCCACGGAACACCGCTCCTGGAAGTAGTACGGCGCGGTCAGCGAACGTCCATAGGGCGTGTCGTAGGGGTACTCAACCGTCACCGGCAGGATCGTGAACCCCGTGTCCGCGAGGTCACAGGCGACGATCGACGCCGTGACGAGCAACGAATTCATGTCGATACCGGTCAGCTCGATGAACAAGTTCTCGTCCCCCACCTCAACGGCACCGATGTGTGCGCTGTTAATCACCGGCGGGAAACTGAGCACCTCTCCACGAGCGTCGGTAAGCAGGGGAAACCGGGGAAAATCGGCGACAATCGCGCCGAATTCCACGCCCTTTGGATGCCGGGAGAGCATCTCCCGCATCGACATCACCTCTTCGCTCTGGAGGGGTTGAAAGGTGGTGGTGTCCGGGTTCACGGCACGGTAGAGCACCGGGTACTCGATCAGATCGGTGCGATAGACCCCCATGGAGATAGACTTCCGTTTTCGTCCGTAGTTCCAGGTGAGTTTTTCCTGCGTCTGAATGATGTCCTTCAACATCGGCTCGTCGATCGCTCGACCGGTGACCGCGAAACCAACGAGGAAGGGGCGGATTGACTCGAGCGCGGCGTCAACGACAACCCGCCGGTCCGCCGAGTCCCGCGGGTCGCCCCGGCGGGAAAAGAACGGATAGTCCGAAACCGCCCCGCCCAGGTAGGTGCGCAACTGCCGCGCCAGCCCCGCCGTCGACCAGAGATCGGGACGGTTCGTGTCGTTGAGTTCGATCTTCATGATGCCCTCGGCATCGGCGGGCTCATCGAGTTCAGCCTTTGCGCAGGGAAGCAGCTCTTCCAACTCGTCGTCCGACATCGAACGGCCGATGCAGCGCATAAGCGCGTCTCTGTACACTTCTATCTTCGGCATGCCGTTCCCTCTACCCTGCGCGCCTGCGGAGTCGAACGCTCTCGAGATCCCCGGAAAAGAGATCGCGCAGATCGTTGAGTCCGAGGTGCATCAGGGCCATGCGGTCTATCCCGAGGCCCCAGGCGAGGACGGGGACGTCGATCCCCATGGGCCGCGTTACCTCCGGGCGGAAGATGCCCGATCCGCCCAGCTCGAACCAGCCGAGAACGGGGTGTTTGATATGGACTTCCACAGAAGGCTCTGTGAACGGGAAGTAGCCCGGAACGTACTTGACCTCCGTGGCGCCGGCGAGTTCCTCGGCGAACATTCGGAGCAGCCCCAGCAGGTTCCGCAAATTCACCTCTTCGCCCAGGACGATACCCTCGGTCTGATAGAAGTCGGACAGGTGTGTCGCGTCTACCTGGTCGTACCGGAAACAGCGGAGAACACCAAAGTACTTGCCGGGGATCTTCGCCGTATGCAGCGTCTTGGCGGACATGACCGTACCCTGGCTGCGTAAAATCAGGCGTCGCGTGAAATCGCGGTCAAAAGCGTAGCCCCAGCCGCGGCTTCCCGTGGTCCAGCCGTTTTCGTGCGTCTGGGCCACGTTGGAGAGGTAGGGTTCTTCGATTTCCCGAGCGTGATCCGGTTCCTTCACGTAGTAGACGTCGTGGATGTCCCGGGCGGAGTGAAACTGGGGCATAAACAGCGCGTCCGAGTTCCAGAACTCCGTCTCGACCAGGGGACCGTCGAACTCTTCGAAACCGAGCGAGGTGAGTTTGTCTTTGACGGAGTCGAGGTACTCGCAGTACGCGTTCCGCCTGCCGACGATCAGACGCGAAGTCGGGGCGTTGACGCCGTAGGGGCGGAAAGAGGCGTTTTTCCAGGAGCCCCTCTGCAAGTGTTCCGCGGTGACCTGACCGATCTCTTCACCGGTAAGGCCGGCCGAGCGCAGCTCATCGCGGACGGAGGAACCGCCGGCGGTCAGTTCGAATAAAACGTGGTCGCGTTCGACGACGCGAAACATCGCGTCCGCGGCTCCCCGCTTCTTACTGACCGACTGAAGAACGGAGAGCTCCGACGGATCCAGGTCCGCTCCCCGGAGCGGCGCGCGATCGCCGCGGGCGAGCAGCGTCGTCAGGGCGGCGTCGGGATCCCCGTCCCGGGCAATCTCGACGCGCTTCCCCTCTCCCATCGAGAGGCTCCCTTCCTTCGATAGGCGACCGTAAGTGGAACCGACGTCCCTGTTCGGCAATCCGCTTGCGGCGGCAATCTCGGGCATCGTCATCGGTCCCTGGGATCGCAACGCATCGAGGACTCGCTGGGCGGGTGTGCCGGTTTGGGCGTATTCCGCCCCGAGTTCCGTACGCTCGTAGAGAAGCTCGGTGGTCCGCTCCACCTCGACAAGCAGACCCTTGCTCTGGAGCCAACTGACCGCCTGGTTGCCCTGACCCGCCTTGAAACCGAGTCGCTCCGAGAGATAAAGGACGTCAAACCGTTCACCGTCGGAGAGGGTGAGCAACGTTTTTACTTCGAGCGGATGCAGGCTCTTGAGGTCCGCGAGAAAAGACATGGGCGGCATTATGACAGATGAGGGTAGGAAGTGCCTACTCGAGCATCAGTTCGCATATCGGAGATCATATAGCCTTGGCCCGGAAGGAAGAACAAAACGCTTGGCTTCGTTCCGGGCGCGCCTGGTGATACAGTTCATTCTATCGGCAATGGAATCTCCACCATGCGAACTGCTTCTTGTCTGGATAGAGACAATTTCGTCGGAGGAATTGTCGCTACTCGAGCTTATCCGCCATGGCGCGGAGGTGCGTGCTCAACACGTCGCCGATGCGCCGGTCCTCAAGGTGCATTGCCAGGTCCGCACTGTACCGAAAGAGGGCGATCGCCTCGGCTATCGTGACCCCCGCCGTTTCATCCGCTTCCGCTTCCCGTTCGACGGAGTCCTGCAATCTTGATCGATACCGAGCGGCGGTGATCAACAGCGACGCCTGGTGATCGAGAACCGACTGCAGCCGGGCAACGTCCAGGCGGCGTTCGTTCAGCGAGAACCGTTCCAGGCGTTCCTCGGGAAGATCCTCCGCGAGATCGAGCAGGTACTGGAGCATCGCCACTTGCGCGGCAAAGGGGCTTTCGCCGGGCTCCGGCCGGTCCGGGAGATCGGGGAAGACTTCGCGCACCTCCTCGGGAACCTCCAACCCGGGAGGCGCAGGTCCCGTCGACGCTTCCGGCGGTACGGACGGAATACCCGGTTCGACGCCGTCATCCGCAAGATCATTGAAGATGCCCGCATCTTCGTCAGGTCCGTCAGGATCGGGTACAAAGATCTCCGCCGGGCCCAGGTCTTCGAGCGCCGGCTCCGGGAGTTCGTCCGCGTCTACCGGTTCAACGGGTTCGGTGATGGGTTCGAGTTCGGCCACGTCTTCGAATTCGTCTGCGTCTTCGAGTTCGGCCGATTCCACCCCATCCTCTGCGGCTTCGTCGGGAACGAACGTCTCGTCCGGCTCCTCCGGCTCGGTATCGCCGGCGGGTACTTCGTCACCTTCCAACTCGTCTTCAACCACCGGTTGCTCAGGCTCGAGCGGTTCCTCCGCCTCGTCCTCGATTTCAAGGTCTTCCACCTCGTCGATTCCATCGGCGACTGGTTCGTCGGGTTCGTCGGCAAATGACGCGTCGTCGAGTTCCACAAACTCGTCGTCGGCTTCCATCGGTTCCAGGGGGGGAAGTTCCGTCTCCGGTTCGAGTTCCGCCTCCGGTTCAGGCTCCACCTCTGGTTCAGATATCGCCTCCGGCTCGGGCATCGGTTCCGGCGGAAGATCGAGTTCCATCTCCGGTTCGAGTTCTGCCTCAGGTTCAAACTCCGCCTCCGGTTCGAGTTCCACCTCCGGTTCGGGCATCGGTTCCGGCGGAAGCTCGAGTTCCGGCTCCGGCGTGATCTCCGGTTCGGGTTCGGGCGGCGGTTGTGGCGGCGGCTCAGGCGGTTTCTCAGGCGGCCGCACTGATTTTGGTTTCGGTTTCGGCGGCGGCACCGGTGGCTGCGGTTTCGGTGGCTCCGGTGGCGCCTCCGGTAGCGGCTGAGGTGGTGGCTGCTGGGACGCCACGGTGGGTTCTATCGTCTCCGGCTCCACCGGTTCGGGCTCGGGCTCCGGTTCCGGCGGCCGGCCAAAGGGGTCCGGCGGCTCGAAGGGATACTCCACATCGTTGTCCGCGATGTTCCGCAGGTCCTCGTACGGATCGGGAGCGATCCGGTCGGGCTGCCGCGCCTGCGGCGCTTTGGGAGGCGGTGCGGCCTGTTCGGGCACCGGAGCGGGTGGGATCGATATATTGGTGACCTTTGCCTCGATCTGCGGCTCCGGCTCCTCCTCCAGTTCCTCTTCCTCTTCGTCCGACTCGGCGTAGGCACCCATGAAATTCAGGATGGGGATCGATTCCTCGTCGTGGGTCTGCGTTTCATCGGAGAGGACGGCCCGCGCCTCCGCCGTCTGCTCCCTCCCCTGCTCAGTGAGCTGACCCAGCTTGTTTAGGTTCCGCGTCCATCGCTCCTCGTTGTCCGATTCGAAGGAATCGACCATTTGCTCGTAGAGGTCGAGGCTTTTGTCGAGGTCGTTCAGGTCGGCTTCGGTGCCGCGACTCCCCTGGAGAGATATCAACTGTTCGGCTGTCTCGAGCGCCTTCTCACGATCCCCCTGGCGACGGAACATGTCGGCCTTTGCAGCCAGGACCCGCCCATTTTCGGGCATCGCCGCGGCGGCCTGTTCAAGCGTCTGGAGCGCCTGCTCCCCCTGGTCGATCGATCCGAGAATCTCGGCTTTGCGGAGCAGCCCCTCGACGTTCATGGGGTTCGCCTTGATCGCTTGTTCCGCCGCCTCCAGCGCCCGCTCGTGATCACCGTGAACGTTGAGGATCTGCGCTACTTCACTGAGGTAGTCCGTGTCGTCCGGGCGGACCCCGGCGTACCGTTCGAATAGCGCGTCGCCCTCGGCGTTCTTGCCGAGATGGTACTTGGTAAGACCAAGACCCTTTATCGCGTCCGCATCGGAGGGCTCCGTATCGAGGATCGCCTGCCAGACCGCTTCGGCCTGATCGTGGAGGTCGGACCGATTCAGGACGTTCGCAAGGGATTTGCGCAGTTCCAGGTTGTCCGGGTCCTTGTCAACGAGTTGACGCAGCGTCTTCCGTGAGGCCGAGATGTCATCCGACTCCGCCGCCACCTGCCCGAGGTTCGCCACGGCTTTGCTGTACGCCGGCGACCGTTCGAGCGCGGCGTGGAACGACCGTATCGCCTCGTCGGTCTTACCCGCTTTGACGAGCACAGTCCCGAGATTGTTGTACGCCGTGGAGTTTTCCGGGTCGATCTCTAGCAGCTCCCGATACGTGTCCTCCGCCCCGGCGGCGTCGTTCATACGATCCTGAACGATACCGAGGTTATTCAGAACACTGGTCCATCCCGGTCGAACTCGCCGCGCGGTTTCGTACGTCTCTCTGGCCGCTTCGAGGCGGCCCACGGACTGGAAGGCGTTTCCCAGGTTGTAGTTGAGCGTCGGATGATTCGGATCGTACTCCAGGCCGCGTTTGAACGTCTGGATCGCCTCTTCGTACTTCCCCTGCCGCTCGTAGAGCGTTCCAAGGTTGTTGTAGGCGACCACCATCTCCGGGTTGGCTTTGACCGCCCGTTCGTACGATGCGATCGCCTTATCGTACTGATCGAGGTCTTTCTGGATGTTCCCGAGGTTGTACAGGACTTCGGCGTTGTTCGAATCCAGCGTCAAGGCGGTCGACACCGTCTCGAGTGCCCGTTTGGCGTCTCCCGTCTGGCGATAGATCACGGCCAAGTTGTTGAAGGCTTCGGGGTTCTTGGGATCGAGCTTCGCCGCCTCCGAAAAGGACTCGATTGCCTTGCCGTAGCGTTTCTGCTTGCCGTAGATCGTGCCCAGGAGGACGTGCGCCGCCGGGAGGTCGGGAAATTCCGCGGTTATCGACTCGGTGAGGCGTTCGGCAACCTCCAAATCACCGACGCGAAACGCCTTGATGGCTCGTTCCAGTCGCTCCTGGTGTGTCATTCTTCCATCCTTCCGGCCCGCGCCTCCGCCTCGCGCGAGAGGACACTGAACTGCCCATACCTATCGTAACTTTCCACCGCAAACACGTAGGGGCGCCCCGGTTCGAGCGAGTCAAAGGTGATCTCCGTCGCCGCGCCAACGTCAATTGGACTGCCGACGAGATCGGTTCCCGTGTACCGCCCGCGCTCCTCTCCCAGGTAGACTCGATACCCCGCCATATCAATTGACCGGGCCGGGCTCCATGAAAGGTGCACTCCTCCCGCAACGGACACAGCCCGAACAACCTGCGGGGGAATTGGTGGGGGCCGATGCGTAATGTCAACCACGATATTCTGAACGCGGGGCGAGACGTTTCGTCCCGCATCAGGATACAAATATGCCTTGATCTGAAGGAAACGTCCGGTTGGTCCGCCAAAAATCTGGAAATTTTCCGGAACCTGCTGCCAAGTCGACGATAGGGCGTCGGCCGCTTCCCACGAAAGGCGCCGCCCACCGACCCGATAGTACAGCTCCACTTCGGTACCGCCCGGGTGGACGGATCGAAGATCAATCTCCCGGATCGAGGCGCCGTCTGAGCCGAGATCGATGAGGTCCGTGGTAAACACGCCCGGTGCGCCGTCGTAGGGTAGCAGCGACGGTTCCTCGAGGGCGTTCCCGGTAATGCGGACGTCATCCACGAGGCCGACAAATCCATCGCCCAGGGAAAAACCGTCCTCGCATTCGGATCCGGTGTGGATGTACCAGGAACGCCCCGTTTCGCGCCCCTCCGCGTTTGCGTAGGCGATCGCCTCAGGCGTTCCGTTCACTCGGTAGGTTATCTTTCCCGTCGTCCCGTCGAAGCTGAGCTGGTGGTGCCGCCACTGGTTGGGGACCAGTACGCTCCGCGCCGCCAGCTCGATGCGGGACGGACCGCCTTCGGGAATCAGGAAAAGGTTGTCCAGCGTCCAGACGAGGCGCCGGTCGCGGATTCTCAGGGCGAACTCCTGCCTGCGCGGAACGCCGGCCGCGGAAAAACGCGTCCCGGTCCAGCGAAACACCGTGGCGTTGTCACCCGTACTCATCGGGAATACCCAGGCCTCGACGGTAAATGATCGTATCTGACGGTTGGCGCCAAAGAGAGCGTTGTCGCAGTCGGGTCTCAGGACAATACGGTTCATGCCGTCGAAGTGGAGGGAACGTACGCCGTGACGTGCGTGGAAATCGGTAATCGAATCGACGCCTTCAACGACGGAATAGCGGCCCGCGGCGTCAAAGAGGCCCGCTTCGGTTTCAAGGAAGAGGTCCGTGGACGAATGGACCTCCGGTTTTGCCTCCTGGAGGACGATGTCGCGCCCCCCATGCCAACCCGGGAGCGTGCGGAGGTTCTCCCAGACGGCAACAGCGCCCCAGCCGCTTGCACCGCCCAGTTCGATGGTTGATTCGGAACCGTGTGCGGACGGTACGGCTACGGCAACGAGCGCCGCGGCGATTAGAGAAAGTACCGCCGGTGGTTGGAAGTGCGATTTCACGCCTGTTTTAAATCCGCGCATAGTTACGTACATTTAGCATCGGCAGAATGAACGGTGATATAAAAGCCCGCGTTCGCACCTTTCCAGCCGGTCCCGGAGTCTACCGGATGCTCGACAAGACGGGCTCGGTCATCTACGTGGGGAAGGCGAAGGACCTGCGCAGTCGCGTTCGCTCCTATTTCTCGTCGAACCTGACCGTCAAGACGGAAGCGTTGATGGCACGCGTCGCCGACATCGAGTACGTCGTCACCGGTAACGAATACGAGGCGCTCCTTCTCGAAAACAACCTGATCAAGGAACTGCTGCCGCGCTACAACATCAATCTGAAGGACGGAAAGTCCTACCCGGTGATTCGGATCACCGCCGACGAGTATCCCCGGGTGTTCCGGACACGGCGGATCGTCGATGACGGGTCCGAGTACTACGGTCCGTTCACCAACGTGAACCACCTGGAACGCTACCTGGAACTCATCGATCAGCTCTTTCCGCTCCGAAAGTGCCGGCAACCCAACCTCCGTCCGCGACCCAGGCCATGCCTCTATCACCACATCGGTCGATGCGCGGGCGTGTGCGCCGGAAAGATGTCGCGCGACGCCTACATGGAGCGGGTCGACGCGGTCCGCGATCTCCTCGCCGGTAAGACGGCGGAGCTCCTCGAATCGCTGCGGAGCGAGATGCAGGACGCTTCGGACGGTACCCGGTTCGAGCGGGCCGCGCAACTGCGCGATGCCATCAGAGCGATCGAGGCGATCGAGGCGGAACAACGCGTTACCGACTTTGACCCGGAGCTGCGAGACTACATCGGATTCGCGTCGCGGGGCGATTCCACCTCCTTTGTCGTATTCCAGATGCGTGGAGGCAGCTTGGTGGGGAGCCAGGTCTTTCACTCCAGGTCCGCTTCTGAGGACGAGGAGAGTTTTATCGAGTTTGCGCTGCAGTTCTACGGAGCCGGAGCGGCACTCCCGAACACGGTCTACACCTCCGCCTCGATCGCCGGCGCCGCCGAACTGGAACACTACTTCAGCGGCGAACTGGGCGCCGCCGTTCGTATTTCCGGTCCCAAGAGTTCGCGAGACGCGGCCATCCTGCGCCTATCGACGGAGAACGCCCGGCAGGAACTCGACAAACGGCTCTCCGAACGCGGCAATCTACCGGCGCTGTCGGAACTGGCAGCGGTGCTGGACCTCCCGGCGCCGCCCCTGCTGATCGAGGGCTTTGATATCGCCCACGTGGGCGGCAGAAACACCGTCGCCTCCATGGTGAGTTTTGCTAAGGGCGTCCCGAACACGTCATCGTACCGGAAGTACCGGATTCGCACGCTCAAGGCGGGCCAGGTCGACGACTTCGCGGCCATGCGGGAGGTTATCGCCCGCAGGTACACACGGGTAAAAAACGAACGGAAACCGCGCCCCGATCTGATCCTGGTGGACGGCGGCAAGGGCCAGGTCGGCGCCGCGAGAGAGATACTCATCGCACTGGGCCTGGAGTCCGTCCCGCTGGTCGGGCTCGCAAAACGCAATGAAGAGATATTCCTCCCGGACCGCAGTGAGGCCGTGCAACTGCCCGAAGGTTCGCTGCCCCTGCGCCTCCTCCAGTACGTTCGAGACGAGGCGCACCGGTTTGCGACCGGGTACCGCGCCAACCTCCAAAAAAGCGATCTGGTCGCATCGGTCCTGGAACGCGTTCCCGGAATCGGCGCGAAACGCGGCGCCGCACTGCGTGCCGCCTTTTCCACACTCGAAAGCATCGTTGAGACGCCTACCGATATCGTGGCGCGGAGCACCGGTCTCTCACCGGAACTGGCCGCGCGTGTTCAGGAGTACATCGCCGAATACGTGAAGGGTGCCGCTGATTCGCCGGGAAGCCACCGGGCTTGACGCACCATGAGACTGTACATAAGGGATTGCACGACCCCCTGGTGCAACGGGGCCGGCACGGATCGCAACAGTTCCTCGGTACTGTTGACCAGGACGACCGCGCGCCGAACGGTCGCTTCGTCGTACCGGTCCAGGGCGGCCGTGTAGGTGCGTTGCGCCCGTTTACTGCGGACCGACACGCCGGGGGCGGAGAAGGCGGCGGATCGCGACCCCTTTTCCCGGGCAATGCGGTGGATCGCCTGGAGCCGGTCGATCTGCCAGGAGAGCCCGGCCACGATTCGCCCCACCTCCTCCGACGCGCAGAGTTTGCGGAGAATCGTTAGGGCGTGCTGCGTGTCACCGGCGGCAATCGCGTCAAACAGGGAAAAGACCGACTCCTGCTTGGCATGGGCGATGTATCGGTCAACGGCGGCCGCGCTGATCAAGGGGCCGTCAAACGCCAGGAGACGATCGAGTTCCGATCGGAGTTCGAGTGTATTGTTGTCCACCAGGTCGAGCAGGAGATCCACCGCCTCCGGTTCGATCGACGCGCCGCGGCGCTGGACGTACCCCTGGACCCACCCCTCCTTCTGATTGTCGAACATCTCCCAGAAAATACGCTTGTTTGCGGATCCTACCGCCGATTCGATGGTCTTGTTGACACGGATTTCGTTGGATTCGAGGATCAGCGTGGCGTTCCTGTTCGGTTCGCGAATGTAGGTCGCCAGTCTATTGACGTCGTCCTTTTTCTTGAGGACCTCCGCGTTCCGGTAGCGAATGAGCGTATGCGAGGAAAAGAGCGACTCGTTGCGGAGCAGGGAAACGACCTGGTCCGGGTCCGTTTCGAAGGCATAGAGTACGTGCTGCTCCACGTCACCGTCACTGGAAAGCGATTCGCGGATAGAACGTATCGCCGAGAGCTTTTCGCCCTCTTCGGGGCCCAGGTAGAGGACAACGGGGGGAGTCTTCACGCCGGATCCTACTCGTATGAACGGATCAGGTGGGCAAGTTTGCCGAGGACTCGCACGTCCCGGGTATAGATGGGCGGATAGTCGCTGTTCTCGCTCTTGAGCTTGATCCGGTTCGACTCGCGAAAAAACCGTTTGAGCGTCACGGCGTCGTCAACCATGGCAACCACGATGTCCCCGTTGTCTGCGTCGTTCTGCTGGGCGATCACAACGATGTCACCGTCAACGATCCCGGCGTCAACCATGCTGTCACCCTGGACGTGGACGGCGAAGTAGTCTCGTTTGCGAAGCAGGTATTCCGGCACGTCCACGCTGCCGTCGAAGTTCGCCTCGCTCAAAATGGGAAGACCGGCGGCAACGTATCCTAAGACGGGAACGGTTCTGAGCGGCTCCTGCTCCTCCTCGGCACTATCGGGCCGGAGAACCTCGATTGCCCGGGAGCGGTTCGTATCACACCGAATTGCGTTTTTCTTCTCCAGCGCTTTTACGTGGTCGTACGCGCCCTTCACGGAGATGGAAAAGTGTTCCGAGATCTCGCGAATCGTGGGTGGGTACTTGTTTGCTTTGACAAAGGCGGTGATAAAGTCGAGCACTTCCTGTTGGCGCTTTGTAATCGGCCTCACCGCTTCACCCGGATTCCAAACTTCTTGATTTTCGCGTGGAGACTGCTGGGATAAATGCCCAGATCCTCCGCAGCTCGCGAAATGTTGAACTTGTTTCTGCGCAGGCTCTCTTCCAGATACTCCTTTTCGAAGCGATCGCGCGCTTCGTTGAGTCCCAGATCACCGTACGCAGAAGAGAGGCCGTTAGACCTCGGAGCCGGATCACGAATCTGCATGTGGCGGCGCACACCCTCGGCGTCGATGGTGGACCCCGCTTCAAGTATAGTAACCCGCTCTACGAGATTCTTCAACTCTCGAATGTTGCCCGGCCACTCGTGTTCGCCCAGAACCGCGAGAGCCCCCGGCGCGAAGTTCACATCGTCGGACCGGTCCGCCTCTTCCAGGAACGCCGCCACGAGGAGCGGGATGTCCTCCTTCCGGTCCCGAAGCGCCGGCAGTTCGATTGGAACGACGTGCAATCGGAAGTAGAGGTCCTCCCGGAAGGTACCGGATGCGATCTCTTCCGTCAGAACCTTGTTCGTGGCCGCCATGATACGGACATCCACCTCTATCGAGTCTTCCGCGCCGAGGCGCTCGAAGCGCATCTCCTGGATTACGCGCAGAACCTTCGCCTGGGCCGAGAGCGACATGTCGGCAATTTCGTCGAGGAAGAGCGTACCGCCGTTGGCCTGTTCGAACTTGCCCTGGCGCCGCCCCTCGGCGCTGGTGAAAGCGCCCCGCTCGTGACCAAAGAGCTCGCTCTCGATGAGCGTATCGGGAATCGCGGCACAGTTGACCGCCACGAAGGGACGAGTCCGGCGTGCACTACGGTCGTGAATCTCCCTGGCAACGAGTTCTTTACCCGTTCCGTTCTCTCCCGTGATGAGGATGGTGGCATCCGTCCCGGCGCTCTGGTCGATCATGGCGCGAACCGATTCGATGGATGCTGCCTGACCCACGATCCGTTTCCGCGGCGGAAGGGACGTTCGAAGTTCCTGGTTTTCCCGTCGCAGTTCTCCCAGTTCGAGCGCGTTCCGAACCAGAGTCGTGATTCGGTCTAAGCTGAGCGGTTTTTCCACGAAATCAAAGGCGCCGTTCTTCACCGCCTTGACCGCCATATCGATGCTGCCGTGTCCGCTGATAACGATTACGGGGATCGCCGGGAAGTCACGCCGCACATCCTCGAGGACTTCCAGGCCGCCCTTTCCCGGGAGCCAGACGTCCAGGATGAGGCAGTGCACCACCTCGGTGTCGAGGACTTCCAGGGCGGCAACACCGTCCAGTGCCGTGTGCACGCGATACCCTTCATCCTTGAGTATGTCCGAAAGGACCTCACAGATCTCCCGTTCGTCGTCGACTACCAGAACCGATTTCACGTCAACTCCAGGGGCATATCGATAAAGAAGCTCGCTCCGCTCTGCTGCTCCGTCTCCAACCAGATCTGCCCATGATGGTCGAAAACGATCCGCTCTACAATGGCGAGGCCCAGCCCGGTTCCTTCCGATTTCGTCGTGAAGTACGGATCGAAAATGCGCTCCTGCAGTTCCGGTGGAATTCCGGGACCGTTGTCGACAACACGGATCCGGCAGTACTCCGCCCCGGCGCGCGTGACCTCTGTGGAGGATACCGAGATCGTGAGCGCCCCGCCCCGGGACGCCTCCACGGCGTTGGTGAAGAGATTCATGAACACCTGGCGCATCTGACCCAGATCGATCGGGAGCGTGAGCTCCTTCGTAAGTCCCGAGAGATCGACTTCCACGTTCGACTGCTGGTGAAATACCTCGGCCGTTTCGGCGATGACCCCGTAGATCGACGCAACCTGGAAGTCCGGATCCGGTACGCGTGAGAACGAGCGGAACTCGTTTAAGAGTGTGGCCAGCGCGTCCACCTCTTTGATCACGGTGGACGTAGTCCGCTCGAGAACTTCCGGGAAATCGTCGCTATCAGCGGCGTATTTCCGCCTGAGTCGTTCCGTGGCGAGGCGAATCGGGGTCAGGGGGTTCTTTACTTCGTGGGCGAGGCGTTGCGCGATGTCCTGCCACGCCATGACCTTCTCCGTCCGGGCGAGGAGCCGGCGATTTCGCTCCAGTTCCTGGGCCATTCGGTTGAACGACATGACCAGGAGCCCCAGGTCGTCGGTTGTCCGGGAGAATATGCGAACTGAAAAGTCACCCTGGGCGATGCGGCGTGTTGCCGCTTCCAGGCTCTCGATGGGACGGATGACCTGATCGCTCAGGAAGAACCCCACCAGGATAGAGAGCAAAAACATCGGCGAAGCCAGGGCGATGTAGATGAAGCTCACCGTCGCCAAGAAGGTGGGACGCAGCTTCTCCAGCTCTTCGAAGAGTGCCACCGACGTGGTCAGACGCGCGGCGGCGTCATCGAATCCGGCGGGCAGGCGTGAAGCAACCACCACCAGGGAGCGGGTGCCGCCGCCGGGAACGTACTCCGCCGAGCGGAGGAATCGTTCGCGGCCGCGGCTCGTTCGAACGGACGCTCCCAGACCCGAATCGAGTGATGACCGGTAGTCGGAAAAGAGCGCCTCTTCGCCGTGTGCCGAGGCCATCACTCCCCCTTCGTCGAACACCTGCAGCGACGCCACCCCCGGCAGGCGTTCGTTTAACTGCCGCCACAGGAGATCCGGGTCCGACCGGACCAGACCGGACCGTTCCTGGAAGAAGCCCGCCGTGTGAATGCCGTCGTGGACCTGAACGTGGTGGTCGTAGTACTGGAGGGCGATACGGAGCCCATCCCGGAGGGCAACTCCGGTGTTCGCGTCAAAGAGCACGCCCAGGGAGGCGTTTAAGAAGCTGACCGACACGACGCCCTGGGGGAGCGAAGAGAGCGCCACGACCACGGCGAAGAACGCCGTCAGCCGCGCCTTGAAGGTACTCCCGGGCCGTCCGGACCGCCGGTCGCGGACGAGGCGCGCCACACTGATACCGATGGCAACGAGGAGCGCCGCCGGAAAGAGGACCGCCACCGAAACGAAGAGAAAGAGGTTACCCGGCTGCGACCCAAAGGCGCCAATCGTTATCTGCCGTGAGAGGACGATGACAAAGAGGACCGCGAGCAGGTAGACGATCGCGAGGCTTGCAAGCATCGTCATTGAGGCGCTCGCGCTCCGAAAAACCCTCATGAGGACGTGACGTCAATCCTCCGCGAACTTGTTCTCGAACAGCGCGGCCAGGGCCTCTACCGCCTCCGCTTCGTCTTCGCCGTTCGCCGCGATCGTGAGAACGGTCTTGTAGCCGGCGCCCAGCGTGATAATCCCCATGATCGATTTTGCGTTGATCGTTTCCGACTCCTTGCGGAACTCGATGTGCGCCTTGAATGAACCGGCCGTCTGGACGATCAACGCCGCGGGCCGGGCGTGGATACCGGCACGATTGAGGACCGTTACCTCTCGTTCCGTCATACGTTGCCGTCCCGTTGCTCGAGGTAGGCGTTGCGGGCGCTCTCACTGTCCAGCCACTTCATGACGCTATTGCTGAACTCCTTTGCCGAGTAGTAGCCCATCTGTTTCAGGCGCTCGTTCATTGCCGCCGTTTCGATGATAATCGGGATGTTCCGGCCCGGTTTCACCGGGATCTCCAGGTACGGAACCGCCACGTCGAGAATATCCTGCGTCATTTCGTCGGCGCCGATACGGTCGTACGCCTTGTCCGGATCCCACGTTTCCAACTGGCATATGAGTTGTATCTGCTTCTTCTGCCGGATCGCCCCGACACCAAAGAGATGCGTCACGTTGATAATACCGAGGCCCCGAATCTCCATGTGGTGCCCCAGCTCTTCGTTTGTTCCCGCTCCGATGATCAGATTGCCGGCCACACGGCGAATCAACACGGCATCGTCCGCAACGAGGCGGTGCCCCCGCTCAACCAGCTCCAGGGCCGCTTCGCTTTTCCCCACACCGCTATCACCTCGAATAAGGACGCCCACGCCAAAGACCTCAACGAGCGTCCCGTGGATTGTCTGCCGGTCGGCGAAGACATCCCCCAGGGCCCTGGTGAGGCGCATGACAAAGTCCACGGTGGAGAGGTCGGTCACCAAAATGGGGCACTCCGACGCGTCCGCAAGTTCCAGATACTCGCCGCTGGGGAGTATCCCGTGGGTAAACACGCAGCAGGGGATCTTCCGTTCGAAGAGTTCCCTGACCGTTTCGAAATTCCGTTCCGCCTCGAGCTTCTCCAGGTAGGCCGATTCACCCCGCCCGAAGATCTGAATCCGGTCGTTCCCAAAGGTGTGGAAAAAGCCGGCCAGGGCGAGTCCGGGCCGGTTCAAATCCGGCACTTTGATCGCCCGCAACAGTCCCTTCCGCCCGGTCACGCAGGTGAGTTCCAGGTCGTTGTGTTTTTCGAGTTCCAGGTCGAGCAGGTCGAGGACGGTGAAGGATGTTCCCATTCTTTACTTGTGATCCTGCTTCTTTTCTACCTCTTTTTTTACCTTTTGGTACACCTTTTCCATTATCTGGTTGATTCCGTCGCGCAGGTCAAAATCCTCGCACTTGATGACCGCATTGCCGCCCCACCGGAAGTGGATCCTACCTTCCATCAGGAAGCTGTGGTTCTTCTCGCGGGTAAACGTGAAGTCCAGGTCCTGAATCTTGTCCGCCGCAAATGAGAATTTCTCAAAGCGCTTGTCGATCAGTTCCTGTGTTTCGTCATCGATGGTGAATCGAATTGCCTTCACGTCTGTGTTCATATTGCTTCTTCTCCCACGTATTGGTTCAGCGATCGTACGACGAGCTGATGGCCAGTTCTCGCCGGTACTTGGTCACGGTGCGCCGTGCAAGCTTGATGCCGCGCTGGGCCAACAGATCGGAGATCTTCTGGTCGGACATCGATTTGCCGTCACGGTCTTCCTGAGTGAGGATTTCCCTGATTATCTCCTTGACACCCTCCTTCGAGTAGCGCGATCCGGTAGAACCCGCTCCCGATATGCTGTTCGTGAAAAAATGCTTTACCTCAAAGAGGCCGTACTCGGTCTGAATATACTTCGATCGCGAGATCCGCGACACGGTTGCCTCGCTTACGTCGATCTCGTTCGCAATGTCCTTGAGCGTCAAAGGAACGAGGTACTTCTTGCCGCGCAGAAAGAAGTCACGCTGAAACTCGACGATTGCCCGAGCGACGCGGAGGAGCGTTTGATTGCGCTGGTTGATGCTGTGGATGAACCAGCGCGCCTCCTTGACGCTGTTGTTTGCGAACTGCCGATCACCTTTTGCCCCGTCCGCGGCAACCTCGGAGAATACCTGGCTGATACCCAGCACGGGAATTTCCTCATCGTTCATGAGGATGACAAACTGACCCTCCCGGCGAACAACCGACAGATCGGGGATAACGTACCGGGGCGACTCGGTGGAGAACATGCGACCCGGAAACGGGGTCAGGCGTCGGATCACCTCCAGGGCGTCCTCCACCTGGGACACCTCGATTCGAAGGCGCTTTGCGATCTCGCTGTACTTGCCGCGGTCCAGGTCATTCAGGTGATCGCGGATGATCTCCTCGGTTCCCGGCGGCAGTTCCGGCATACGACGGGCCTGCACCAGGAGTGACTCGCGGTAGTCAGAAACGCACGTTCCCTCCGGTTCGAAACCGCGAATGAGGTCCGTGAGGGCCGGAACGCGGTCATGGTCCCCGGCCGCAACTATCAGGAAGGGATCGTCGATGTAGAACCCGTTATCGTCGAGGTTCCGAATCAGAAGCTCCCCGATATCGAAGTCGCGTTCATCGATCGGCTGTAGGCGCAACTGCCAGAGCAGGTGTTCGTGGAGCGACTCCGGCCGGGAGAGCGCTCCTTCCATAAACTGCCGCTTTGCATCGGCATCGCGATCCGTCCTGGTCCCGGTGTATCCCGGATCGGAGCTGTTCTCGAAAAAATCGTACTCGTCCCGGACGTCCGGGTCATCTATCGAAAGCGTAGGAGCCTCTTCCGTAATCTCCAGGGCCGGGTTCGCCTCGAGTTCCTGGGTGATTCTGAACTTCAGTTCCTGGAGCGGAAGGGTCATGAGCTGAATGCTCTGCAAGAGCTGGGGCGTGAGTCGCAGTTCCTGACGCTGCACCAGCGCAGGCTTCTGATACTGCATACCAAAATAATGGGAGAGCGAGATTTGTTTGTCAACGATTAGCAACAGTCGTGCCGGGCCGGTCAGCGCTGGTAGTCGAGTCCCAGGTAGATGTGTCGCGCCGTTTCGTTCTCTTCGATCTCTTCCCGGGAACCGGCGACGACGATTTCGCCCTGGTGGATCAGGTACGAATAGGACGATATCTCCAGCGTGTCCCGTTCGTTATGATCGGTAATCAGGACGCCGATGTTTCGGGCGGAGAGCTGCGCCACGATCGACTTGATTTCGTATCGCGCCCGTGGATCGATTCCGGCAAAGGGTTCGTCCAGGAGCAGGAAGCGTGGTTCGATCGCCAAAGCTCGGGCGATCTCGGTTCGCCGCCGTTCGCCCCCGGAGAGGGTGTACGCCTTCTGCCGGCGGAGTTCGGCAATACCGAGTTCATTCAGGAGGTGGTTCACCCGGTCCCGTTTTGCCTCGCGATCGATGTCGCGACGCGGCTCCAGAACGGCGATGAGGTTCTGCTCCACCGTGAGTTTCCGGAATACCGAGGGCTCCTGCGGCAGATACGAAATCCCCGCCAGGGCGCGACGGTACATGGGCAGGCGCGTCACCTCTACGTCGTCGAGGAAGACGCTGCCCGCGGAGGGCTGGATAAACCCGACGATCATGTAGAAGACGGTGGTCTTCCCGGCGCCGTTGGGACCGAGCAGGCTGACCACGCTTCCCGAGTGCATCGCGAAATCGACACCCTTCACGACTTCCTTGCGGCCGAATCGCTTGCGCAGCCCCTCTATGCGAAGTTCGTGATGTGTTGTATCGCCGCGGTCACTCATCGGTCGTCTCCGGCGTGGGCGCGTCCTCGGGCGTAACCAGACCATCATCGGAATCGCTGATCGTGTCGGTCACTTCCGGCGCCTCGCCATCTTCGGACGGCACCTCTTCCCCCTCGTCGTCTTCTATGACGATTGAGCCCTGCACGCGTCCCTGCAGTTCGATCTCCTCCGTCTCCAAGTTGAGCACGATCCGCGTGGCGCGGTACTCGTCTCCCTTCCAGTAGACCACGGGAAACCCGGAGAGTTCCAACGTATCCTCTTCACGGCGATACCGAAGAAACTGGGCCCGGGCAGTGAGATCGTCCTGAAAGACACGGACGGAAATCTGCGCCTGCAGGATGTTCCCGTCGTCACGACTCTCGAGGTACCCCGCCTTCACAACGAGTTCGTTTTCAGGATCGTCAACGGCAACGTCGCCCTCCGCGCGGGAGGTGTCGGTCTCGCGATCGTAGAAGAAGGAATCGGCGGTCACCATCACGCCGTTGGTATGCGTTTCGGCGTACACGCCGCCGGAGCACTGGGCGTACCTGAAGTCGTCTCCGTAGAGTTCGATCGAATCGGCACGAATGAGAACGTCGTCGCTCTCTACCACGGCGTTTCCCGTGAGCAACGTTCGTTCCCGCCCTTCGGCGAGGACCACCTCCGTCCGGTCTCCGGAAAAGGAAAAGGTATCCGCCGCCGCGCCCACGGCTAATAGCGTCAGCACGAATAGGAATACCGGTCCGAATCTCACCGGCCGGACTCCTCGCCGGCGACGTAGCTCCCCCGGACGCCGCCGGTGAAGCGCACGCTGTTGCGGCGACCGTCGAGGATCAATCCCCGTCCAGTGATACGACTGCCGTCGTCGCGGTAGAGCGTTACCTCGTTTCCTTCAGCGGTCAGGACGCGGCTGTCGTTGTTCCAGTAGAGAAACTCGCTCTCCACCAGGGCATCCTCGATGGATGAGCGAAATCGGATGGTGCCCTCGAGCTGTATGTCTTCGGTGTCCAGGTGCAGCGTTGCGCGGTCCGCCGACCCCTCCACCCTAAGTTCGCCGCCCGGATCGTACTCGCGAAAGGTCAGACCCCGAATCTCCTGGATCTCCTCTTCCGCGTACGTTGCCACGTGGTCCGCCGAAATCTCGATTCGGTTTGCCCGGGAAATCACCATTTCAACGCCGTAGATCTCGATTTGCGGAGGCGAGCGTTCCAGTTCCGAGTCCCCGGAGGGATCTCCGTATTCGAAGGTACACCCCGACGAGAGAAGCACGATAAGCAGCAGACGCGCACGGCGGGGAAGGCGCCTCATTGCGTATCGATTGCAGCCCGAACAAAGGCCGCAAAGAGCGGATTCGCCTCCACGGGCCTGGAGGTAAACTCGGGATGGAACTGAACGCCCACACCCCACCGATGGTCGTCCCATTCGACCGATTCAACGAGCGAGTAGTCTTCGGTCACGCCGGCGGTCCGCAATCCCGCCTCGTGGAGCTGCTGGCGAAACCGGTTCGAGAGTTCGTACCGGTGC
>JANQHT010000042.1 GCA_028282545.1 Spirochaetales bacterium
ACGGACCGACCGTCGTTCGCGACGACGATTCGCACATTTCTATCCGAGTCGTAGGGCCATGCGTTCATCAGGTCGGTCAAGTCGTTGTTCATTCCTGCACCTGCTTTTAGCTTAGCAGCAAACGCAGCGAAAAACTACTTGTCGATTGCGCGACCGGCAGGTCACATTTTGGAGATCAAATGCCCCGGCGCGTTTCTCCGAACACAACGCTGGGCTTCGGTGCGCTGCAGAGACGCATTTTGTGCTTCCTTCCGGGCGCGGCTGGAGATATTCACGTCCAATCGGCTATCTGATCTCCAAAATGAAACCTGCAGGTCCATACTGAAAATTGCCGTTGCGCGACGCCGTGGACTTGCCTACTATTGCGCCATGGTCGTGATTTCGCTCGGCGGTTCCATTGTCGCACCCGAAAAGCCTGACGTTGATTATCTTACCCGTCTTCGCACTCTTCTCGAGGAACACCTGCGCGTACACGGAGAAGAACGGCTGATCCTGGTCGTGGGTGGCGGCGGCCCGGCGCGATTCTACCAGGCGGCGTACCGGGAGCTTGCCGGCAACGATTCCGCGCATCCGGACGCTCTCGACTGGATCGGCGTAATGGCCACGCGCCTGAACGCGGAGTTGATACGGCACGCCATGGGCGCACTGTGCCGTGATCCGGTCGTCACAGATCCTACGGCGGAATTCGCCTTCACCGGTCGTATACTCGTCGCGGCCGGGTGGAAACCGGGGTTCTCGACGGATTTCGACGCGGTGGTTCTGGCCGAGCGATACGGAGCGGAGATGGTCATCAATCTTTCCAATGTCGAACGCGTATACACCGCAGACCCTCGCACGAATGAAGACGCCGCTCCCCTGGACGCAGTTTCCTGGTCAGATTTCCGTGGTCTCGTCGGATCCGCATGGAACCCCGGCTCCAACCTGCCCTTTGACCCGGTGGCCAGTGAACGGGCCGAATCTCTGCGGCTGACGGTGATAGCGGCGGCGGGACGCGACCTGGACAACGTTGCCCGCATCTTGGAAGGCGGGGCGTTCGTGGGAACGCGTATCGGTCCCGGATAGCGATCCTACCTCACGGCGCGAACAGATTCGAACGCACGGGAGAGCCGCTCTTTTTCCCCGTTCTCGAGGGTTGCGTCCGCCGGGAGCGCACGAAGCGTTTCCGCGAGGAGACGGTCCCCCCCCTCGTACGAGGCGTACGGCACCTCGTCGAGATACGCCGCCACATCCCGCGTCTTTCCCATGCGCGCCAGTTGAAGCACGTAGGATCCTTGCGGCGCGGCTACGCCGGTTGTCCGCAGATACGTGTAGATTTGCTCGGCAAGCGCAGCGTTGCCGGTGTCGATAGCCGCCGCGAGGATCCGGGAAGCGCGTTCAAGGTCGGGCCAGTACGCACTCGTCCGGAGATACCGCTCGACTTCGGTCCGCTCAGACACCATGACCAACGCCAGGAAACCGGCCGGCCACGCACCGAAATCCTCGTCCAACCGCTCCAGGGCGTCCACCGCCCTGAGCGTATCGTCCCGATGCCCGCCACGGGCAAACGAAACCGCCACGCGTTGCAGCAACGCGATCTGCGTTACGCTGTCCTCGACGCCCAGTGCCGCGAGCAGTGCTCGTTCGCCGTAGGCGCGCCGGGGGAAAAAATCCGCCAGGACCAACAGACCCTCCGCGCGCGAACGAAGCGGCTGCGTTCGTTCCAGGATCATCTCCGCTTCCGGCGCGGAACCGACGATCACCAAGTCCTCCAGGGCCTGTAGAAAGATATGCAGGTCTCGAGCCGGAACGCGCAGTTCGCCGACATCAAAGACGGCGGCGGTACCTCGCTCAACGTACGGCGAAATGTCGTTTGAACCGTCCAGTGCCGATAGGTGGCGCGCCGTTGCAGCGTACGCCGCCAGGCGCCGCACCGGATCGGCGGTGGTTCCCAGAGACGGTATCGTCTGTTGAACGATCGCGTTCAGGCCGGACGTGTTTTCGAGGCCCGCGACAATCCGTGCTATCTCGACAAGGGCCATCGTCCGTTCGTCTCCGAACGGCAAGGTGTACACGGAGTCGAGGACCGATCGCAAGGCGTCGGTGTTGGGTTCCGGGGCAGTCACGATCGACGCGAACAGCCCGGAATGATCCCTGGCGCTTCCCGTTTCCAGGATGCGGTCCAGCGTTGCATTCTCGAAGGCCTGCACGTCCGCACCGGCGGTTGCGGCGCGGTTCGAAACCGCCAGGGCCGTGATCAAATCGGCCACGGAGACATCGGTATCAGCGGAAAAGGTCGACCGCACGAGTTCCCCAACCTCGCCGGCAGCGCCGGCATCGGCGAGGCGCGCATAGGAACGGCTTATTTCGTCGGCAGTTTCAACAAAGAAGGTATCTGAAACACCCCGGGCGACGGCAAGCGCCACGTTGTAGTGGGATTGCGCCAACTGAACCACGGTGGCTTCGCCTTCGGAATCGGGCGTTGATCTGCACGCGACAACGGATATCACGAGGATCAGAAGCGCGGCGGATCGACGCATAAGCGGTGGCACAGTAGGTCATTCCCATGAAACAGTCAACGCGCTATAGTCGTCGGCCATGTACCGTTCCGCTTCGTTCGCCAGGACCCTATCCCAGCTCAAAAAAACGACGCCGGGTTCGGAGGCGCTGGAGGCGGCGGCACGGGAAGCCTTTGAGGCGGCGTGCACGCCGCTGCCGGTCCCCATGCGGGACGAACTGTTTGCCTATGCGTGGGACCTGATGGTTTCGGGCGAACGCGATGAAGAGGTGCTGGGAACACTGGTAGATCTCGTGTGGGAGGACTACGATGACCGGAACGACCCGCTGGAATCGGACGATTGGCTCTTTCTGGGGGATCTGATCGATGCCTACGCAGCGGATATGGACGTACCGCGTATCCAGTACATCATGGAACGAATCGTGGCCCGGGGACTGCTCTCGTAGTAATTTATACCTATGGCAATCAACTGGATCGTTGTAGGTATTGCTGTTGTCGTGAACATGGTGGTCGGAACTCTCTGGTACGGACCGTTGTTCGGTTCCCTCTGGCTGCGCCTTCTCGGAAAAACCAGGGAGGAGATCGGGAACTCGAACAACCCCCTGATATACGTGATTCCGATCGTAGGCACGGCCATTGCCGCGGTTGTTCTAAGCGCGCTTTTTGGGGCGCTGGGCGTTTCCGGGTGGTGGCAGGGTCTCCTGTGGGGACTCGTTGTCTGGTTCGCATTCGGGGCCACCGCGCTGCTGACCACCGGTGTATTCGAGGAACGGCCGCCGGGCGTGGCATTGCTCTTTATCGCCTACCAACTGGTTGTGTACGGCGCGGTGGGTGTATTCCTGGCCGTCCTCTGACGGTACCGGCGGCAATTCTCGGTTATGGACGGGGGGCGCCGAGCCCTCCGACGTCTTTCTCAACGGATAGGCAGTTCTCATTCTGAAGATCACAAGGCCGATTAGACGTAGATCCCGCCGGCCACGCCCGGAACGAGGAGCAAAACGCGTCTCTACAGCGCAGCGAAGCCCAGCGTTGTGTTCTTCGAATCGCGCCACGGCCATGTGATCTCCAGAACGAGAACTGGTGCGGTACCGGCGCTTCGCTTGTCACACCGAATCGGCTGGTGTAGTATTCTCGCTCACCGGCCGGCGTGGCGAAATTGGTAGACGCAGCAGACTCAAAATCTGCCGCCAGCGATGGTGTCCCGGTTCGAGTCCGGGCGCCGGTACGAATAAACACAATCCTTACATCTACCGCGTTGAAGGGCCGGGAAACCTGACCTATACTTCCTCTAAGGAGGAAACCATGACTCGACTCACAGCTCTTGTCGTCGCTGTTGCCTTGTTCACGTCGCTCACAGGGTGCGTCACGATCACGATGGACGCCGCCGGATTGGGAAAGCCCGTCTCGATGAGTTCCGACCTGGGCCCCGGTGTTGAATACGTTGAAACCGACAAGTTCCGGGAGAGAGACCGGGCGTTCTGGTTGATCGGCCTGTTCAATATCAAGGATCCGGACGTCCGCGGTATGCTCGTGGACGCTGATCCCGAGGCGGATGCGTACACCGACGTCCAGATCCGCACCGTGTTCCGGCCACTTGACATAGTCATCGCGGCGGTGACGTTCGGCATTCTCGTTCCACGCACCGTTGTCATCCGCGGCAACGCGGTCGAATACGTCCAATAGGGATACGACGACGAGTCGGGGCGGACGCCCCGACGCCTACCGACTGGCGATATCGGCGAAGCGCATCGTTCTATCTCGTCCGAGCATCTTCGCCCGATACATCGCTTGGTCCGCTTCTGAAAGCAGCGTTTCAGGCACCTTGGGTTCGCCCGACGTATCCACCGCAGCGACGCCACCGCTCATCGTGACCGGAACGCGGCGGTGTTCCCACTGATGGTCTCGGACGGCGCGCCGGATACGTTCCGCCACTTCGAAGGCGCCATCGGGCCCCGTATTCGGAAGTACCACGACGAACTCCTCTCCTCCGTAACGACAGGCAATATCGCTCTCACGCAGGTGTGACTTGATCAGTTCCGCCACCGTCATGAGAACTGAATCACCAAAGAGGTGGCCGTGCGTGTCGTTTACGCTCTTGAAGTGGTCCAGATCCATGACCGCCACCGACAGAGGCTCATTGTACCGTGCCGCGTAGGAAACCGCTTCGCCCAGGCGGGAGTAGAGGTGCCGCCGGTTGAACAGGCCGGTGAGAGCATCGGTAATGGACATCTGTTCGAACCGGTTCTTTTCGTCCTTCAGTTCCCGGGTCCGATCCTCCACGGTCCGTTCGAGTTCCGCGTTGAGCCGCTCCAGGAGATGGCTCTTTTCCCTCAGCTCGCGCTGGACCGTTACAGCGCGTACACCGATCGCGAGAAAGAGCATCAGGCCGAAAAACGCCAAAGCCGCGTCTTCGAAAATGTCGGTCCACGGCAAGATCTGATAGACCACCAGGATACTGACGATTCCGATGATACCGACGCCCACGAAGCCGGCCGCAAGGAATCGTATATCCAGGGAACCAACAAAGAGGCGCCGCACAAGGGTCGTCGAAGAGACGACGATGAACACGGCGAGAATGATGTCAGCCGGCGCGTAGACGGCTGAAACGGGATAGAATCCCACCAGCGCGCCAAGGATGCTGAGAACGGTGAACGCCGTGAGCGCCCAAAAAGCGTACCGCATCAGCTGTGCCGGCCGACCGGTGATAAACCCGGACAAAAAGAGCGCAGCGACCGCGGGGAGCATCAAGTTCGTGAACGCGGAGATATACTCCCACAAGAGAGGGGCGTCGAGAACGAGCTGCCGAACATACGATTCGGTGATCGACCTGCTCACCAGCGTCATCAGGACAAGGGCAAGATGCAGATACGACGAATTCCCGGTGGAGCTGTTGTAGGTGAACAACAGTACGAGAGCGAGAGCGAAGCTGACCGCCGCGAGGGCGATTCGAACCAGGTCCCGCAGGTAGATCGCCGAAAGGATCTCGGACTTCTCGCCAAAGAGGACGCGCCCCCACAGACCGATGTCGCGGTAGTTGGAGTAGACGAGAAACGAAAGAGAAGAGGTTCCTTCCGGGATAGAAATGAGGTGCCAGGGCCATCCGCGGAACACTCGACCGGTTTCAGTCCGCGGATCACCGTGGGAGTAGATCTCGCGCCCGTCCGCGAACACCGTGGCAATGGTGTCGATCGATTCGATCAAAATCGCCGCATCCCGGCACACCGTCTCGGGAAGCTCCGTTCGCAGGTGAAGGAGCGTGCGTTCACCCCGGCCGGGAGGATTGGAGGGGATGTCCATCGGTTTCCACTGCGTCTGGTCGTCCCAGCGATACTCCCACCCGGCGGCAATGACGACGGGGCCCTTGGCGCCGGCGTTGTCGACGACCACTGCCAACAGTACGAGGGGAAGCGCAGTAGCCTGGACGAGGCGGAGCGCCAATTGACGTCCCATTGGCCCATTCTACACGAGCGGTACGAACGAATACAGGCCGTGATGCGTCTCGAGGAATGAATCCCCGGCGCGCCGGAAGGTGGTCATCGTTGCCGTTCCGCCGCCATACACCGGTGCCACCAGGACGCCGCGGTCGCCGAGCTGTTCAAAGAGTCGCGGCGGCACCGACCGCGCCTGGGCGCTGCAGATTATCGCGTCAAAGGGCGCCGCGCCGGCGTATCCCTCTTTGCCGTCACCGTGGACAACGACAATCTGAGCCGCAGCACCGTTCCAACCGCCCGGGATCTGCTGCGATTCGTCCACGACCGCCCTGGCAGCGTCAAGGTTCTCCCGTGCCCGTTCTGAAAGGGCCCGCCGAATCTCGACGGCGGTAACGACGCCCCGCGGACCGGCCAGTACGGCCATGACCGCTGCAGCGTAACCGGACCCCGCGCCGACCTCCAGTACGTTGGCACCCTCCGCTATCGCGGCGAGTTCAACCATGGCGGCAACGGTATACGGTTGGCTGATCGTCTGACCTTCGCCGATCGGGACCGGGGCGTTGTTCCAGCTCCGGGAGCGCCCCTCGATCGGGACAAAGCACGGTCGCGGAACGAGTTCAATCGCGTGCAGTACCCGGCGGTCGCGCACACCCATGGCGCGTATCTCCTTGATCAGTGACGGTGGTGCGGACAGTTCGCCGTGGTGCATCAATGGCAACGGTATACCGCTCCACGGATGCGGGCAAGCACGCTTCGTAGTCGGTCGGGAACCGACTTGACGAAAGCGGCGTCCCCGGGCGACGGTAGTGCAATCGATTCTTTCGGTTAGGAGGGACGACATGCAGTTGTTTCTGGATACGGCACACATTGCGGAAATCGAGGAAGCCCTGACGTGGGGCTTCATTGACGGCGTGACCACCAATCCCGCCCACGTGGCCAAGACGCAACAGCGCCCCGCCGATCTCTATCCAAGGATCGTTGAAATGGTAGACGGCCCGGTGAGCCTTGAAACGGTTACCCTGACCGCCGGGGAGATCGTTGATGAGGCGCTTCGCCTCGCAGACTACGGCGAAAACGTCATCGTGAAGGTTCCGGTTATGAAAGAGGGCCTCATGGCCGTAGAAGAACTCTCCCGACGCGGCATCAAAACGAACGTAACGGTCTGTTACTCGCCACTCCAGGCGCTGCTCGCGGCCAAGGCGGGTGCCACCTACGTGAGTCCCTTTGTGGGTCGTCTCGACTCGGTGGGACACAACGGCGTGGAACTGGTCGACCAGATCCGGACGATCTACGGCAATTACGGATACGGCACCCAAATTATCGTCGCTGCCGTCCGCCACCCGATGCACATCCTCGATTCGGCGGTACTCGGTGCGGATGTGGCGACCGCTTCCTTCGACATCATGAAATCCCTTTGGGAGCACCCGTTGACCGATTTGGGCATTCAGATGTTTCTGGACGCCTGGAGTGAGGTACCGAAGTGAAACAGCTCTACCTGGGCGGAGAGTGGTGGAGCGGCGCCGAGTCATTCCCCGTTCCCGATCCGGGAAACGGCACCGTTGTTGACACCGTGGCCTCCGCCGGGGCAGCGGAAGCGCGCCGTGCGATCGACGCGGCCGCCAAGGCTCTTCCGCTCTGGCGGGATACGACGGGAAAAGAGCGAGGTCGGTTCCTTCGCAGGGCAGCGGAGATCCTTGCCCGCCGCAGCGAGGAAATCGCCGAGACGATCACCCGGGAGAACGGTAAGGCGCTTTCGGAATCGCTTGCCGAGGTCGGCGCAACCATCGACCACCTGGAGTGGTTCTCTGAGGAGGCGCGGCGCGGGTATGGACGCACTATTCCGAACCAAGCCCCGGGGAAACGCCACATCGTGATCCGTCAACCGGTAGGCGTTGTCGCCGCCATTTCCCCGTGGAACTTTCCGCTCGTTCTGTCGGCACGCAAAGTTGCCCCGGCACTCGCCGCCGGATGCCCGGTGATTCTCAGACCGGCCACGCAGACGCCCCTCTGCAACGTTGCCTTCGCTGAGGCGCTCGACGAGGCCGGAATCCCCCCGGGGGTGTTCCAGTTGATCGCCGGGCCGGCGGGCCCAATCGCGGAGACCTTTGTCAGTGATCCGCGGCTCGCAAAAATCAGCTTCACCGGGTCAACGGAGGTGGGGAAGAGACTCCTTGCGCAGGCCGCTCAAACGGTGACCAAGCTCTCCTTGGAACTGGGCGGGCACGCGCCGGTGATCGTTTTTGAAGATGCGGACCTCGACAAGGCCGTAGAAGGCGCCATGGTCACGAAGTTCCGCAACAACGGTCAGTCCTGCATCGCCTGCAACCGGCTCTACGTCCACTCCTCCCTGTACGCGGACTTCCTAAAACGATTTGGGGCACGCACCAGTTCCCTCCGGGTCGGATACGGCCTCGATGACGGCGTCGATATCGGACCGGTGGTAAACGCCGCCGCAGCCGAAACGGCACGCCTCCATATCGAGAACGCCCTCGTCTCAGGCGCCCGCCTCGTGGCCGGCGGCAGGGTATACGAAGAGGGCGGCGGCAACTACGTTGAGCCCACCGTCCTCGCGGACGTTCCCGCGACGGCCGCGTGCATGAAGGAGGAGACCTTTGGGCCAATTGCGCCGGTTGCCGCCTTTGATACCGAGGCGGAAGTCATCGCCGCCGCAAACGACACGCGGTACGGGCTCGCGGCGTACGTCTTCACGGAGAGTCTGAACCGGGCACTGCGCGTAGCGGAAGCGCTCGAGGCGGGCAGCGTAGGTGTCAACGACTCGGTGGTGTCCACGAGCAACGCTCCCTTCGGCGGACTCAAGGAGAGCGGCCTGGGCCGGGAACTGGGCGTAGAAGGAATGGAGGCGTTTCTCGAGACGAAGCACATCTCTATCGCGGGACTGGAATGACCCCTCGCGCGATACACAATCCCTTTGCCGACGCGGACGGATTCTGCTGTTTCGGCTGTTCACCCGGGAACGACATCGGATTGAAGATGCGGTTCCAATGGGACGGCGAGGAAGTGATCAGCACCTGGGAACCGCGGCCAGAACACCAGGGATACCACAACGTGCTGCACGGGGGCATCCAGGCGACGCTCCTGGACGAAATCGCCAGTTGGGCGGTGTTTATGGCCCTCGACACGGGCGGATTCACCTCGGAGTTGCGGGTAAAATATCTGCGACCGGCCCACACGAACCAAGGCCCGCTGGATGTCAGGGCGCGGGTCGCTTCCTCCGACCCGCGCCGCGCGATCGTCCACTGTACCCTCTCCCGGGGCGCGGAGGTACTCACGGAAGCGGAAGCGACCTACGCGATTCTCCCGCGGCGAATCGCCGAACGAAAGATGAACCTCCCGCCGCGATCCGCCTTCTTGCCCGATTGACCGCGCCGCGATAGTATCGCCCCATGAGCGCAGTTGACGTCCCACACGAGCTTAAACCATCTGAAATCCGCCACGAGAGCGGCGGCGCCGTGGAAGAGATCTTCAACAGCATCACCCACGCAATTGGCGCGGGACTGAGTATCGCCGGACTCGTGGCGCTGATCATGCTCACCAACGAAAACCCGGACCCATGGAGATACGTTTCCTTCACCGTGTACGGGGCGTCGCAGATACTGCTCTACCTCTCGTCGGCGCTCGTTCACAGCTTTGCGGCTATGCCGCGAACCAGATACTACCTCAGGATCGTGGACCAGAGTTTTGTCTATCTGCTGATTGCCGGTACGTACACGCCGGTGACGCTTGTCGCGATGCGCGGCGCCTGGGGCTGGTCGATATTCGGCGTTGTCTGGGGTGCGGCCATAGTGGGCATCCTGTTAAAAGCGCTGGTGTATCGGGAACACCACATCGTGACCGACCTGTTGTACATCCCCATGGGGTGGATAATCGTGATCGCGATTCGCCCAACGATTCAGGCGGTCAGTACCGGATTTCTCGTTTGGGCCGGAATCGGTGGGCTTTCCTACACTCTGGGCGTCGCATTCTACGCGTGGAAACGACTGCCGTTCAGCCACACGATCTGGCATCTCTTCGTCATCGGCGGTAGCGTCGGGTTTTTTATGGCCTTTTCACTCCACCTCGCATAGGGTAGTCAACGCCGGGGAGTAGGCCTACAATCGGGGCATGAAATCCGTACAGACCGTTGCCGACCTCATGGAAATCGCGGCGATTACCGCGCCCAAGGCGGTCGGAAAGGACTACGTCGTTACCAAGATCCTCGATGCAGAGGGGTGCCGCGATCTTGGCGACCATATGGCCCTCTACGGAGCAGAGACGGGCAAACGCAACTTCGACCGCGACGGGAACGGAGTGGCACAGTCGGACGCGGTGCTCCTGGTGGGTATCAAGGATGCCGCCCCTACCGGCGTCAACTGCGCCGCCTGCGGCGAACCAACGTGCCTCCAGATCAACTCCGGCGATAAAAACGGCGAGTTCCTGGGGCCCCAGTGCCTGATCCGGGTACTCGATATGGGCATCGCTATCGGGTCGGCGGTAAAAACGGCCCAGATGTTAAACGTCGACAATCGAATCATGTACCGTATCGGCGTGGTTGCGCGGAAGCACGGCTACATCGACGCGGATTTCGTGATGGGTATCCCGCTTTCGGTTACGGGAAAGAGCATCTTTTTCGACCGATAGGCGATTCGGAGGGAATAGTATGAGCAGAGTCTTCAACTTCTACGCCGGTCCTGCGACGCTGCCGCTGCCGGTCCTCGAGCGCGCGCAGGCGGAGTTTGTCGAATACCGGGGAATCGGCATGTCGTTGATCGAAACGAGCCACCGAAGCGCCGAGTACGACGAGGTTCACAACGGGGCGGTTCAGGGAATCCGAGAACTGCTTACCGTTCCGGATGGGTATTCGATCCTACTGGTGGGCGGCGGCGCCACGCTCCAGTTCTCGATGGTCCCCATGAACATCCTGCCCGAGGGCGCCGCCTGTGACTTCCTGGTCACCGGTTCCTGGGGGAAGAAAGCACTGGCAGACACGCGCGCGTACGGCCGGGTGAACGTGCTCTTTGACGGTGCGGACCACGCCTATACCACCCTCCCCGAGGCGTCCGCGGTGCGGAGTACGCCCGGAGCGGCGTACCTGCACCTCACGTCGAACGAGACGATCGGGGGCGTCCAGTACCACCGGTGGCCCACCGTGGAAGCGCCGATCGTTGCGGACATGTCCAGTGACATTCTCAGCCGGCCGATCCCCACGGAAAGCTTCGGCCTCATCTACGCGGGGGCCCAGAAAAATCTGGGTCCGGCGGGCGTCACGATCGTTATCGTCCGAGACGACTTGGTGGAGCGGTCCCCGGACTCGCTGGGTGCGTACCTTTCGTACAAAACCCACGCAAAGAAGAACAGCCTCTACAACACACCGCCGGTGTTCAGTATCTACCTGGTGCGCCTTGTCCTGGACTGGATCCGGGATCAGGGGGGGGTACCGGGAATCGAGGCGCGCAACACTCGGAAAGCGAACAAACTCTACGACGCCATCGACAACGCACCGGGCTTTTTCCGGTGCCCGGTGGACGGTGCGGCACGATCGCACATGAACGTCGTCTTTCGTCTCCCCTCGGAAGAACTGGAGGCGCAGTTCGTCTCCGCGGCGAAAGCGGAGGGAATGGTGGGTCTCAAGGGACATCGCGACGTGGGGGGAATCCGCGCATCGATCTACAACGCAATGCCGGAAGAGGGCGTAGAGGCGCTCGTCGCCTTTATGACCGAGTTCGTCCGGACAAAAGGATAGCAGGCACCCGTGCGTCGCGACATCCTGTTCGAGCACGAAGTGTACGCGCTCCTCGGTGCGTACGGCCAAGCGACGCCAAAGCACCTGTTCATCCCGCGCGATGAGTGGGATGCAAAAAGCGGCGTGCCGGGCGACTTCCCCGGCGACAGGGTTGTGGTCAAGATCGTTGCCGAACATGTGGCGCACAAGCAAAAAGCGGGCGGTGTGGTAATCGTTGAGGCGGACCGGCTGACCGCCGAGGTCGTTTCCATGTTCGAGCGCTTCGCGGCGGTCGATTTTGGTACGCGGGGCGTCCTGGTCACCGAATTCGTGCCCTACTCCGACCGCCTCGGTGACGAAGTTTTGGTGGGAATGCGCCGATCCCGGGAGTTCGGTCCCGTCCTTTCGATCAGCAAGGGCGGCGACGACGCGGAACTCTTCGCCGCCGAGTTCGTCCCCGCCGAGATATTCCTCCTCCCCTCCCGAGAGACCCGGGTTCGCGATCGGTTGGAAGCGAGCCCGCTGGGGCGCCTCCTAAGGCACCGCGGCGCGGAGGCGCGCCTCGACGATCTTGCGCGACTGGCAACGCTCTTCGGGAACATAGCCGCAGACCATCCGGAACTCACCGATTTCGAGATCAACCCCTTCGTCTGGGACCGGGAGGGGCGCTTTTTGCCCTTGGACGGCCTCGCGTTTCGCGCGGCCGCTGGGGAGGCCGCGAAAAAAGCCGCCCCCGGGGAGACGGTCGCGAAAGAGGCACAGGAGCAGCGCACCGGGATACTGGCGTTCCTGGAGCCGCGAGGGATTGCTGTCGTGGGTGTCAGCGCTTCGAGCGCGGGGAAGTCGGGCAATATCATCCTGGGGAACCTGCTCGCT
>JANQHT010000090.1 GCA_028282545.1 Spirochaetales bacterium
AAGGAGACCTGCGAGTAGGTGAACTGCGTGAGTACGAAGGCAAGGCTAAAAACTATTAGCGGGCGATCGCGGAGGGCGGTCGCCAGGAACCCGCGGGTATCCGTTGCGGCAGCCGTCGTCGTGTCAGCGTTGTCGTGCCCGGGGGCACTTGGCGCACGTTCTTCTCCCGCGGCCCCGGGCGGTGTGCCGGGAGCGCCTGCGCGACGCTGCCCACGGATCGCCCGCAGGGCGGTTCCGGTGCCCACCAGGACGACTACCGCGCTCGCTACGGAGCTTCCCGCGTCGGCGGCAAAGACGCTCCGAGGGTCCCAGGCGAACAAAAAACCCGCTGCTACCGGCGCAATGAGGAAGCCGATGTTGTGGACGAAGTACATGAGGGAGAAGGCCACCGCGTGGTCCTTGTCGGGCGTCTCGTCGGCGGCGATGGCGATCATCGCTGGTCGCCACGCGCCGTGGAAGAAGTAGCCCACGATGAGACTCACCCCGACGACCACTACCTGCGTTGAGATTGAACCGACGCTGAACGCAACCGCATTCACCAGGAGCGTTACCGCGAGCACCCGTACCTTGGAGAAGTGGTCGATCGCCCACCCCGCGGCAAGGGCGCCGGCGAGGAACGCCGCCTGCGCGGCGAAAAGCCAGCCACCGGCAGCGGCGGCGCTCAAGCCAAGGTGCTGCGTGAGGAGCGGGGTCGCAAGGATAACCACGAAGCTCCCCATGGAGTTGAGAATCCGTCCGAGGGCGACAACCTTCACAACCCGAGGAAGCCGCAGGTACTGGCCGAAGATCGCGAACATTGGGGCATGGTATCGATCGGACGCAGCGACGACAACGGATGGAGAGCCCACGGAGATGGATGATTTTGATCTCAGTCGACCTGTAATCCCCCCACGTACACCGACACGCGCCCCGTTGACTCCGACACCGCGATCGCGACCGTGTCGGCAACGGCGGTAATCGCCCGGGCGCTGGCGTGGCGAGTGCCTTCGCCGGAGTGGTGGTCAAGGGATTCGGGGGTGACGGCCACGTAGGTACCGGCCGATACGATGGTGCCGTCCCCGGCGATGATGAACGCGCCGTCGATCTTGGAGAACTCTTTGATCGTCTCTTCCAGAGCGGGGTCGAGGACGTTGCGCTCTTCCGGCGGGTAGCCCTGGAAGGGGTTCACGATGAGTTGGTGGGTGAGCGCGTCGATTTCCGATGGATCGGCAATCACGAAGAAGCACCCGATCGGCTTGCCTTCGCGGCCCTCGCGCGCAATGTCCCGGGCGAGACGTTCTACCCGCTCGACCACCAGGGGATGGAACCCCGGGATGGACGGCCCCCGCCGATCCACTTCAATGGGGACGACACGAATGGTCGACGGGCGGTTGCTCCCGGGATCCCCCCACAGAACGACGACCGTCCGTGCGTCCCCGAAGCGTCCATCCACCGCCGCCTGTGCGACTTCACGCACAAATGCTCCGACGGTGAGTTCCTCCCTGTGACCGCCCTCGATACGGTTGCCCGCTTCGAGGATCACCCATCCCGGCCAGGCGTCCGGGCCACCCGGAACGGAACCGGCGGCAAAGGTGGCCGCCACCACTGCGGGGGTCGCGTCGGGGATCGCCTGGGCCAGTTCTGCCGCCGCAGCTCTGATCGCCGCGGTCTGCATCGCGTCGGCGGGGCTGCGTGCACTGGTTGCGTTCGGTTGGCTCACCGCCGCCTCGGGACTTCTCGCATCCGCGGCGTCGGTCACGATCGAGAGCACGGCGTCCGCCGACCGCTCGGCGGCGATCCTTCGCCGCGTTTTCTCCGGTCCCAAAATACGCGCCATCGCCGCCATGGACTGGAGGTGGTCCGCCTCGTTTCCCGCGAAGAGCGCGACGAGGCGCACCTCCCCGTGGGTGGGGTCCCACCGGATGCCCGCCGGTGCGCTCCCGACCACGACAACGCTTCCGGCCTCCGCGGACGTGAGGGCGTGGGGGAACGCGATGTCCTCCGCGACCACCGAGGTTGCCAATTCCTCGCGCGCAAGGGCGGTCCGCACGATATCTTCGGGTGTCATCGCTCCGTTGAGGAGGTGCGAGGCGTGGTCGGCGAGGCTGCGGATAGCTTCCTCCTTGCCAACATCGGTGAGCATGACGACGGCAACGGTGATCAAGTGACCGTCGGTACCGGTGATCGAGACGTAGGGAACCATGAGAGCATGGTACGGGGGAACGTCACGCGGCGCAATCGCAGCTGACCGATCCCTCAGGAGTCACGTAGCAGAATTTGCAGCTCCGTGATCCACGCCGACTCGTGGTCATTGACCAGACTGTCGATGACGGGCCACTCCACGACGGTACCTTCCGGGGTTTGGCCCGCGCGGTGGAGCGCCCGGCGGGCGTTCCGGAGCGCCGCGGGACGCCCCGTTGCGGCGCCGCGGTACGCCCAACGCGCCCACCTGCCGCGGGGGATGGACACCACCGCGGAGTGCGAGTAGGCGCCGGGGACGAGAAACCCGGCGATCGCCGCGAAGTACGCGTCCTCCGGTGCATCCGTCCGGATCAGTTTCGCCTCGGGGTCCTCCGGATCGATGTGGTGAAGCGCGCAGAAGAGCGGTTGGACGTCGTCTCCGACTCCCAGGTCGTGAAGCATCTGATCCCCGAGGCGCCCAAACTGACCAAAGAACGTCTCGATAGTGACGCCCGGGGGGAAGCGCCAGAGGCTGCGCTCGTCGAGCACCTCGAAGCGCAACTCGTCCACCGATACCCCCGCGGCGGCGGTCTGTACCCAGGTGAGATACCACTCGTTCATCGCCTTGAGCTGCCGCAGGCGTTCCATCTCCGCATCGAGCCGCGCTTGGCGTTCGCGGATGCGCTGGAGCCGCCGTTCGGTGCTCGGCTCGTTGATGTAGTCCCGGATCTCCGGGAGGCTGTACCCTTCAGCGCGCAGCTCGAGGATCGTGGCGAGGCGGGGAAACTGGCGGCCCGAGTAGGAGCGATAGCCGGTGTCGCTGTCGACGTGGGCAGGGTGGAGGAGGCCCTCCGCGTCGTAGTGGCGGAGGGTCTTGGTTGTCACGCCGAATATTTCCGCGACCTTGCCGATACGGTAGCGCATTCTTCACTCTGGGCCGTCGCGACGCCCCTGTAAAGGTATTTTTGCGCGATTCTCTTGACTTTGCCCTTACGGCAAGGTGGATGTTCGGGCCATGGATGGAACTGTGGCCGAACCGATCGAGTTTCGCCTCTCGCCGCTCCGCGTCCTCGCGCGTTACGCCCTCCCGATGGTCGCATCGATGGTGCTGATGCAGGTCTACTTCATGATCGATGCGGTGCTCATCGGTCGAGCAATCGGCGCCGAGGCGCTGGCAGCGGTGAACGTTGCGATGCCGGTGCTCTTCGTCGGGTCGGCCCTTGGGCTTCTGCCGGCGGTGGGAGGTGCCGCGATTGCCAACGCCGCCCTCGGTGCCGGAGATATCGCCCGGGCACGCCAGGCCTTCTCCGCCACCTTCGCGTGTACCGTGGTGATCTCGGCATTGCTGTCGATCCTGGGGCTCGCGCTGTTCGATGATCTCCTCGCGTTCCTGGGGGCGGCCGGGAGCCTCCGCGACCACGCCGCTCGCTATCTCCGCTGGGTGATTCCCGGGGCCGCTGTGTTTCTCCTCGGATTCGTCCTCGATACCTTTGTGCGATCGGAGGGAAAACCGAACGTGGCTCTGTTCTGGACTGCCGTCGCCTCGGTCCTGAACATCGCCCTCGACGCGGTCCTGCTGTTTGTGTTCCGCACCGGCGTCGGTGGGGCCGCCGCCGCTACGGTGGTGAGCCAGGCGGTTGCCGCGGTGGGCCTCTCCTCCGTCTTTGTCCGGCGCGACGCACGCCTGCGCTTCGGCCGGTTTCGCCTCGATTGGCACCTGCTTCGGAAGATGGTCGCCAACGGTGCAAGCGAGTTTCTCGGTGCGGTCTCCGGGGGAATCACCCTTCTCATTTACAATCGAACCCTCGTGGAGCTGGCCGGGAGCGACGGCGTCGCCGCGTTCAGTATCGTGGGATACCTCACGAGCATCGTTCTCATCGTTGTCGTTGCGGTGGCGCAGGGTCTTCAGCCGGTGTGGGGGCAACACTACGGCGCTGGGCGGCACGAGCGCCTTGTTCGTCTGCGGCGCACCGCCGCGATCGCGGCGATTGTCACCGCGGTGCTTGCCTACGGAGCGATGTACGCCACGGCGGGGCCCATGACGGTACTCATGGTCGGTAATCGCCCGGAGCTGGCCGCCCTGGCGACCGCGGCGGCGCGCATATCCGGGATCGGCTTTGTCTTCGCCGGTGTGGGCCTGGTTGCCTCGGCGTATCTGACCGCCCTGGGACGGGCCGGCGCATCGCTCGCACTTTCCGCCGCGCGCTCGCTTGTCTTCGTGATCGCCGCCCTGGCGATTCTTCCGCGGCTATGGGGCCTTACCGGTGTGTGGCTGGTCTCCCCGGTCGCGGAGGTGCTCGCCGTGGCGGTCGCCGTGCCCCTCGTGGTCGCGGCGGAACGCGGTCTCCACTCACCGTACGATGCGCACGAGGCTGCAAAACTGCCACCTGGAGCGTGAGCGTGCGGGTTCGCGGGGCGCGCATCTACTACTCGGACGGTGCGCGGTCTGACCCGGCGACGATTGCTGCCACGGCGTCATCTTCCCATAACACCATCCTCTCAAACTTCGGTGTCTCCGGGAAATCCGGGGCGGTCCAATCATGCGCGCCCTTCAAGGCGGAACATGACCCGCGGTTCAAATCGCCATCGCTTTTGTCACCACGCCCGGGGTGTCGTACAGGCCGAGTTGTGGCCGGAAAAACCTTCTCACTTTCGACTGCGCCACACCGGCGGCACGACAAACAACATCCCAACGACGAAAAGCGCGAACCCCACGTAGAGGGTAAGAAAAAACCAGTCTGGAAGATCGTAAAACAAAACCGCGCGAAATAGCCGGGCAACGAACGAAATATCGCTGTCTACCTGCTGACCCGCGCGCTGCCGCAGCCGTATTTCCCATATGGTGAGGGGACACCATATTCCTAAGAGCGCTTCAACTGCCACGAGCACCACCGCGAAGAGGTGCAGAACGCGAAAGCGCGCGTTCCTGATCCACTCCCATTTTGTTGCTGCGCCGGCGATAATCGCCAGCGCACCCCCCACGGTAAACAGGAGATAGAAAAAGTGTACGGTGACGATCATGTCGGCTGCGATCGCGAAAAATCCCACGCATCAAGTATCGCGCACTCCGTGCCTACTTTGCACCCCGGAATGCGATATCGTCCGATTGCGGAGTACACCGCTAAAGAACCGAGGCTAACCGAGTCACACCGGTCACTCCCGCGCACACCACGGCAGCTGTACTTCCACCGGCTCCAAACGTTCCCGTGACCCAGTATGCGCTCCTGCCTCTGTTGCGACGATCGCACCGGTCGTCGTGAAGGCTGCAAGCCCGATCGCATCAGCGACCAGCGTAAGTGGATGCGTTTCTGGGGCCGATAGGACGGTGCCGAGTGCGATGGCTAACCCGACACCGAGTAGCCCTAGACCGACTTCTATCGGCGACAGTAGGGCCAATGGAATCCGTATCACCAGAAGATCACGTGTCACGCCGCCGGCAAACGCCATCATCAACCCGACGATCATAATGCCGAGCAGATCGAATTGCTCACGGATCGCCTTTGAGGAGCTAACAAAGGCGAACGCGATCAATCCAATCGTATTCATTGCTGCAAATGGATCGCCAAACAAGACTGCAAGAAGGTCTTGGCCCATTTCGTCTGCCCCCCGATGAATTGTAGGTTGTTCTGTTTTCGTGTCAAGCGTCGGTTAGGCACTCTATGCTCCACACAGTAGCGTCTTTGGCTCAATCCACTCTTCTGCCATTGCCAAATGTGAGCGTCCCACTTCCATTCTCTGCCGTTCATCACCCGAGATTATCCAGCCTCCACGGCTGTCCCGGTAGGTGGGGTTCATCGGACCCTTACGTTTCTCCGAAGAGGACTTCGCGTTGTTTGCATTGGCTGGTGCCGTGGAGGGAATAGAACAAAGCGATCTGTTTCAAATCTAAGCAAGCCTCGGCGCGCAACAGCCCAATGAAGTCCGTATTCGTCGGAAGGCCGACGAACATTGAACACCTGTGCGAGATCGTATCCGACGAGCCCGGTTCACCTTTCGGTACGACAACGATCTGATGAGCGGCGTGTAGAAAGAACGTTCCTTTTTTGTCTCACCCGGCAAACGCACCGCTGCGGTCTAGTAATAGAAGCGTCACTGCGCCGACATTTTGCGCGACTTCCGTGATGCCGACCGACTCGTCGTCCGCGTGCGCGTTGTCGAGGTTCCCCGCCCCCATCGTGATGATCGGCATCTGTGGATAGCGACCGGCAAAGATGCGCGCATCACACGAGGCGCTCCAACCTCTCGGTGCGGCCGGTTGCGGGAGATCGAACTGTTCCGCGATCCTACGCGCGCTCATAAAAAGATCCGAGTCGGGATCACTGCAAAACGCCGCGTTGTGAAGCTTGTCCATCGTGACGAGTACAGATACCTCGTGCGGTTGAAGACCCGAATCACACAGAACGGGGTTACACGTTTGCCGGATACGCTCTCGTATCTGCCGTAGCGAGTGGGTGGGCAAAAAACTCTGCCCTCCCTCAAGCACCAACGTTTCGTTCTCATTGTGTTTCCTGAGCGCAATCGTCGATTGCGGATCGGTGACGGACAACCGGTCGATGATATATGCCGCTTTCGTCAATGCGCCGTCGTTCTGATCCACGGCGGCCATATGGCCCGTACTCCCCATGATTTGCAGGTGGTACTCATCGCCGCGTTTGTATAGTCGATAGTGCCACGGGACCACCGGCGCTCCGTCTCGGATTACCGTTGTTTTGTCGCCGTACACGGTACAGTAGCGATCGATCGCGTCTTCGACGCAATTTCGGATCGCTCCCTCCGACGATCCGCTTCGGACCGTCAGCTCGACATACCCGCACACGCGCGAGGGGTGCTCTCCCCACGGCCCCCAGATCCCCTGGCACGTCTGGACGGGCCGATCGGGAAACAGCGGATGTTCGCTTTCGCGTTTGATCTCTCGCCCCATCTCCTCAAGCGCCAAAACGAGTTGAGAGGCGACGATCAACGGTCGGTGTACGCGCGCGGGCGGGAGCTCGATCTTGTACCAGATCGCGCCTCGATTAGCGGGGTATACGACATTGTCGCAACACTCCAGAACGACCAACTCGCGATATCGGCGACGGAGATCCGTGTCCAGTGCCAACGCCAACGAGCCGTTTCCCCCCGGTTCCTCATCGACGACAAACATCAAGACAAGCTCACCGGCGGGCTTGATCCCGAATTTCCGTTCTATCTCTCCGATGAGGGACAACGCAGCGAGCATCGCGACCACGTTTCCCTTATCGTCGCACGCGCCTCGGCCGATTATCCGCTCGCCGCGGCGTTTGGGGGGGACGTGTGGGTGCACCGTATCCACGTGTGCGTTCACCGCGATCGATCGTTCTCCGGAGCCGCGCCGTTGCGGCGCCGCGATCACGACGAGGTTGGCTCGGTCGCGGTACGGATCTTCGCTTTGTGTGTAGTAGGGTGGTGTGTAGGATTCGTCGCCTTGCAGGAGCCGGTGGTCGATCGGGCGGCGCAACAGCTCGCAGTCCATTCCGCTCTGCGCAACGGATCTCCGTATAAGGTCAAATACCGCTTGCTCCTGCCGTTGCAGCTCGGAGATATCCGGTTTCGGCGTGGAATCAATTGAACAAAACTCGATCAAGAGCGCGGCGAGAGCGTCGGAAAACGCCGGGTCACGCACCCTGTCGTGCAAAAAGTGCTCTACCGTTGAACGCGCGGTCATCGTGTTGTGATCACTCCTCTTCTCCCGTCGCGGTTTGAAAACTCAGGTCGCTATGCAAAACGGTGGAGATCTCGGCCCGCGGTCGGAGGGCGAGCAACTCGTCGACGCGCTCTTGGATCGATCGACTCCAGGTGAATCCGGCGGACTCAACTCTGTCTCGGTCAAGATTCGGCGATACGACATGCACGCGCCGCGTGCGTGCGATCTCGTTGAGGAGGCACGCCGGTGCGATCGACACCGGATCATCCGGTTGCGGCTCTTCTCCTCTCAGTACCGCGCGCAACAACGCATGGACTCCATCGTCCCCCGACCGCTCGAGAAAGCGCGGGTGGTTGCCCTCGCCCTCGTAACACGGCGTGACGAGGACGATGTGTCCTCCGGGTACGGTCAACTGCTCTCCGGAAAAGATCCCTTTCGCCGCTTGCCAAAAGTCGCCGTCGTGCGGGTAGGAAACGCAAACTACGATCTCCGTTTTCGGTTCGCCGGTGTAGCGGTAGATTTTTTCGGCGGTGCGCGCTCCCTCTCGCTGCGCTTCTACGTAGTGCCCCGCGACCACGCGACACACCTCACCGTTTTGATCGAGTACGGTGTTGAGGATGAAGTCGAGACCGATCTTCTCCACCCACCGTTCCATCGCGGTGCGAACGGAGCACTCCGTCCGACCCTTCATATTGCGGCGCGTAACGCCGTGAAGAAAGTGAAACCGTTTGACCGTTTCCTCGCCCGCGACGCCGGGATAGAGGATCTTGGCGCCTCCGGACCAGCCGACGGCGCCGTGAGGGACGATGCTCCCGATACCGATACGAAGATCGGCGGCGGCGACCGTACGATCGATGTAGATCGGTACACCGTCGTCCGCGTGTCCGATCAGTACCATCATCGATCGATCGGAGAAGTGCGAGTTTTCAACGCGATAGTGCTCAAAAATCTTGCGTCCTACGCGCTCTTTGAGCTCCTCGTCGGTCATAGCGCGGTGGGTTCCCAACGCGACGGTGATGACGATATTGCGCGCGGGGATCCCCGTGGCGGTGAGTACGCGGAGAACGGGCGGTAGGAGCGTATCTACCGGGGTCGCACGCGTCATGTCGTCCACGACGACGGAGACGCGTGGAGGATTTCGATCGCATAGTCGTACAAGATCCTTGATCGAAGCGCTCCCGATCGGTGCCGTTATCGCCGCTTCAACCGCACCGACGACGTCACGGACGACGGGATACGCTTTGGGACGGTACATTTTTTGCACGTTGGACGGAGAAACCACGAACGTTCCGATCCCTTCGTCGCGATAGGGTAGCTCGATCCTCACATCGTTCGACACGCGAATCGTCCTATTGTACAAACCCGGCCAGTGTCGGGAGCAGCAACGTTATCTGCGGCAGGAAGGTGATCAGCAGCAACGCCGCGAGAAGCGGCAGTGTCCACGGCAGGATGTACCTGATCACCGCGCCTACCGGCGTCTTTGTTGCGGACGCGAGGACGTACAGAACAAACCCCACCGGCGGAGTCATGAGCCCGATCATCAGATTGATCACCAAAATGACACCGAAGTGTATCGGGTGTATTTCGAGTAGTTGAGTCACCGGTCCGAGAATCGGGAGGAGAAGCATGATCGCCGAGATCACTTCCAAAAACATCCCGAGAATCAGAAGGATCACGTTGATTATGAGCAGGATAACGTACGGATTTGTCGAGAGTTGAAGGAGGGCGCCGACGAGCAAGCGATCCACCCTCTCGTAATTGAGGATCCAACCGAACAAGTTGGCCGCCGCGACTATCGCTATCGCCGGCGCGACGATGCGAACGGTCTCGGTCATCAGGCGGGGGATATCTGAGACCTTTTGGTCGCCGTACACGGCGATCGTCACGATCAGGGCGTATACGATGCTGACGAATGCCGCCTCGGTCGGGGTGAACAGACCACCCCAGATCCCGCCGATGATCACCACCGGCGTTAGGAGCGCCAGGAACGACGATCCGAAGGAGCGTATCGCCTCACGTAGTGTTGCTCGCCGAGAGACCGCATACTTGCGTTTGCGCGATATCACAAAGACCATCGCAAAGAGTGCGGCGGCCATGAGGAGGCCGGGTACGATCCCGCCGATAAACAAGCCGCCGATCGAGACGCCGGCGACCGCGCCGTAGATGACGAACGGGATGCTCGGCGGAATGATCGGACCGATGATCGAAGAGGCGGCGGTCACTCCGATGGAGAAATCCTCATCGTAGTTCGCTTTCCGCATCGCCTCTATCTCCACCATGCCCAACCCACCGGCGTCCGCCAAAGCGGATCCGGACATGCCGGCAAAGATGATACTCGAGACGACGTTGACATACCCGAGCCCGCCGTGGAAGTGTCCGACACAGCTTTTTGCGAAGCGGAATATCCGTGTGGTCACGCCCCCGTTGTTCATGATTTGGCCGGCAAGGATAAAAAACGGCACCGCAAGCAGCGTAAACGAGTTCGGCGCGGAAACCATGCGCTGAATCGCGATCATGAAGGAGAGATTCTCGTTGAGGAGCACGTACAGGAGCGATGATCCCGCAAGTGCGGCGTAGATCGGAAACCCGAGAAAGAGCATGGCGAAGAGCGTGATGAAGAGTACCGCCAGCTCCACGTCACGCCCCGTTTCTCGAAGGGTCCGACAAACGCATTGCGATACGCAGGGCGCGCAGCGCAGCAAGGGTACAACCCAATGGGAAAGAGATGGTGACGAGCATCATACTGAGAAACGGGAGCGACGCCCATCTGTTGACGCGGCTGAACCACGCGTACTGCCACCCGAGAATGGAGAGCACCGCCAGCAGTCCAAACATCCCGAAGCGTACGAACGCCTCAAGAAACGTTGCTGCCTTCCCGCCGGCGATGCGGTGTATCAGATCTACACGTACGTGTTCGTCGTGCTTCGTCGCCAGTGAAACTCCGATAAACGTCATCCATACGTAAGCGTGTCGCGCGATCTCGTCTGGGAAGCTCAGCGGGTTGTTCATGATGTAACGTGAGACGATCTGGATCAGGACGAAGAGGCACATGATCCAGAAGAAGAACTGCGTAATGAGCTCTTCGACACGGTCTATCCAACGTAGCACGGTGTTTCCTCAGTTTTTCCCGTGCCCCGAAAGGGAGCCGGATGTCCGGCTCCCTTTCGGAGCGAATCACGATTTACCGGATCGCCCTGATGCGAGCGGTGAGATCGCCCCATTGCTCTCCGTAGATCTCGTCCATGTACGCCTCGGATCGTGCGCGGAACGCCTCGGTGTCCGGCTCAACGATCGTCGTTCCCGCCGCTCGCATCTCTTCGAGGAGTTCCGACGATTGAGTTGCGATACGCTCGTCGATCTCCGGACGAAACTCCTCAAACACTTCGAGGATGAGTGCACGATCCTCCTCGGCGATCGTTTGCCAGACCTGTTCAGATACGTGGACCGATCCCATGTGTACGGTGTGGTTCGTTAAGACGATTTGCGTTTGAACCTCGTGAAACTTCTGAGCGTAGATCGTCGGCACCGGATTCTCTTGTCCTTGCACGACACCGGTTTGAAGCGCCATGTACAGCTCGGTAAATGGTACCGGTGTCGCCGAGGCGCCGAGACTGCTGACCGCATCGCGGTACACGGGGATCGTCATCGAGCGCACCTTCATCCCGTCGAGATCCTCGGGCGTCATAATCGGCTCGTCGGCGTTGATCGTGAGCGTCCGGGTACCGAACCACCAGAGAGCGATCGTCCGCACTCCGCTCACCTCGAGGATATGGGTGTTGAATAACTCGTCGCCCAGCTGATCCATCACCGCATATGCGTGGTCTTTGTTCCGGAAGAGGTAGGGAACACCGAAGACCATCACCTGCTCGTCAAACGGGTTGAGGATCGTCGGTCCCGACGTGAGAAAGTCCAACGACCCGACGCGTAATTGGTCGATCGCCTCCGCTTGAGTACCGAGCGATCCGGCGGGAAACAGTGTGATCTTCATCCGTCCATCGCTCCGGCGCCAGACCTCGTCGGCGATCATCTGACCGACGTCGGTCCACGGGTGGCCGTACGGTTCCGGATGGTACCACCGAAACTCTCGATTCTCCGGAGCACCGGTTTCGTTTTGGCCTCCTGCGATCGCTACCGACGCAACCGTGAGCACCATCAGCGCAAGAAACATGCATCGCTTCATGTCATTCCTCCCTTTCTGTTGGACGGCCGTACCGGCCGTTCCTCGAATATTCTTCCCGACGACGTCGGAATAAGCGGTGGTTGTGATTCCGTTAGCGTGACAAAACCTCTTCGAGACTCTCTTGAAACACGTCGAGAGATTCATGCAGCGCTTCTTCGGTGATGCTCAGGGGTGGGGCGATCTTGACGCACTCGCCGGCGATCCCTACCGGGGCAAACATGAGCAACCCTTTATGGAAACACGAGATGTTGATCCGAAGCGCGGTTTTTGGGTCCGGGGTTCGCGTTCCGGGTCTGACGATCCGCACACCCGCAACAAGTCCTTTCGAAACGGGTTTTCCACATATATCGGAGTAGCGAGACGTCGCTGCTTCGAGGCGCGTACGCAGGATCGTGCCCATTGCAGCCGCGTTCTCCGTGTATTCTCCTCGTGTGTACTCCTTGAGGTTTGCCAGAGTCGCGGCTACCGAAAGGGGAGAGCCGGAATGGGTCGATGTCATTGAGCCGGGAGCGTAACGGTTCATGATGTTCGCCCTGCCGATCACCGCGGAGAGCGGGAGCGATGAGCTGATTCCCTTTCCGCAGGCGATGAGATCCGGCGTCACGCCGTAGTGCTCAAACGCAAAGTGCTTGCCGGTTCTCCCGAATCCCGCCTGCACCTCGTCGAATATCATCGCTATGTGGTGATCGCGGCAAAACTGCTCCAGCCGTTCGATGTACGCTTGGGGAAAGAAGTTCGGTCCGACCCCTTGATACGATTCGGTAATCATGCCGGCTATCTGATCGCCGCTCACGCCGCGTTCGTCAAGCACACGCAGTACCGTGTCAAAGGATGTGTCTTCGGTGTAGAAGCCGTCCGGGAACGGAACGTGGATGAAGGTAGTATCGCCGTCCACGATCCAACTCTTTTGTTGATCCATACCGCCGGCGAGTTGAGCGCCCATCGTGCGTCCGTGGTACGCTCCACCAAAGGAAAGAATGTACCTCTTCTCGGGACCGAACGTACTGAGAGCATCGTTTTTGGCGAGCTTGATGCAGTTTTCGGTCGCCTCGCTGCCGGTGCTCAAAAGAAATACACGGTAGTTTTCCGGGTCGGGGGCAAGCTTCTGCAACTCTGCGGCGAGCTCGGCGCGTTGTTCGTGGGCAAACACGTACGTAGCGATAAGGGGCTTGTCCAACAACTGCCGAACCGCCTCGATGATGGCCGGATGTCCATGCCCAATATTGGTTATGAGCACACCGGAGCTCCAATCTATCCATCGGTTTCCCCACCGATCGTACACGCTGAAGTCGACCGCTCTGTCCCAAACGACGGGGGGCTGACACATCATGGCGCGCGGTTCGGATCGTGCGATACGCTCGAAGATCGGGAGAGATTCCGGCACCGGTATCGGGGTTCTGATCGATCGAAACCGCGTTTCTACTTTTGGTACATCGATCGGCGTCAGATCGTACTCCGCCACTGCTAATCCCCTTCCGTCGCGTATTTGAGCGTCGTCTCCTCGGTAGCCGAGAGGTGTTGCCTGAGGCGATCGATCGCGCGTTGCCGGTCGTGATCAAGGATCGCGTCGAGGATGTCGAGGTGCTCGACGACGTCGTGTTCGAGACGATACATCAGATGGGTACTCGCGTTGATCTTGACTTTGATGCCTTCGTAGATGCTCTCAAGGAGGGGGCTATTGCTGAGACCGATGATGATATCTTTGTGTAGCATCAGATCGAGCTGGAGCAGTTCTCGCTTCTCGTCGGTCGAGAACTCCGATTTTTCGGCAAACGAATGGAATCGTTTTCTCAAATCGAGTGCCAACCGCCGGTCGACGTTTCGCATCTCCTGAGACAGCGCAAACTCCTCTAAAAGGCGTCGAACACGATAGAGATCCTTCAGCTCATCGACCGTCGGTTTGACGGTGAAATACCCGACCCTCGGCACCTTGCGGACGAGCCCTTTTTCGATGAGCCGTTCAAGCGCGTCGCGTATCGGTATGCGACTGATGCCGAGGCTGCTCTCGATCTCTTCCAGATCAATACGCGTACCGGCCGGATACTTTCGGTTGACGATATCCTCTTCGAGAAACGCGTACACTTGATCGGCGATACTCCGGGAGAATATCTCTCGCGTAGTGTTCATATCTAAAATATGATATATCACATATCTATATCGTGTCAACCCTCGTTTCGGTCGTTTGAGAAACCGATCGCTTAGCGTATTGACAGTGCCTCGGTAATCCTGTGACGGGGGAAGCGGAAAGATGACGATGACGTCGAAAATGAAATTGTGACGTCGGAAGACCACGATCATTGGCAGGAGCCCGGAGAACGGGATGTGGAAGAAGGTGCCCACCTCGTCAAAGCCGCCCCCAGGACGATCCGCGTGGAAATGCGGGTTCCAGCGGAGCATTTGATTCTTCGGATACCCGGATGCTTCACCCAAGGTGATACTTATTGAGGAAGCTCTCGAGATAGCACAAGAAGCTATCGACGGACGGTTGGCGGTTCAGTTGACCCGGAGTCGTCCGGTGCCGAGAACCTCTGTCGTCGACGGTGAACACGTCTATCTGGTCCGTCCGACGCCGTACCGATTTGGCTACGCATACAACGAGAAAACCACGGATGGACGCAGACGGACGTCGCCCGTCGTCTCGGAATCACGCAACAGTCATATGCGCAATACGAAGAGGTGGACAGCTCCAACCCGCGTTTGTCGACGTTGATCAAGCTCCAGGAGATATTCGAAGAGCAGATAATCGCGGTCTGATGCGGTCAGGACGCGCCCGGGAAATCTCGCCGCCAAATGATAGAAACACCCATCTCCAAACTCAAGCGCAATAACGACGGTTGGGGCGAATTTACGCAAAGCCCCAGCTTTGTAACACCGGTCAAAAAAGTACGCCCGGCGTTGAGAAAACGCTTGACCTGTAATTGATTACACACCGTACGTTTCTCTCGAAGTTTAGGAACGGAGGGAATCGATGAACGGATGGATCATTTTGATGGACCAGGTGGCCGAGAATATCGAGACGGATCTCTACACAGGGGCGCGACGGAAGCGTCGGAGAAGCGCACCGGGACCGTTGATACGGCTACGGACGACCGTAGCGCGGGTGCTCGTTCGCGTCGCGGCGTGGGTGCAACCGAACTCGGTAGCGTCGGACACCCTCGGAGAGCTACACTAAAACGTATGGTGAAACCCCGAAGGCGTACCGAGGGCGGCGATGGCGAATATTCGGGATATCGCTGATCAGACCGGACTCTCCACCGCAACCGTCTCGCGCTATCTCAACAAACGACCGTACGTCTCGAAGGAGGCACAGCTCGCGATCGAGCTTGCGATGGAGCAGCTCCACTACCACCCCAACTCCGCCGCGAGAAGCTTGCGTAGCGGCAAGACGCGACGCATCGCGGTGGTCATCGAAACGGTGAACCACCCCTTTTATTCGGAGCTTCTTGCCGGGTTTTGCGACGTCGCCTGGCGCTACTCCTACGACGTGCTCGTACAACAGAGTGGGGCGCCGGAGTGGTCGCCGTCGCTGCTCCTCGAGCAGAGCGCCGCGCGCTCGATGGACGGCCTCATCATGGCGGCGGAGACGCGCGAGCGCGAGGCGTTTCTCTCTCTCGTCCACAAAATACCGATAGTCGCCTGCGATCAAGCGTTCTTTGACGTGGAGTGGCCGCACGTCTACATCGACCACTACAAGAGTGCCACGGAGGGGCTCGAGTACCTCCACCGCGGCGGAGCGACCGTGATCGCCTGCATTTGCGATGCGGATCTTGAACGGACCTGTTCCTCGGACAAATACCGTCGCAAAGCGTATCGAGATTTCGGCGCACGCAGCGGCGCACCGGTGATACACGAAGTCCCGTGGGACGACGACACGATCAGAGGCGGACACGCGCTCTTCGAGCATATCATGGCGCTCTCTCCCCGCCCCGACGCGGTATTCGCGGGCGGGGACGACCCGGCCGTGGGGCTGCTGGCCGCCGCCCGCGAGGCGGGAGTTGTCGTTCCGTCGGAGTTGGCGATACTCGGATTCGACGATCACCCGGCCGCCGAGGTGTTCGGCATTTCGACGATCCGGCAACCGGTACGACACATGGGGCGGCGGACGATGGAGATCCTGATGCGCCTGATAAACGACGGCATCGACGCTCCCGTAAAGCGGCGCACCGAGGTGAAGTACGAGCTGATTACCCGCACAACCGCGTAGACCAGGTGGTGCTCTGCCGACTCGATATTCTTCATCGTCGCAGTGTTCGCCACTGCCCCGTCGTGAGGTTGACCTCGATATCGTTGTCAAAGGGAGGACGATCCCGCGTCATTCGCTGAACGTACGCGGCGTGCTGATCCGGGGCGACGGACACCCAAAGATCTCGCGCCTCGGGGTTTGCCCAATCCTCTTCGTTGGTCTCTTCGCCCGCGAAATGGGGCATGCTCACGACGGCGGCGTATCCTGCGACGGCGCGAGCCTCTGCGCGGGTCAGTCTCGAAGTCAACTCGTTGTCCAGCAGCCGCGCGGCGAATCTGTCGGCAAACGACTCCACGTATACCCGGGCGGACCACTCCAGAAACGGCGGTGAGTCGTCCTGGATATCGGCGTCGCTCGCCGTTTCCACGGGCCCGCCCCCGATGTCCACACAATGACAGGAGTCCTGTGGAAGGAAGTGGTCTTGCGTGAGACGCCCGCCTTCAATCTTGAACCGGCCGTCGGTGGTAACCGTTCCCAGCCGGTACGCGTGAGGGTAGATACTGAGCGCGCCGGTTGCCACGTCGTAGATCCACTCACCGCCGTTCCCGCGGAGTGCGGCAACGTCCTGCGCGTGGATGTGCCCGGTGAACACCAATGGTGCGCCGCCGTCCCACATCGTCCGTGTCAACTCCGGCCAATCCTCGATGACGTGCGTCATGCCGCGACCGCTGTTCGTGTGCGATATGACGCTGTGGTGCCCAAAGAGCAATACCGCCGCCCCCTCCCGGGCCGCGGTATCCAGGCGCCGTTCAAGCCACTCCATCTGGCGCCGGCCAACGACGCCCGCCGCGTTTGGTATGCCCCGCGCTTCGTTGGTGTCGTAGATGTTGGTGTCGAGCACGATGATTCGCAGTCCCGGGTAAACCTCGACCTCGTAGGCGAGCGTCGATCCGTCACGTACCTGCGCCTCGTCGTATCCGTACTCCCGGTAGAGGTGCACAAACGCCTCGGCGTCCACCGACGCGACGCGTTCGGTGTAGTCTCCGACGAAACGAACCGCCCAGGGGTTGGAGATGTCGTGATTTCCGGGAGCGACAAAGACGCGGATACCGTTGGCCTCGATTTCGGCGAGGTGTGCCGCCACGTCGCGATGGCTGGCGAGTCCACCGTTTGACGTGAGATCGCCCGTGACAACGAGAAACTCCGGTCGCTCCGACAACACCGCCTGCACCAGGGCATCCAGGAGTTCCTCGGACCGTTCCAGCACTTTGCCGTCGTTCGTCTCCAGGAATCGGGCAAACGCTTCGCCCCCTTCGACGAGGGACGAACTTAAGTGGTGTACGTCGCTTACCGTCATGAAGCGGAGCGCCGGGTAGGGCGGCCCGGTTCTTTCGAGGAGAGGACGGTCATCACCGGTTGGTCCGGTCCATCCGGTATCGTCGTGATCGGCCGGAAAGGGAAAACCCGCCGGCGGGATTGGAACCGCCTGCTCCAGCCGGCTCCGCCGCAGCGAGACGGAGGACCACGCTACCGAGACGGCCACCACTACGCCGGCGGCGGCGATGACTGCCGCTTTTTGTATCACCCGGCGTCGGAACGCGTCATTCCGTCTCCATCTTCAGCGTGAAATAGACGACGATATCGGTCCATCCGTTCTGGCTTGCAATTCGAACCGGCGTCTTTCCGTCGTCGTCTTGAACGTCGAGATCAGCACCGGCGTCGAGGAGAAGGTCCACAATCGCCCGGTCACCGACACGGGCGGCCGTCATAATAGGGCGCCACCCACCGGCGTTGGACAGGTTCACGTCCGCGCCGTTGTCAATCAGGAACTTGACCATCTGGTAGTCCCGGTTATCGATCGCATACCGGAGCGGCGTCACCTCGCCCGAAAGGACGGGTGTCGTGGCGTTGACGTTGGCGCCCTGCGCTACCAGGTATTCGACCATTTCCATGTGCCCCTTCTCGGCGGCGAGCAGAAGAGGCGTTTTGTCACTGCTATCGATCGACTCGATGCCGGTGCCCTTCTCGAGTTCCGCCTGGACCGCGGGAATGTCATTGCGACCGGTGTGGCGATGAATCATCGAGACGCATCCGGTAGTGAGCGTTGCGAACAGGAATATGATTGCGACAACCATGTAACGTTTTGCGGATTTCATTGCGGCGAGTATACCGGTTGGGCCCGTTGATCTCAACGGATAGGGAGGTCGAACGTTTCGTTGACGCATCGTGCCAAAGGGACGGTCGGCGTGAAGCGAGCGTGTTCTGTTCGTTCGTCGCCACCGTTTGGGTGAACGCCCACGAAAAAAACGGCGTCCTCCCAAGAAGTATAGATATGCCCATTGACAAAATTATCATCGGTAATTACCATGTGTAATAACCAATGGTAATTACACATGGAAAACGATAAGGAACGGATGTGACAATCAAGACCAGAACCGGGGAGACAGCCGAGCGCTACATCGATGCAACCGTCGATCTCATCGCTGAGAGAGGTACTTCAGTCGGGGTAAACCTACGAGAAGTCTCTCGTCGAATTGGGTTTTCGCATACCAATGCCTACAACTACTTTTCCGACTTCGATGACCTACTGTGGCAGGCATTTCGGAGAGTACTGAAGTCGTACGTGAACGGAATAAATAGGGATCTGACCCGCGATCTCTCCCCGCGCACCTACTTCCGTAGGTTGTTTCGCAATTTGGTTGAATGGTCGGTAGAGAACCCGGGATTTCATCGATTTATCAGTACCGATCCTTTGGACCCGAAACGCATTCCCGAGGACATTCACGAGACGGTGATGTCGATCAAAGCGTGGATCATTGCCGTATTGCGAACGATTGCCGGCGAGCGGTTGGACACCGATTCGTTGACCGGCGTGGTCGAGATCACCGTCAGCTATCTCGACGGTGAAATGACCAACCTGGTCACCGGCCGGCAAATCCCTGGAGAGGATATAGCGGGCCGCGTCGTGGACAACGTCGAACGGGTTTTTGTTCTGCTTACTGCGACCCAACACAACGGTCTACGACTGTCTGAGGAACGCCGCTCCCCGAATGAGGAGCCGTATCCAGAACTGGAAGTCTGATATGAAGAAAACGATCGCCGCAATCGCTCTGATCGCGCTCGGGCTACTCTGTATCGTTACGACGATGATCGATGCGAGAAAAGGAAAAATTTGACCCTGCGGACCGAATGCAGGCGAGTACTGGGATGTCGTGGCGTTTCACGGTGTTACCGCTGTGGCCGCGCCGGCGTTGGCGGGGGAATCGCTCCCACGGTTTTTATAGAGGTTCAAAATGAAGTCGAAATCGAACATCAGTTACGCTTTCCTTATGTTCGTTCATCATGTTGTTGGCCAGGATTCGGTGACCACTACTAGATCTCAATGGGTTCGGCTGTATTACGTGTACGCCTACGCATACGTACTCTTTGGTTGGGTCGGGATGGTCTATCTCCGGCGTAATCGCCGAGTGTTTGATCGACCGCAATCGACGTCCCCGTTGGCAGAGAAACCTTAGGAAAGGAGTGACAAAACGTGTATCAACTATTCCTTTATGTCACAGCCGTATCGGTATTTATCGTCGGATTCCTGTTCCATTTTGTTGGCCAATTGATCAGCGTTTCGAACTGGGAATACGCACGAAAAATCGGCCTCCAAGAACGCGGTCCAAAAGAGTACAAAGTGTACGAACATGGGATTGCGTTGGCGGACGTGACCATCGGCTGGGTCCATGGTGTAGCCGCCGTTGGACTTTTCCTGGGTGCTCCTTGGAGCTTCAAACTGATCTGGGTTCCCGGAGTGATTCTGGTGTATCACAGCTTTTGCTACTTGTTTTGGACAAACAACCAAACCAAAGACGGAAACAGAGTGATTTCCGATTCATCCAAGTTCATCTGGTTTTTTGTAAACCTCGCGCCGGGTCTCTGCGCAATCGTCGTGGCCTGGAGTGCTTAGCGATCAGAGGGAATCGCCGATCCGGAACTGACACAACCGGCTTGCACGACAAAGGAGGATGAGTCGACGGATCAACAATCCTCAGTATGGACCGATGGCGACGAGCCGTCCGACGACGGTGTCTCTTTCAAACGAGAAGAGCCAGGCGGTCAATACGTTGATGTACCGGCGGCTTGGGGGGTACCATGACCCCGGGAGGAGGTGCCCATGAACATCGTGTCATTGTTGAAATCGTCGTGGCAGTGTCTGCGCCGCCGGCCGGTGCTTGTTGTTCCGCTGCTCGCCGTGGCGGTCCTCGTCGCGCTTCTTTCCTTGGCCCTCGTGGGTTCCCTATCGCCACACGCCATGGCCATCAGCGGTGAGTCGGAAATCGGTGCCGCCGGCGCGATGCGATTGGTCGGGGCAACCTCGGGACGTCTCCTAACGTTGCTGATCGTCACGTCGATCCTTGGGCTGCTCGCTCACGGGATGACCGTTTTTATGGCAAACGGTGCGGTCGCGGACGACCCGGTGGGACTCAAGGAGGCGTGGAGTGCGACGGCTACCCGCGTTGTCCCTCTGGCGATCGCGGCGATCATCGTAGGTCTGCTCGTTTCTTTCGGTTTGGTGCTTCTCGTGCTGCCTGGAGTCATTCTTGCTTTCTTGCTGATGTTTACCTTTGTCATCGTCATGGTGGACGAGCGGAACGCCTTCCAGGCGATGGGCGACAGCTTCCGGATCGTGACCGGGAACTTCGGGGCGGTTTTCGTCTTTTTCCTGGTGCTGATTGCCCTGGGTGTCCTGGTTATCCTGGTGAACTTCGTGGTGGGTATGATCCCCGTCCTGGGCGCGCTTCTCACGATCGTGGTGGGCGCTACGTACGTCGCGTTCGTTTCGGTATTTGTCGTCGCGGTCTACCGGGAAATTTCGCTGTCCGGCGGAAGCGCCGACGCTCCCGAGGTATAGAGAAGGTCCACCGCATCATCTGTAGTGACGGCTGAATTCAGTCGTTGGGTCGACCGGGGAAAAATGAGGTAATGACGAGCAAGCAGTACGCGGCAGATGTGGATCACATTTTAGCTAAGCGGCATGACAACGGTGCCGATTATTGGGCTACTCCCGACGGGAGGATCGGCGTTGGAGGGCCGTTCAGCACCCTGGATTCGCTCCTCATCTTGAGCGAAATGGGGGTGCCCAACTCTCACGAAGCGATCAAAGGCGCTGCGACGCTTGTTCTCGATGCATGCAGGGATGACGGCCGGGTACGTGTGGCACCGAAAGGCGCGATTTATCCCTGCCACACGGCAATCGCTGCCGCTGCTCTCTGCCGTAACGGCTATAGCCGGGACATTCGGGTGAAGGCCATGTTGGAGCACCTGCTGTCGAACCGGTACGAAGACGGCGGGTGGCGATGCAAAAAATTTTCCGGCGGGCGGGGCCCGGAGACCGAACACTCAAATCCGGGGGTCACCCTCTACGCCCTGGATGCTTTTCGGTGTGCCGGTATGAACGAGAAATCGGGAGATCTCAATCGGGCCGTAGAGACACTCCTCGATCACTGGACCGTTCGCGTGCCGACGGGGCCGTGTCATTTCGGCATCGGTACGCTCTTCATGCAAGTTGAATACCCCTTTCTTCGGTATAACCTCTTCTACTACACGTATGTCCTTTCTTTTTACCCAAAGGCATGCAGGGATGGGCGGTTCAATGAAGCTCTTACCGCGCTTAAGGGGAAGCTGGACGATGAGGGCCGATTGATCGTTGAGAGACCGAATCGCAAATTAGCCGGGCTCGATCTCTGCAGGAAGGGGTGTCCTTCCGAAGCCGCGACGAAACGGTATCGGGAGATAGTCGCGAACCTGGAGAAACAGCACTCGTGAATTAACCGCAAAACCACCGATCAGTGGCGAGATTTTGCGAAAACACGGCAACGATCGTGTTTAACGTGGTCGCTTGAGCCGACTGTTGCTTTATGCTCGGTGCGTTTTGGACTTCCTTCCGATACGCACCTGTTTCACGCCGATTACAGGAATACGGGGTAGGCCGAGTCGAAACGGGCAGACCGATTGCCTGCAATCGCCGCGTCATTTCCTTCGCCGTTGGTGCAGCTCCGGGCCGGAGCCGGCGGGTGAGCTCAGCGTTGAGCCTGTAGAAAAAGCGGGCTTGAGACAGGTTCCCGGATCCTCATGCGGGTGGATTTACGTGTCGCTGGAGGAACTCGCGATCACCGCCGTGCGTTGAGCGGTATCGATTTTTCGACATTATCTCTATTATTCCGTTTAAAATAACAAATTCTAATTTTAAGGAGCTGTTCTCAGTGCGAAGATCAGCTATGCTAACAATTCTTCATCAAGCACAAGATTTGTGCGTTTCATGTGTATAGCGTAGAGACGTTGCGCCGAACCGTCAAGCAGCCGACGCCGCGGCACGTTCCAGGACGGTACGTGCGGCGATCTTCTTGGCGCTCTCGCCGATCAGCGCACGGAAGACGCGTTGGAAGTGCGTCGGCGTCAGCGAGGTGCGCTCGGCGAGCGCCTTGAGATCGGTTCTCCGTCCCGCGTCCCGTTGGAATTCCTCGATGAGCGCCAACATCGTCAGAAATGTGATCGCCATGGAATCCAAGGTACTACTACCGCGCGCCGCCATCTTGACCGTTGTTGCGATTCAGCGATGACCACGCCGGTGAGAAGCAGGCCTGTCGGCCGTCTCGTCGTAGAACTCGTGAAGGATATGGTATATCAGTCGGGAGACGTCGGCGAATAGGCGTCGATCGTAGTGGGCGCTGCGTACGTCGCGGTCTACCGGGGAATTACGCTGTCCGGCGGAAGCGCCGACGCTCCGGAGGTATAGAGAAGGTCCACCGCATCATCAAGAAGAGGTCACGCAAGTTAGGAACCGACACCCACTCCGTGACGAGAAACCGCAAAACCATCCGTTGCTCCAGTGGCGTATGGTGTTTTCATGTCGAAATCACGACGCGGTCAGATTCCACGTCCGTGAAACCACCTGATCTGGTGAATCGGGAGTTTAGCGCAACCCCTCCAAACCAGTTGTGGACATCGGACTCCAGGAGAAGCGGAAATGGAGTACTATCAGCAACGGTCGAGCCCGGCCGAAGTGGCGGGACTCACACATCGTGCGAGGCTTGCCGAAGGCAAACGCGCGCAAACCAACCTCTCCGGTGACCGGGGGAGGTCCACGGGCGATCTCGCCCGATTGCGTACGCACGCGAAGCCCACGATGGGTCGACACGCAGTTAAAATCGTAGTACGATATTTGGAACTCACACTCCGTTAGCGACACGGGCGGACTCAAAGGAAAAATCAGGTGGCACAACCGAATGTGATCGTGTTTTTTACCGACCAGCAGCGTTGGGACACTGCAGGTGTTCACGACAACCCGATGGGTTTGACCCCCAACTTCGACAGGCTCGCGAACAACGGCACCCACTTCGCCAATACCTTCACCTGCCAACCCGTTTGCGCGCCGGCGCGGGCGTCGCTTCAAACGGGGCTGTACGCGACCAACGCCGGCGTTTGGCGCAACGGTCTGGGTCTGTCACCCGACACAATGACGTTGGGCCACTACTTTCGAGATGCGGGGTACTCAACGGGATACATCGGCAAATGGCACCTCTACGCGGGGCAGGGGGAGGTGACCGGGCGGTACGGTCCCAAACCCACCGAGCCCGTACCTCCTGAGTACCGCGGCGGATACGACTTCTGGAGGGGCGCAAACCTGCTCGAGTTTGTTTCCGACGCGTATGATATGCGGTTGTACGACAACGACGGAATCGAACGTAGCTATCCCGGGTACCGCGTCGACGCACAGACCGACCTGGCGATCGATTTTGTCTCGCAAAATCGAGCCGCTCCCTTTTTTCTATTTCTCTCCTACCTCGAGCCTCACCACCAAAACCACACCGACGCCTACTTGGCCCCCCACGGCTACGCCGAGCTCTACCGGGATGTCTGGACGCCCCCCGACCTTCAGGCGCTGACCGGCTCCGCCCCGCGTCAACTGCCCGGGTACTACGGCGCGATAAAGCGGCTCGACGAGGCGTTGGGCCGGATCGTCGACGCGACCTACAGCCTCGGAATC
>JANQHT010000146.1 GCA_028282545.1 Spirochaetales bacterium
GGTGAATCAGGCGCACATCCTGGTGTGTCTCCACCAACAGGCGTACACCGCCTATCTCAGGATGGTTCGCCCCGGCGGCGTCCTCATCGCGGACAGGGAACACGTGAAGATCGGCAAAAACGTCGACGCCCGAACGCACAGCCTGCCGCTCGCGGAAACGGTGATGAACGAGCTGGGATCGTGGCGGACCGCCAACATGTGTATGCTCGGTGCGGTGGTGTGCGTTTCCCGTTCCGTGCGACCCGAATCGGTCCGGGCCGCCATCGCGCGCCGTTTTGGTCCCGGGTCGGCGAATGAAACCGCCTTTGACTTGGGGCTCGGCCTGATCGATCCTCCGCCGACATCGTAGCCGGCGCGGCAGGGAGGATCGCTTTTGAGGCAGGGAAGACTGCGGCAAAGAGAACCGGCGCCGGGACCGTGAAGGCCGCGGCCGGGAGAACCGGTGCCGGCTCTGCGACCGGCGCGCGTTTCCAAGACCGACCCGCCGCGGCGACCGGCGCGCGTTGCCCGCCGCGGTCAGCGCCGGCAGAACTCCAGCAGCACCGACCCGGTGGACTTCGGATGCACAAAGGCGATCTTGGCGCTCCCCGCCCCGTCGCGTGGTGTCGCGTCGATCATTCTGAGACCGGCTTCTTGAACACCCGCTATCTGCGCTTCGATTGCGTCTGATCCAAGCGCCAGGTGGTGAATCCCTTCACCCTTTTTCTCGAGGAAGGCCGCGACGGGGCTCTCCGGCGACGTGGGTTCCAGAAGTTCGATCCGCCCGTGGGGTGTATAAAATACGGCCACGCGAACCTTCTGCTCCGCCACCTCCTCGATTTCCGGTTCTCCCATGCCCAGGACATCGCGGTAGAAGGGGATGCGCGTTTCAAGCGACTCCACCGCGATTCCGATATGGTCTATTCCCGTTATCATTCGTGCCTCCTGATCGTGTCGAGGGCGTTGCGCAGGGCCGTTCGAAGTTCGCTGGGCTGGATCGCCCCCGACTCGTGCCGCTCGCGGACCCATCGCTTGATCTCTACCACCGCTACGTCTTCCGCGGCAGCGGCGAACCTTCGCTCCCGTCGTTCCGCGAGTGCGCCCGTCTCGAGCGAGTGCGCCAGGTAGCGCTCCACCGCGGTCACCAGGTCCTCTAGACCGGAACCGTCGGTGGCGACGGTACGGACGATTGCCGGCACGGGCGACGTGAGCGGCACGCCGGCGGACTCGCGGCGGGCCCCGGTCCTCGCCGGGGCCTCCCCGGGCTCGTCCGTTGGAACCGTGTGGTGGGCGCGGTCCGCGGCGAAGAGGTATGTTTCTCCCAGGGCACCGCGGACGGCGCGCTCCAATGCATCGATTCCCGGCCGATCCGCCTTGTTGAGAACGTACACGTCGGCGATTTCCATGACGCCCGCCTTGATCGCCTGGATATCGTCGCCTGACCCGGGGATGAGCACCAGCAGAACGACATCGGATAGCGACAAGATACCAACTTCCGACTGACCCACGCCCACCGTCTCGACGATCGTCGTGTCGAAACCGGCCGCCCTTAGGAGCGTGACCGTCTCGAAGGCTGCGGCCGAAAGACCGCCGTGGTGGCCCCGGGTCGCCATGGACCTGATGAAGACGCCGTCGTCCGTACTGTGGAGGTCCATCCGAATCCTGTCTCCCAGGAGTGCACCCCCGGAGAAGGGTGATGTGGGATCCACGGCGAGGACCGCCACGCGGCGCTCCGCCGCGCGTTCCTGGCGCACTAGCTGGTTGATAAGGGTGCTTTTCCCGGCACCGGGCGGACCCGTGACACCGATGACCCGCGGCGCGACTAGGGACCGCTCTCGAGGGCGTACCGCGTCGTGGGCCGGTCCGCTCGTCGGAGCGAGGAGCTGCATCAGTTCGGTCGCATCGGGTCCGCCTGCTTCAACGACGGAGATAGCTCTGGCTACCGCCCGCGTCTCCCCGGCGCGTACGCGGGCGGCAAGATCCGCCGGGTCCGTACGCCGCCTGGGCCCTACCTGTCCTTCCGCCACTTTTCGATCACGTCAATGACCGCCTGGATCGGCGATCCCGGGGGGAAGACCTCGGCGATACCGATATCCTTCAAACCGGGTATGTCCTCGTCGGGAATGATGCCGCCGGCGAAGACGAGGATGTCGTCGCCGCCCTTCTCGTTTAGCAAGGACATAATCCGCGGGAAAAGCTCGTTGTGCGCTCCCGAAAGCAGGCTCAACCCCAGGACGTCCACGTCCTCCTGGAGCGCCATGTTTACCAGCGCTTCCGGCGTCTGGCGAATCCCCGAGTAGATCACCTCGTAGCCCGCGTCCCTGAGGGCGCGGGCGATATACTTGGCGCCCCGGTCGTGGCCGTCGAGGCCCGGTTTTCCAATCAGAATGCGTATCGCGTCGTCCATCACCTCGTCCTACACCGCCGTATGCTGGCGGTACTCACCGAAGACCGTACGGAGCGTATCGCTGATCTCACCGAGCGTCGCATAGGAACGAACGCACTCCAGGATCGGTTCCATAAGGTCGCCGTTTGTATCCCGAGCCGCCGATTCGAGGCGAGCAAGGTTCGTTTGGACCGCGTTCGCCTCGCGGTGTACCCGGACTCGGGCGACCTCTTCCGCCTGGCGCTGCTCCGCCTCAGCGTCGTGTTTCATTCGGTCCACCGGCGGCTCGTTGGCAACTTCGTACTTGTTGATGCCCACGATGACCCGTCGCCCCTCCTCTACTTCCCGCTGAAACCGGTACGCCGACTCTTCAATCTCGTTCTGGATCATGCCGTCGTCGATCGCGCGAACCATCCCGCCGGCGGCATCGATCTTGGCGATGTACTCCGTTGCCCGTTTTTCGATCTCGTCCACGAGGGACTCTACCTGGTACGACCCCGCCAGGGGATCGATCGAGTTGGCCACGCCGCTTTCATATGCCAGGATCTGCTGCGTTCGAAGTGCGGTCCGTGCCGCCTGTTCGGTAGGGAGCGAGAGCGCCTCGTCGTAGGAGTTTGTGTGAAGGCTCTGGGCGCCGCCGAGGACCGCCGCCAGGGCGTGCAGCGTCACCCGGACAACGTTGTTGAGCGGCTGCTGCGCCGTCAGGGCCGCCCCGCTCGTCTGGGCGTGGAAGCGCATGGCCATGGACCGGGGATTCTTCGCGCCGAAGCGCTCCTTCAGGATACGCGCCCACATACGACGGGCGGCGCGAAACTTGGCTACCTCTTCCAGCAGGTCCGGGCTCGCGTTGAAGAAGAACGAGAGGCGCCCCGCAAAGGCGTCCACGTCCAGGCCGATGTGAACCGCCGCGTCCACGTAGGCGATAGCGTCGGCGAGCGTGAAGGCAACCTCCTGCACCGCGTCCGAACCCGCCTCGCGGATGTGGTAGCCGGAGATGCTGATGCTGTTCCAGAGCGGCATATGCTCGGTGCAGTAGGCAAAGGTGTTGGTGATGAGCCGCATGGAGGGCGCCGGGGGAAACATGTACGTTCCGCGCGCCACGTACTCCTTCAGGATATCGTTCTGAATCGTGCCGCGCAGCTTGTCCGGCGGCACCCCCTGTTTCTCCGCGACCGCCACGTACATCGCCAGGAGAATCGCCGCCGGGGCGTTGATCGTCATGGAGGTGGAGACCTTATCGAGGGGGATGTTGGCGAAGAGCGTCTCCATATCGGCGAGGCTGTCGATCGCGACGCCGACCTTGCCGACCTCGCCGAACGCCATGGGATGATCCGAGTCGTAGCCGATCTGCGTGGGCAGGTCGAAGGCAACCGAGAGTCCCGTTTGACCCTGGTTCAACAGGTACTTGTAGCGCTCGTTCGACTCTTCCGCCGTGCCGAACCCCGCGTACTGGCGCATCGTCCAGAAGCGGCCCCGATACATCGTCGGCTGGACGCCCCGGGTATAGGGGTACTCGCCGGGGAAGCCGAAGCGTTCCCGGAACGTCGACTCGTCCGCGGTGAGCCCGGCGTCTTCAGGAACGTAGACGCGCTCCAGGGGAAGACCCGACGCCGTGGTCAGGGCGCCGTCGTGGCGTTCCGGGAATTTGCCCAGAACCGGCGCGAGTGTCTCCTCCTCCCACCGGTTCCGCTCGTCATGTAGGGACATGTCATCTTTGTAACGCGCAATGGAGGCGCTGTCAAAGGAGACCTTCGGCTTGGAACGCGTCAGGCGCGAAGGCGCGATCCGTGATCGTCCTGAGGCGGAGTGCCGTGACGAGCGTGGCGGTGGCGCCGGCCGCTGTGGCCGCGATAGCCGCCGGGACGGAAAACCAACCAAAGAGCAGCGCCGCTCCTCCCGCAAGCGCGGCTCCCCCGGCAAGCCACAGGCCCGCCGCTGCCCGGATGGCGAGCGACCGGCGGCGGCGTTCTGCCAGCGTCTCGGTGAACTGGATCCAACGATAGGTCGTTCGGGAGTCCAGGTCGAGCTTGGAACCGGCACCCTCCGCGAGGTCCCCTGCCAGGGTGTCCGCAAGTGCGACCAGGTCCGCGTTGTTTCGAATCGCTTCAAGGATCGAGGGAACCGCCGCCTCGTACACGGCCCGTTCCCGCTCCTGCCGTTCAGCGATCGTCATGATGTGAAAGTACGGCGCCCGCCGTTGACGGTCAATGCGCGCAAGACAGCGCGACACTTCGCGTGAGACGGCCCCCGCCACCGTGGGGCAATCGGCCCCGGTGAGCTTTGATCTTCGCCCCGGCTACGTTAGATACCCCACCCACTCCCGCTGTTCGTCGATCATCGTGTCCACCATTTCCGCCATGCCCCGATAGGTGTGCACCACCGGGCACGCCAGGACCGCCTGGAGGACGTACTCCTTCTTTCCGGTGAGAATTGCCTCGGCGGTGAGGTCGTACACACCGGCGTACGAGCGGAGCAGGGCGGCGAAACCCTTGGGGTAGTCGGGGAACGGAACGCCCCGTATACCGCTGCGGCTGATCACCGCCGGGACTTCCACGGCGATGTCTTTGGGGAGGAAGGGGAGATAGCCGTCGTTGGCGATGTTGAGCGCGTGCTCCTCGTGGTCGGACTCGCCCAGCAACCCTTCGATGACGCGGACCGCCCGGTCCTGGACGCGCAGTTTGATCTCCGACCAGGCGCGCTCCCGCATCGCGAAGCGGTAGAAGTCGTAGAAGTCGAGGATACCCCGGAGATCCGCCACGTCGTGCGCCCATGAGATGTACTCCCCCAGGTGGCTGTCTACGGTGATCGGCAAGAGGCGATACGTCTCCAGGATCTCCCGGAAGAGCCCGCGGTCGCTCCAGGGGCGGCTGCTTTCGTCCCGACCCAGGGCGAGGCGGTCCGTGGCGCCCTCCGTGTCCGGAACCACTCCCGTTCGCCGCACGTAATCCCACACGTCCGAATAGGCCAGTTCCCTCTCGAAAAAGGCCGGTGCCCGCTTCAGGATCTCCGGATAGGCGTCGAGTCCGGAATCCACATAGGTCGCCTCCAGGAGAACACTGAAATGGTTGAGACCGGCCGCGCGATACCGGAGATTCTCGACCGGCGTCCGCAGGATCGCCGGAAGGTACCGTTCGAGCGACGCGACTTCGTGACACATGCCGACAAAGGGAAAACCGGGGTATCGACGATTCACCGACGTCGTGATCGCCGTCATCGGGTTGGAGTAGTTGAAGACCACCGCATTCGGGCAATGGTGCGTTACGTCCTCCACGATCGCCAGGATTGGCGGCGTGATGCGAAGGGCGTGGAATATGCCCCCGGGACCGCCGTTTTCCCCGTACACTTGGCGGACCCCGAACTGGAGCGGGGTCTTCCAGTCGATATCCCACAGGGCGAACCGGTCCCCCACTTCGATCGAGATGAGCACGTAGTCGGCACCGGGGAGCGCCTGCCCGCGATCGGTCGTGGCGGTCACGCGGTAGTCGAGTCCCTTGGCCTCGACGAAATCGAGGGCGTTCCGGTGGACCTCCGCGAGCGCCGCGCCGTTGATGTCTACCAGGGCGATCTCGCATCCCCGGAGTGCCTCGGTCTGAAAGACGTCGCCGAGCATGCCGTAGCCGAACTGGGCGCTGCCCGCGCCGATGAGAACGATTTTCATTCCGGTTCCTCACAAAATGGGAGCCGGACCGTTACGGTGGTCCGTTCCCCGGTAACACTGTCGATTTCGATTGTTCCGTCGTGGTTTTCCACGATGTGCTTGCTGATTGAAAGACCGAGCCCCGTGTTCGTTTTGTTGGTCTTGGTGCTGAAAAACGGCGCAAAAATCTGTTCGCGTGCGTCCGGCACGATGCCACACCCCGAATCCTCAACCGTCACCACAGCGCTCCATGGCTGCGGGTCACGATCAACGGCGATCCCAATTGTAACCGAATCACCTTCAAGGGTCGCATCAAGCGCGTTTGCAAGGATGTTGATAAATACCTGCTTCATCCTGTTCTCGTCGACACGCGCAAAGATCGGTTCATCGGCGTACGTTTGATTGAGCGCAACGCGCTTCTCGGCAAATCGATGATTCATAAGAGTGACAACTTCGTCAAGAAGATCCTGGAGAAAAACGATCTCGTACCGCGCGGGTTGCACACGGGAAAAACTCAAGAGGCTCCCGATGATCTCCACGATACGGTCCATTTCGCGGGTGATCCGTTCGAGCTTGTCCGTCGTGTCTTCGTCGAGTTTTCGGAGTTTCAGGATTTCGATGTAGTTCCGGATTGTCCCAAGCGGATTGTTGATTTCGTGGGCGACCCCCGCCGCCAGTTCCGCCGTCGATGCGAGCTTCTCGGTGCGCGCCAGGTACTCCGCCACCGACCGGTTTAGTGTCGTATCCTGCACCAGGATGACCCGGCCGATTATTGCGTTTTCATCGTCGCGAATGGTATTGGATTGCACCCGCGCTACCGGGGCACAGCCAAACGGTATTCCCTCCCAGGCGCCCTTGGCGTTTGATCTCATGGTGGATGCGATGTCCGACGCCGCATTACCCGCGTGGTGCAGAAGCACGGCGTCGATTGCCGTTCCGGTGATGGTGCCGGTGGACGCGCCGCATATCCGGGCGGCTTCTTCGTTTGTGTAGAAAACTCGATCGTCGTGGTCAACGATGAATACCCCCACGGGCAGGTCGCGTATCACCGTCTCGTTGAACTGCCGGAGCGCAAGCGGGGTGGCGTCGTCCTGTTGGTCCACCGCCAGGTTGAAGGCGAGCCGGATCAGGCGCATTCGGTCGAGGTTCTTCACCAGGTCGGTACTTTTTCGATGCCCCTCCGCCATGACCGTCACCCGATCCGCGATCTCGAATACCTCGTTCAGGTCGTTGGTGATATACACGACACCTTTCCCCGCGTCCCGAAAGCCCTGCATGAGTTCGAACAACCGGTCCATCTCAACGCGGTTTTGTCGCCGCGCAACCTCGTCGAGCACAACGATCTGCGGGTCCCACGCGACAATTCGAGCGAACTCAACGGCGAGTTGTTCCGCCTCGGGGAGGGTTCCTATCGGTACCACCAGGTTGATCGAAGAAAAACCGATTCGTTCGAGAATTTCGCGGGCCCGGCGGACAAACTCCCCGTATTGTCTGAACCTGAACCACACACGCGGGAGTTGGCGTGCAAAGATGAATTCGACGGCGTTGAGATTGGGGATGATCTGCCGTTTCTGATGGACGATTCCGATACCTGCAGCCACCGCGTCAAGGGGCCGGTGGAGCGTCACCGCTTTGTTACGGACACGGATCTCGCCGCGGTTCGGCCTGACTTCGCCGGCGAGGACCCGCATGAGACTCGTTTTCCCGCTGCGGTTTTCACCCACGAGGGCGTGTATCTCGCCTTCCCTGAGGTGAAAGTCGACGCCGTTCAGGGCGTGGTTCGTCCCGTATCTCAGATGGACGTTTCGCATCCGCAGCAGGTCGTTCATCCGTCGATTCCCAGGCGTTTCATGCGGTTGTACAGCGTTTTTCGATGCACCTTCAAAAGCCGGGCCGCCTCGATCTTTTTCCCGCCGGATCGTTGAAGTGCGTCGAGAATCATCTCTCGCGACAGGTGCTCGAACACCGAGTCAAAGGTTGAACGGTCGGGAAGCTCCGCCGCCCGGTACTGGTTGGGAAGGTCGCCGATCGACATCGTCCCGTGTTCGCAAAAAATCACCGCCCGTTCAATCGCGTTTTTTAGTTCGCGGACGTTTCCGAACCAGTCGTGCGCCAGAAACGCCTGTTCGACATCGGGGCCAAATTGCGACACCCGGCGTCCGTATGCCGCCGCGTATCGTTTGAGAAAATAGTGCGCCAACGGCAGGATGTCTTCGCGGCGGTTTCGAAGTGGGGGAATCTCCAGGGTAACAACCGCGAGCCGGTAGTACAGGTCCTCACGGTACCGTTTTTCAATGATAGCCTCCTCGATGTCGCGATTGGTCGCCCCGATGATCCGGACGTCCGAGTGAATTGTCTTGGTCCCGCCGAGACGTTCGAACCGTCCATCCTGTATCACGCGCAACAACTTGGCCTGAACGTTCATGCTCAGTTCGCCCACTTCGTCGAAGAAGAGCGTTCCGCCGTTTGCTCGTTCGAACGTACCCATCCGCGCGTGCTTTGCATCGGTGAAAGCCCCGGATTCGTGACCGAACAGTTCACTTTCGAACAACGTGTCTGGGATCGATGCGCAGTTGAGTTTCACGAACTCCCCCGCTCGCCGCCGGCTTTGAACGTGCAGGCTGTTCGCGATCAACTCCTTCCCCGTGCCGCTCTCCCCGGTGATCAAAACGGGGGCGTCGGTTTCCGCAATCTTCTCAACCATGCCGAGGATCTCACGCATCTGCGCATTTTCCGTCACGATCAACGGTTTTGTATCGGTCGTTGAGACCGTTTCGCGCACCGATCGTAGTCGTTCGAGTTCGGCGGTGAGTTCCGGGAGTTTGATCGGCTTCTCGTAGAAGTTCGTAGCCCCGATGCGCATCGATTGAACGATGTTCTCCACCGAGGCGTGACCCGAAATCATCATGACCGGCGTGTCACGGTGCCGCAGCCGAATCTCGGCAAGGAGGTCAAAACCCGAGACCTTCGGCATTCGAATGTCCAGGAGAATCGCGTCGTAGACGTTGACGTGCCGCGCCGACTGCCACTCCGCCGGATCGATGAGGATGGTGACCTCGAACGCAAACCCTTCAAGATACTCGGCGAGGGAACGGGCGAACTCGAGTTCGTCGTCGACGATCAACACCCGAAACGACATACCAGGTATCATTTACCGCCCATATTCCCTCGTCAAGAGTGCAAGTGCTTCCCCATTCTCCTCGCGAAAGCGTGCAACCACTTGCACGTGAGGGGTGTCCGGGCAAAAGTAGAGGGTATCCGGCAATCGATGTAAAATCATGTCAGGGAGTGATTTGCGATCACTGATGCGATGGTAGCTCCTCTTGGCACGCTTCGTGCATTACAAGGGGGAAAAACCCAAGGAGGCTTCTATGAAGCGAATGGTATTTTTGTTGGTGGCGATCGCCCTGGCGTTCGGCATCGCCGGTCAGGTGTTCGCCGGCGGTGAGTCGGAAGAGGGGAGCGGAGCGGGGCTCCAGGTTGGTGTTGTCCTCCCGACCAAGGATGAGCCGCGGTGGATCCAGGACGAACAGCGGTTCAAAGACGCGCTCGAAGACCTCGGCTATGGTGTAGAGATTCTCTTCAGCCAGGGAGACCCGGCGCGTGAGAAGGCCAACGTCGAGTCCCTCATCACAAAGGGCGCCGAAGTTCTCATCATCTGTCCGCACGACGGTTCCGCCGCGGGTGCGGCCGCCGACGAGGCGAATCGTGCCGGCGTTAGCGTCATTTCGTACGACCGGCTTATCCGAGATACAGAATCGGTTGACTACTACGTGACCTTCGACAGCGTTGCCGTTGGTGAGGCGTTTGGTCAGTACCTGGTTGACCGGGCCGAAGGTTCGGGGAACAACCTCTACCTCTACGCAGGTGCCGCCTCCGACAACAACGCCTTCCTCTTCTTCCAGGGTGCTTGGAACGTGCTGCAACCCAAGATTGCCGACGGTACGTTTGTCGTGCAGAATTCGAGCGCCGCGATTGAGCTCCGGAATAAGCGTGACCTCTCGCGATCCGAACTGGCGAGTATCATCGGCCAGGTCACGACGAACTGGAATTTCAACGACGCGAAGAACCTCGCCGAGGCGAACCTGACGGCGGCTCCGGCATCGGCCAAGGGCACCGTCTTCATCGCGGCGCCCAACGATGGAACGGCTCGCGCGATCGCGGACGCCTTTGGCGCGGACGGCGATGTCGATACGTTCTACATCACCGGACAGGACGCTGAGAAAGCATCGATCCAGTACATCATCGACGGCAAACAGTCGATGACGGTCTTCAAGGACGTTCGGATGCTCGTCAGTGACGCGATTGGTGCAGCCGTCGCAATCCTCGAAGGGGAGACCCCGGCCGCAACGGGTGCGTACGACAACGGAGCCAAGGACGTTCCGGCGATCCAGTCGGAAGTAATCACGGTGGACCGTGACAACGTCCAAAGCGTGTTGATCGACTCCGGTTACTACGCCGCGAGTGACTTCACCGGTCTGTAGGTAGTCCGACGGTGAAAGGCGATAGACAGTACTATCGCCTTTCACCTATCCTAAAGGTGCTCTTGCTCCAAGATGCAACGGGTGGAGGCATACCCATGAGCGACTCGCATATTCTCGAAATGCGGCAGATCACCAAAACGTTTCCCGGCGTCAAAGCGCTCGATAACGTGACGTTCAGCGTTAAGCCGGGCGAGATACACTGCCTGGTGGGCGAAAACGGCGCCGGCAAGTCGACGCTCATGAAAGTACTGAGCGGTGTTTACCCGTACGGTGAGTACACGGGCGACATCATGTTCGACAGCGCCCTCCAGCAATTCAGACGTATCAGCGACAGCGAACGGGCGGGCATTGCCATCATCTACCAGGAACTGGCGCTCGTTCCGGAGATGACGGTCTACGAAAACATCTTTCTCGGTAACGAAATCGGGGGCGGTATTCTCGTGGACTGGAACGAAACGATCAAACGCGCCGCCGCAATGCTCGATAAGGTCGGCCTTGACGTGAATCCAGAGGCCAAGATCAGGGACCTGGGAGTTGGAAAGCAGCAGCTCGTAGAGATAGCGAAGGCTCTGAGCCGTGACGTAAAACTTCTCATCCTCGATGAGCCGACAGCCGCTCTCAACGAGAACGACTGCGACAACCTGTTGGAACTCATTCAGGACCTGAAGCGTCACGGTGTCACGTCGATCATGATCTCCCACAAACTCAAGGAGGTCATCCGGATTGCGGACACGGTCACCGTTCTGCGGGACGGACAAACCATATGTACGCTTGATGCACACAAGGGCGAGGTTTCCGAATCGGTCCTGATCAAGCACATGGTTGGGAGAGAGATCGAGAACATCTATCCCGGACGGGAACACCAGATCGCCGACGAAACGGTTCTCGAAGTGTCGGGGTGGGATGCGAGAGAAGCCCAGAGCGGCAAGCAGGTGTTGAAAGATGTCGCGTTCAATGTTCGCCGTGGCGAAATCGTTGGTATTGCCGGGCTTATGGGATCCGGTCGGACCGAACTGGCGCGAAGCATATTCGGCAACCCCGACCGTTACGAACTGTCCGGCGAGCTTCGGATCAACGGCGAGAGTTACTCGCTCGATCATCCGGGGCAGGCGATTTCCGTGGGGGTCGCGTACGTCTCGGAGGACCGGAAGCGAAACGGCCTGATTCTGATCCAGGACGTCAAGGACAATATCGTGTTGGCAAATTTGCGGGCCATAGCTGCCCGCGGCGTTTTGGACGAGAACGCCGAAGTCAAGGTTGCTCGCGAATACCGCCAGGCGTTGAATATCAAGACACCCACCGTCGAACAGCAGGTCAATAAGCTCAGCGGCGGGAATCAGCAGAAGGTTTCACTGGCGAAGTGGCTCTTTGTCGAACCAAACGTTCTGATACTCGACGAACCCACACGAGGAATCGACGTGGGAGCCAAGTACGAGATCTACACGATCATGAATCGACTGGTTTCCGAAGGCATGAGTATCCTCATGATCTCTTCCGAGTTGCCGGAGGTCCTCGGCATGAGTGACCGCGTCTATGTCGTGGCGAGCGGTCGTATCACCGGCGAGCTGGACATCGCTGACGCAACTCAGGAAAAGATCATGGAGATGGCAACAAACTAGGAGGAGCAGACATGACTATCAAGGATCTGCGCACGGAACTGCGGAAACACATTCGTGACTACGGCATGTTCATTGCACTCTTTTTTATCTTCGTGATCTTTTCGATCACGACGGATGGAGTGTTTGTTTCCTCGCGCAATATCAGCAACCTGTTGAACCAGACCGGCTATATCGCGGTCATTGCGGTCGGCATGACGCTCATCATCGTCATTCGGCATATCGACCTCTCGGTGGGCTTCCTCTCCGGTTTTCTTGGTGCCGTCGCTGCGATAGCGCTCGTCTACTGGAACCTGCCCGTCGTGGTTGTGATCCCTCTTATCCTGCTGCTCGGCGTCGTTGCCGGGCTGATTACCGGCTATCCGGTCGCGAACCTGGGGATACCCGCCTTCGTCGCATCCCTCGCCGGATGGTTGATCTACCGCGGTGCCTTGCTCCTGGTCACTTTGAACACCGGGACGATCGTCATACCAAACGCGGCGTTCAATGCGATAGGGAACGGTTTCATACCCGACCTACTCGCCTCCGATTGGCTGCTTCCGAATTCGCACAAGCTGACGTTGCTGCTCGGAATCCTGACGATCGTCTGGTACGTCATCAGCGCACTTTCCAGTCGGCGCAGCAAGCAGGAGTACAATTTCGAGGTCTTACCGACCGACTTGTTTATCCTCCAACTCGTTTTTGTCTCCGCTTTGATCGGCGTTGTCACCTGGGTGCTGGCCGGGTACAACGGCATGTCCTGGACCCTGGTGATCGTCCTGCTGGTTGTCGCCGTCTACAGTTTTGTCACCAACCGCACGGTCCTTGGGCGACATATCTACGCCGTTGGCGGGAATCCGGAGGCTGCGGAGCTTTCGGGTATCAGCGTCCGAAAGATCACATTTGTTGTTTTCGGTTCGATGGGCATGCTCTCCGCCCTGTCCGGTATCCTCTTCGCCTCGCGCCTCCAGTCGGCGACGACCACTGCCGGAACGTTGCTCGAACTCGACGCTATCGCGGCAGCCTACATCGGCGGTGTTTCCGCGGCGGGCGGCGTCGGCAGCGTTGTGGGATCGCTCGTCGGGGCGATCGTCTACACGTCCTTGACGAGCGGAATGAACTTGATGGGAATAGATATCTCGTCGCAGTACATCGTCCGCGGTGCCGTTCTTGCAATGGCGGTCATCTTTGACGTGACAACGCGCAAGATCGGAAGCAAGTAGAGGAGGGCGCCGCCTCTTCCGCCGGACCGCCGCTTTGTGTACGGTAGCGACATGAGAGCCGTCATTACCGTGGTCGGGCAGGACAAACCCGGCATCATCGCCGCCGTGAGCGTCCTGCTCGCCGAGCGTTCGGTCAACATCCTGGATATCAGCCAGACGATCATGCAGGGGTTTTTCACCATGATCACCCTGGTGGATCTGGCCGGGCTCAATGCGCCGCTCCCCGACCTGCGAACGGAACTCGATCAATTGGGCAAGCGAATAGACGTGGAGATCACGCTGCAGCACGAGGATGTCTACACCTCGATGCACCGCGTGTAGGGGCGCGCCGTGATCTTCACGCGCCTGGAAATCGAACAGACGCTCCGCATGTTTCGGGAGCAGAACCTCGATATCCGTACCATCACGATGGGCATCAACCTGCTCGACTGTGCCGATTCAGATCCAATGCGGCTGAACGAACGAATCTACGAGAAGATCGTCCGTAGCGCCGCCGGCCTGGTGGAAACCGCGGACGAAATCGGCGTGGAGCTTGGAGTCCCGATCATCAATAAGCGCATCTCCGTGACGCCGGTCGCGCTGGTCGGCGGGGCAGCCGGTGCCGCTGCGGACGGCGCGGTTCGGATTGCACAGACCCTGGAGCGCGCCGCAACGGAAACGGGTGTGGATTTCCTGGGGGGCTTCTCCGCGTTGGTGCACAAGGGTGTGACGCCGGCCGATATCGCGCTGATTCGGGCTATCCCGGAGGGGCTCGCCGAAACGACCAGGGTGTGCGCCTCCGCCAACGTCGCGAGTTCCAAGAGCGGAATCAACATGGACGCCGTGCTTCTGCTCGCGGAGGCGATCAAGAGCGCCGCCGCGCGCACTTCCGCGACCGGCGGATCTGCCTGTTCCCGTCTGGTTGTGTTTGCCAACGCTCCGGAGGACAACCCCTTTATGGCGGGCGCCTTCCACGGCACCGGCGAACCGGACGTGGTGGTGCACGTGGGCGTGAGCGGGCCCGGTGTGGTCCAGTCGGCGGTGGCGGAGATGGCCGGCGGCCCGGCACCGCTGGACGCGATCGCGGAAACGGTAAAACGTACCGCCTTCCGCATCACGCGCATCGGACAGCTCGTGCTCGACCGTGCCGCGGAACGGCTTGGCGTTCCGGCGGGAATCGTGGATCTCTCCCTTGCGCCGACCCCTGCCGTGGGTGACAGCGTTGCCCGGATACTGGAGGAGATGGGGCTCGAGATCGCCGGCGCCCCCGGTTCCACCGCCGCCCTGGCGTTGCTCAACAACGCGGTGAAAAAGGGCGGCATGATGGCATCCTCCCATGTGGGCGGCCTCTCGGGGAGCTTCCTGCCCGTGAGCGAAGACGAGGGAATGGCGGCTGCGGCGGAGAAGGGCGCCCTTACGCTGGAGAAACTCGAAGCGATGACGGCGATCTGTTCCGTCGGCTTGGACATGGTTGCACTCCCGGGGGACACGACCGTCGAAACGATCGCAGGCATCATGGCGGACGAGATGGCCATCGGCGTCATGAACCACAAGACCACCGCGGTACGCCTCATCCCGGTACCCGGCGGAACGGCGGGCCAGTGGGTGGAATTCGGCGGGCTCCTGGGGCGCGCGCCGATAATGCCGGTCAGCCCCTACGCGAGCGCGGGCTTTGTTCGTCGCGGCGGTATCATTCCCGCACCGGTGACGAGCTACCGGAACTGACGGGATGCAGCGAAGCCCAGCGTTATGTTCTTCGAACCGTGCCAAGGTCATCTGATCTCCAACATGCGAACTGCTGGGTCGCCGTGAACCGCCTTGACGCCGGGCCGCGCTATTGGTAGGCTTTTGTTATTCGGGGTGCTTCTCGATTGGAGAGGCTGAGATCACACCCGTGAACCTGATCCGGGTAATGCCGGCGGAGGGAAATGGCGCTGTTCCGTTTGCTCCCTGACACGGTTGTTCTCATTCGCCCCGCAAAACTGAGGGGGTTTCCATGTTTCATCGTTTTATCGTTACCGCTCTGGCCGTAGGAGCTGCGTGCTTCCTGACCCTTGCGGGTTGCGCAAACCGTAACGACTCGCCATCCGACGCAGAATCGGCGGGGGCCTCAGGCAACGCGCAGGCCGAACCGTCGGAGGTCGTCGTGTACACCTACGACGCCTTTCCGTCGGCCCTGGAGGATCTGCTTGTTTCCCATTTTGGTGACCAGGGCACGACCGTTATCGTGGAACGGTTCGAAGACACCGGCGGGCTCTTCGCCGAGCTACTGCTCACCCGCGACGAATCTCCGGTCGACGTGGTGATCGGGCTCGACACGACGTACCTGGGCCACGCCATTCGCGAAGAGCTCTTCCAGCCCTACACTCCGGAGGCCCTTGCCGGCATCCCGGAGGACTTCGTTGTGGATCCGCTCCACCGGCTCGTTCCCTTCGACTACGGCAACGTCGTCTTGAACTATGATTCGGAGCTGCTACCCGAACCGCCGGCCACCTGGGAGGAACTGACGGCGCCGGACCTCGCCAATTCGATCGTGCTCACCAACCCCGCCACCTCGTCCCCGGGCCGTAACTTCCTGCTGCTCACGGTTATGCTCTTCGGTGAGGAGGGATACCTCGACTTCTGGGAGCGCCTCCGTCCGAACGTACTCACCGTGACCGCGGGCTGGTCCGAGGCGTACGGTCTCTACACGCAGGGTGAGGCGCCGATCGTCCTCTCCTACGAGACGAGTCCCGTATACCACATCGCCTTTGAGGAGACGGATCGCTACCGGAATCTCGTGATCGAGGACGCCGGGTACACGCAGATCGAACTCGCGGGAATCACCGCCCACAGCGACAACGTTGCCGGTGCCCGGGGGGTGATCGAGTTTGTACTCTCCGAGCAGTTCCAGAGCGAGATACCGCTCAACCAGTTTATGTATCCCGTGCGCGTTGACGTGGAGACGCCGGAGGCGTTTGCCGCCGTCGACCGCCCCTCGACCGTACGGTACATGTCGAGCGAACGGATCGAGGAGAACTTTGACGAGTGGCTCGCCGCGTGGGAGGAGGTGATGCGGCAGTGAGTTCCACGGCGGCCGGGAAGGGAGGGATCGCGACGATTGTCGTCGTCGCCGTGCTGCTCTTCTTCCTGGCGGCCCCGATCGGCGCTCTTCTCATGCGGGTGGCGGGAGACGGCACCGTTCCGGCCGCACATGCGGTCTACCGCGTTCTTCGTTTTTCGTTATCCCAGGCGATCGTGAGCGCCGGTATCGCCATTGTCCTTGCATTTCCCGTCGCCTACGCCGTTTCCCACTATCGGTTTCCCGGGCGTCGCCTCATCGTCGCCGCGTCGATGCTCCCCTTCGTCCTTCCGAGCATCATCGTGGTCGTTGCGATGGTCGCCTTCTTTGGACGCAACGGAACGGTGAACCGGCTCTTCGGGATGGAGGCAAACCTGGTCTACAGCTTCGCCGGTATCGTCCTTGCCCACGTGTACTACAACGTCTCGCTGGCAGTACGCGTTCTCTCGGCGGCGTGGTCCGGGATCGACCGCCGCTACGGCGAGACGGCGCGTAGTCTGGGCGACTCCCGTCCCGGTTCGTTTCTGCGCGTGACGCTTCCGCTACTCCGCCCGGCCGTGTCCACCGCCTTCACGCTGGTCTTCCTCTACAGCTTTCTCAGTTTCGGCGTCGTTCTCGTCTTCGGCGGCGTGCGGTACGCCACCCTGGAGGTGGCAATCTACCGGGAGTTCTTCATTGATCTCGATTTTCGGAGCGCCGCCGTCTTCGCCGCGGTCCAACTGGGCTTCACCGTTCTCTTCGTCGCCGCCTTTGCCCGTTCGATCCACGCCGATCGCGCCGGTGTGGCGCGTTCTGATCCGCGCCTGCCCCGTTTGGCCGACGCCTCGCCGGCAACGCGCCTCGGGATGGTTCTCTACCTCCTGATCTTTGCCGTTTTTCTGGGAGGACCCCTGGCGACCCTGATCGGGAGGGTGGCGGCGGATCCAACCGTCTTTCGTGACCTCTTTGTGCCGAGGCCGGGGGCCCGAAGCGTTGAGAAAATCGTCCGCAGCACCGTTCCCGGGGTGATCCTCAGAAGCGTCGCGATTGCCTTTGTATCCGGTACCGCTACCTTCGCGTTGTCCGCGTGGCTGGCGCTGAGCCATCGGGGCAAGGGGAACCGCCTCTTCGAGACAACCATCTTTGCCCCCATGGGTGTGAGCGTTGTTTCCGTTGCCTTGGGGTTGCGCCTCCTCTGGGAAGGCATCGTTCCCATGGGGGCGCTCGTCGTCGTCGGGCAGGTCGTGGTCACGCTGCCCATCGTGTTTCGGATCGTCCGCGCCGGCGTCGAAGAGCTTGGTGACCGGTTCGTACAGGCGGCGCGCGTTCTCGGTGCATCGCGGTTTGCCGTGTTCCGGGACGTGGAGTTGCCCCTCCTGCGCCGAACCTTTGCCAACGCCTTTGCGTACGCCATGGCGCTTTCTTTCGCAGACATCACGATGGTGCTTGGTGTAGGACGGGGCCGTATCGCAACGTTCCCGGTTGCAATCTACCGTCTCATCGGGTTTCGGAGTTTCGACCTGGCCGTGGCGCTATCGGTGATCTACATCGGTATGTGCGCTGCACTCTTCCTGCTCATCGATGCCACTACCGAGCGAAGGAGCGATAGGTGATTACGATCAGGAATGTTCGCAAACGGTACCCGGAGTTCGAGATCATACTCGATCTGGAGATCGGCGAGGCGGAAATCGTTTCGATCCTGGGACCCAGCGGCAGCGGCAAGACGACGACGCTACGCCTCATTGCGGGGTTTGAACGGGCCGACGCCGGATCGATCTCGGTGAACGGTCGTGACGTAACGGCGCTCCCTCCGGAGCGGCGCGGAATCGGCTATGTATTCCAGGACTTCACACTCTTCCCCCACATGTCGGTGGCGGAAAACGTCGGGTACGCGCTCCGCGTTCGCGCCGTGCCTCCCGCCGCGGCGAACCGGCGGATTGAGGAACTCTTGGAGCTGGTAGACTTGCGCGGTTTCGGGACTCGCCGTATCGGCTCTCTCTCGGGCGGAGAGCAGCAGCGCGTGGCGATCGCGAGGTCCCTCGCCGTGGATCCGACGGTTCTCCTGCTGGACGAGCCCTTTTCGTCGGTAGACGAGGTCCTGCGTTCGGATCTGCGCGCCGAGGTGCGCCGCCTGCGGAGTGAGCTTGGAATCACCGTCGTCTTTGTGACGCACAGTCGACAGGAGGCGCTGGCAATATCCAACCGCGTGTCCGTCTACAAGGGGGGCCGCGTCGTCCAGACGGGAAGCCCCGAGGAGATCTACCGCCGGCCGGTAACACCCTTCGTGGCGTCATTCGTGGGACCGGCCAATTACATTCGCCGCAATTCCGAGGTGCTCTTGGTCCGCCCGGAGGATGTGGAGCTTCGCACCGTACGGCGCGGCACGGTCGATGGTACGACGGACGCCGCAGGAGACGGGAAGCTCCTGGTACTCCCGGCGGAAGTGGAAGCCGTCGAATTCCAGGGACACTCCTACCTGCACCGGTGCCGCCTGGAAGAGGGCGCCCCGGTAAGCGAGGGTGCGCCTATGGGAAGCGGCGCCCCCATGGAAAGCGGCGCGCCCATCGCCCCGCGGGGAACGTTCTTTGAGGCGTTGCATTCGGCACGCCTCGCACCGGGCACGGCGGTGGAACTCGTCTGTGATATGAGCCGCGCCTGGCCGTTGCCGCGGGAATAGCGCCGGACCGGGGCGCCTCCGCCGGCCGACCCAGCACGCGGACCGGCCCAACAGGGCGGGTTATTCCAACTCCTCCACCCGCGACGGCCAATCGCCCTTGAGCAGCCGCGAGAGCGCCCGGTCCGCGTAGAGTTTTCCCTCGTTCTGGCACGTGGGGCAGTAGTTGCACTCGCGCTCGCTGTACTGGATGCGCTGGACCGGCGTCCCGCAGAGGCGGCACGGTTTTCCGTACCGCCCGTGCACCGCCATCTCCGGCCGCGTGGTGTGAACCGTTTTGGGCCATGAGTCACCCCATTCGCCGGCGATTTTGTCGCGCCATTCCGCGAGTACCCGGCACGTTGCCGCGTGGAGCCGGGAATACTCTTCATCCGACATCGCTCCCGTTTGCCTGAGGGGCGGTATCCGCGCCGCATGGAGTATCTCGTCGGAGAAGGTGTTGCCGATTCCCAGGAGCATCCGCTGGTCCGTCAGGGAACGCTTGATGGTGTGATTCTCGCTCCTCAGGAGCGCGGAGAACTCCTTCGCGTCCACGTCGAAGGGGCTGCGTCCCCCGGGGTGCAACGTCTCGACCCCGGCGCCGGAGGCAAAGAGATGCAGCGACGCCCGTCGCTTGGTGCCCGCCTCGGTCAGAACGAGATCACCCTGGGCAAAGCGCAACCGCAGCAGTTCCGTTCGGCCCCGCTTGCGGTGTACCGGTCGCGGTTCGGCGGCCCCGGGATCGCCGTCCCACGAAAGCCGGCCCGCCAGCATCAGGTGAATCACCAGGTGGATATCACCGTCGAGCGCCGCAACGATGCGCTTTCCAAGGGAACGGGCCGACAGAATGCGTTTTTGCGCCACCGATTCGATGGGCGTTTCCGCCGTCCGCAAGAGGAACGGGTGGAGGAGATAGGCGGACTCCACCTCGGCGCCGCCGAGCGTCGTGTTGATCAGGCGGACGTAGTTCTCGATGTCCGGATACTCGGGCACGGGGAGATTGTAACCGATGAGTCCGATTTTGGATCGCGCCTGGTGCGACCGTATTTGCATCGAGGACCTGACAAATCGCGCGTTCCTTCGTACAGTAGGAGACCATATTATCGGGAGGAACCAATGTCTAGGGCAGTCGTTTACTACTCGCTCTACGGGAACACAAAATACATCGGCGAAAGCCTCGCTAGGCACACCGGTGCACAGGCGGTGGAACTCCGGGAGGAGGGATCGCGCAAAGGCGTGCTCGGTTTTGTGAGATCCGGTTTCCAGGCCAAGACAAAGAAGCGGTCGGCTCTCGTTGGTGAACCGTGGAATCGGATTGCCGATTGCGACACCGTTTTCCTCGTTACGCCGATCTGGGCGAGCAGCGGTACACCCGCCATGAACGCCTTCCTGGACCACGCAGATTTCGCCGGTAAAACGGTCCACATTGTGACCGTCCAGGCCGATCCAAAGGGCGCCGGCAGCGAAAAGGTCCATAATTCCATCGCCGAACGCGTGCAATCCAGGGGAGGAACCGTGGAAAAACGCCATTCTCTGACCGGCAGCGCACCCGGGAAGTACGCCGGTGACCAGGTGCTGGACGAACAGATTTCCCGGATTCTTTGATCTCGCCCGTTATGCCGTAGCCGGGTGCGCTCCCATCAGGTCCACGCCGTGGGGTGCCATTGGACGTTCCGCCCCCGGCACCGGCACGGTGAACAGGTGTTCCAGGAACATTCCCGCGGCACCAAAGGCAACGGCGTTGTCCCCGAGGCGGGACACCGAGAAGGTGCACTCCACCGGGTCGGGGTAGGCCCAGTTTTCAATTAGTCTTTGTCGAATCTTCTCCGTCAGATCGTCCGCGAGGACCTCGATGGGACCGCCGATCACGACCTTTTCCAGGTTCAGGGTCGTAACGAGGAACGCCACGTGAATCGCCAGCTCGGTCGTGATCGCGTCGTTCACCGAGGTATCCTGGAGAAAGAGACGCGCCTGTCGATCGGTGATCGAAAACTGGTTCACTTGGTCTGTTTTATAGAGGATGCTCCGAAACTCACCGGCCGAGTACGTGCTTCCGTGGTACACGCGTCCGTTGATCACCAACCCGAGGCCGAGCGCCATGATCCGATAGTCGTCCATCTTGACCGTATGCTTCCGAAACTCGCCAAGGACAAAGAGGAAGTTTTCCGGGCGTCCACTGTGTCGAAACGCAAGCTCCCCCCAGCAGCCGCAATTGGCGTCGTTGTCCACCAGGATCGGAACGGGACGATCAATCCGCGCCGCCGCGTCCGCCGTGAAACTGATCGGCTGATATATCTCCAGCGGTGCGGACGCGTGCAGCACACCCTCCGCCGGATCCACAAACCCAGACAGCCCCACACCGATCCCGATCAGGGGTAAACCGTTTGCCTCCAGACTCGGCCGGAAGCGTTCAACGATATCCACAAATGCGGAGATCAGGTCCGTGGTTCGGATGTCCAGCGGTTCGGAGTGTGAGAAGAAGATGTCGCCGTGCAGATCTACCCCCACCACGGTAAACGCTTCGGTCTGGATTTCGATTCCCATGACGCATCCCCAGGCCGGTTTGATGCGGAGGTGGATGGGACGGCGCCCACCCTGGCGACTCGCTTCTCCAACGGCTTCCGCCTCGATGATCCCGAACCCTTCGAGGTCGGCCACGATCTTGGAGACGGTAGATTTGTTGAGGCCCAATCGGTGGGAGAGTTGCACTCGGGAGATTCCACGGTTCAACCAGATGTGGCGCAGGATTCGGGTGGTGTTGATCTTGCTCCCGACGTTCACGGTTGGTTGGTTGTCTCCATCAATCTATACCGTACACTGACCTTGTTCGCCTGTCAAAGGTTAGGTGAACCGGTTTTTGTCGTTGACAGCTCGCTTTTGACCATGATACCCTTTGGGTTGGTTGCGTAAGGCAACCAAACTGAATCCCTTAAGGAGGAACGAATGAAGAAGACTCTGACTATTCTCCTCGTCCTGACGGCCGCGTTCATGCTGGTACTCGCGGGATGTGCTCGGGAAGACGAGGGCGGCGAGGACATGGCGGAAGCGTCCGGCGTTGACTATACGGACAACCCGTGGACGGACGGCCAGGACCTTTCCGGTACCGAGGTGACGATTTTCGGAGCGTTTGTCGACGAGGATGCGGCACGCTTCAACAAGTCGGTCGAAATCTTCGAGGAAGAGACGGGTATCAATATCGTCTACGAGGGCAGCGGTGACTTTGAAACGCTCGTGACGGTGCGCGCCGAGGGTGGCGATCCGCCCGACATCGCGGTATTCCCGCAGCCGGGTCTCGCCAACGACCTTGTCGGCGGCGGATACATCTACGACGTGGCCGAATGGCTCGGCATGGACTATCTCGAGTCGCAGTACAGCCAGGCGTGGATCGATCTGGCCGCCATGCAGGGTATCCAGGCGGGTGTCTGGTACCGAGCCAACGTGAAGAGCTTGGTCTGGTACAACATTCCCACCTTCGAAGCCGAAGGTTACGAAGTACCCGAGACGTGGGACGAATTGCTCGCATTGACGGACGAAATCGTGGCCGACGGCTACACCCCCTGGGCGATCGGCATCGAGAGTTCCGGCGCTACCGGTTGGGTCGCCACGGACTGGATCGAGGACATCATGCTCCGCGTGCATCCCCCTGAGGTCTACGATCAGTGGGTCGCGGGCGAAGTCAAGTTCAACAGCCCCGAGGTCAAGGAAGCGATTGACTACATGACCGAAGTCTGGTTCAACGAGGATTACGTCCTCGGCGGCCGCGAAGGTATTGTCCTTACGCCCTTTGGCGACGCGATTGCGCCCATCACCGGTGAAAGCCCGGCGGCAATCCTGCACCGCCAGGCCAACTTCATCATGGGATTTATGCCCCAGGGTGGCGCCGAAGTGGGCGAAACGGTCGGCTTCTTCTATCTGCCGCCCATCAAGGCGGAGCTCGGGCGACCCGTGCTCGGCGCCGGCGACATCTACTCACCCATGAACGATCGTCCCGAAATCCGCGCGGCGATCAAGTTCTTCAGCCAGGGTATCTCCGCAAAGGGCTGGATCGAAGCCGGTGGGTTTGCGAGCCCCCACCAGGACGCAGACCTCGGGTGGTATCCCTCGGACGTCGACCGCGGTATTGCGGACATTTTGCAGCAGGCAACGACCTTCCGGTTCGATGCATCTGACCTGATGCCGGGAGCCGTTGGTGCAGGCACCTTCTGGACCGAGATCACGTCGTTCGTGAACGACGCCGACGCTGATCTCGACACGCTGCTGGATAATATCGACGCGAGTTATCCGCAATAACATCCTGAGGATGGAACGGACGGCCGGCGGGCGTGTGCTCGCCGGCCGCTTCTTTGGAGGTCACGATGAGCGATTCTTCGGTACTGGCCAAACGCCCCCTTCAGATCGGTATTTCCATCCTGGCGGCGTTTGCACTCTTCATCATCTTCTGGTGGAGTTTTTCCTTCATGCGGAGCGAGGAAGTCCCCAAACTCCTGATAGCCGTGGTAGCCCTTGTGGTTGGCGTCGGCGGAATTTGGGCGCTTTTTCTCACCGTGGACAACCTGGTGGCGCAGCTTCCCATCCGGGCGCGAGATTTCCTCAGGCCCTACGTGTTCATCACCCCGGCGTTCCTCATCCTGCTGATCTATATTATCTACCCGTCAATCCGCACTATCGGGGTGAGTTTTTTTGACTACACCCGCGGCGGGACGCCGGAAAACTTCGGGTTACAGAACTACGTCTCGGTCTTCACCGACCCGGCGCTGCTGATCGCAATACGGAACAACGTACTGTGGCTCATTTTTGTACCTCTCTTTTCCGTATCCCTGGGCCTGGTCATCGCCGTCCTGGTGGACCGCGTTCGCTGGGAGAAGTACGCTAAATCACTCATCTTCCTGCCCATGGCGATATCCTTCGTCGGCGCCGCCGTCATTTGGCGCTTTATCTACTACTTCGCCGTCTGGGGAGAACAGATCGGCCTGCTCAACGCAATGGTCGTTGGTCTGGGGGGCGAACCGGTCGGTTGGTTGCGGCTCGAACCGTGGAACAACTTCTTCCTGATCGTCATCATGATCTGGCTCCAGACCGGATTTGCCATGGTAATCCTCTCCTCGGCGGTCAAGGGTGTGCCGGCCAGCCTGCTGGAGGCGGCGCGCATCGACGGTGCCGGGGAGTTCCGGATCTTTTTCCAGGTGATTATCCCCTTCGTGAGTGGAACGATCCTGACGGTGACCACGACGATCGTCATCCTGGTGCTCAAGATATTTGACGTTGTATTCGTCATGACCAGCGGCCGGTTCAATACCGACGTGGTGGCGAACATGATGTACAACCAGATGTTCCGGCAGGGGCAGTACGGACGGGGGGCCGCGTTGGCGGTCATCATTTTCATCGCGGTAACGCCGGTTATGATCCGGAACATCCGCAACCTGAACAAGGTTTAGGAGGTCCCTGATGACAACCGCACTTGTCGCACAGACACGAAAAAAGACCTCCGTCGAGGTGTGGCGGCGAATACTCCTTAACTTGGCGATCATCGTGATCGTCCTGCTCTGGACCGTTCCGACCTTTGGTCTGCTCGTCAGTTCGTTCCGGGAACCCAATGCGATCAACACCTCCGGGTGGTGGTCGGCGATTTTCAACCCGGTGGCGAACGGATTCTGGACGCTGGACAACTACATCTTCGTGATTACCAACGACGGTATGGGGAATGCTTTCCTCAACAGCCTGCTCGTTACAATCCCGTCTACCGTCATCCCGATCACGATCGCGGCGTTCGCCGCCTACGGCCTGGCGTGGATGGAGTTCCGCGGCAGGCGTTTTGTCTTTGTCTTGATCGTCGGTCTTATGGTGGTTCCGCTGCAGACGTCCCTGCTACCGCTCTTCCGGCTCTACAACAACCTGGAACTCAACGGTACATACCTGGGGATATGGCTTGCCCACACGGGGTTTGGGCTTCCCCTGGCGACGTATTTGCTCTACGGGTACATATCCCAGATACCGCGGGATCTGATCGAGGCGGCGGAGGTTGACGGCACCACGCCCATGACGAAGTTTATCTTCCTGGTGGTTCCTCTCTCGGTGCCCGCAATCGCATCGTTCGCGATCTTCCAGTTCCTCTGGGTCTGGAACGACCTCCTGGTGGCTATTATTTTCCTGGGCACCAACATCGACGTATCGGTCGTCACCTCACGACTCGCGGAAATGGTCGGGTCTCGTGGACAGGACTGGTACGTGCTGACGTCCGGTGCCTTCCTGACAATGGTCATGCCGCTGGTCGTCTTTTTCAGTCTGCAGCGCTACTTCGTACGCGGAATGATGGCCGGATCCATCAAGGGCTGATCCGCCGGAGCCAAACGGTACTTATGGCCCGGCCGCGGAACCGTTTCGATCGTGGCAGGTGATTCCACGCATGACGTTTCGCCCGGAGAGGCGGTTGAGATTGAGATCGAAGGGTACGTTTGCTTTTTTATCGCTCCCATGGGTACCGTTAATGTATGAGGTTTTTGGTCAGAAAAATTCGTCAACCGACACTCTTTTTCGCGATCCTGGGAACCCTCGCACTTGTGCTTACGGCCTGTACATCCGCGCCGACGCCGCTCACCGAGCTCGAAGGATCGCAACCGGTCCCGTCTTTGTCCCCCCGGGACGTGGTGGGCATCCAGCTCACCGCGTTTCAGAACAACGACGCCTTCGACGCCGGCATAGAGATCGCCTTCCGATTCGCCAGCCCCCAGAACCGGACGGTAACCGGTCCGCTCTCGCGGTTTGCGACAATGGTCAAGGCGCCGGCGTATCGGATCATGCTGTTTCACGACCGCGCCGAGTACGCTCCGACAGTTGTCCGCGGCAACATCGCCGTTCAGCGCGTGGCTCTCTACCAGGACGATCGCGTGATCGTTTTCGACTTTGTGATGCGCAGGCAGACCTCCGAACCGTACCTCGACTGCTGGATGACCGAAGCGGTTCAGTACCGAGGTCAAGCCACCACGACAGATCCTCTCGTGGTGTAAAACGCGCGGATATCTTTCCGCGCATAATCAGTGCGGATATCCTCCCGCACAAACACAGCGCGGAGGTGCTTCGTGATTGGTGCCGTTATTCTCGACCTTGACGGTGTCGTTACCGATACCGCCGAATACCACTACCTGGCATGGAAGAAACTCGCTGACGAGGAGGGTGTTCCCTTTTCCCGGAACGACAACGACCAGCTTCGCGGCGTCTCCCGCCGACGCTCCCTGGAACTCCTCCTGGGCGACGCTCTCTCCCGCTATGGCGAGCCGCAACTCCTGGAAATGATGGATCGCAAAAACGCCTACTACCGCGACATGCTGCAACGGATCACCCGGAGCGACCTGCTGCCCGGTGCCGCGGATCTCATCGCGACCCTTCGCCGGAGGGGCGTGAAGGTTGCAATCGGCTCGGCCAGCCGGAACACGCCGACCGTGCTCGATCGCCTCGAGATTCGTCATCTGTTTGACGCGGTCTCTGACGGCCACTCCGTGGTACGACCCAAGCCGGAACCGGACGTGTTTGTGTTCGCCGCCGGGGCGCTGCAGGTACCGGTGGCGGAGTGCGCCGTGGTCGAGGATGCCGAGGCGGGTGTCCGGGCCGCACGTAGTGCGGGTATGCTCGCCGTTGGAGTCGGCTCCCCCGAGCGCGTGGGCCACGCACACCTCCGGTACGACACCACCGCCGATATCGACGTTGACGCGGTGCTTTCCGCCCGCTGAACCGTTACACCTCCTGTTGACCAATAACGTCCCTGGCCGGATCGTCCGGCACGTCCCGGGTGCGCAGTTCCCGGGACAGCACGATGTTGAGGGCAATTGCCGTAAGCCCTCCTGTGGTGATCGTGCTGGTGGATATGATCGGTCCGAGAAATGTCGCTCATAGGTGTTTCTCCGTACCACGGAGTAGCAGGGAAACGTTCGGTCGAGGGGAAAAAGCGATGTCTCCGTGCTAGGCGGACGTAGCCATCCTTACAAGTGTCAGGAGCGTTTTCCAGTTCCTGGTCGTGGCGCGTACACTTAGGGCGTGTTCCAGCGCCGCGTTGGATAGCTTCGACTTACCGTAACCGTCGGGGCAGTAGAGATAGACGGTACGGCCCTCCAGCGCCACCCGCTCCGACGGGGCCCTCTTCGCGGTTACTGCCGTGAACCGCCCCGGGTCCGGCGTTGTCGCCAGGAAGGTGACGAGTGCCGCCCGGTCTTCAACGGCAGGGTCGACTCCTTCGAACGGAAAGGTCGTTACGACAGCCCGAAGCTCCTCTGTCGACCTGACAAAAACGTCGACCTCGAACCCCGTCTCATCCAGGATCGCCCGGTGCAGTTTCATTTCCATCGAGGCGTGGTCGCCCTTCACGTCCTCCGCGTCATTCGCCGTGAAAACGACATTCCCCGATTGGATGTACGTTTCCACGTTTGTAAAACTGGCCTTTTCGGCTGTATGGCGAAGATGGGCCATCCGGATCGCCTTTTGTCCCGCCACGTTGATCCCGCGCAGGAACGCAACGAAACGGTCCACCTACGATTCCTCCGGGGGATTGTCCATGTACCCCAACCGGCGTCCTTCTCTCATGGGTACCACACGATCGAAGCCACCACGAGACCCGGTGCGGTCAGGAGCGACACGCGGCCCACCCGCGCGAAGAACCGGGGCGAAGTCGGCGACCGGCGCGTAGTCCATCCCCACGCGGCCCACCCGCACTAAGAACCGGGGCAAAATTCCTTCCCGACTCATGGAAAGGGGGTCCGCGCCGCCTGAGAGCGGTTCCTCGCCGCATCCGGGGAGCGTTTTCCTTCGTGGTCTCCGTTCACACCGATAATGTACTGCGATTCGGTGCGCGACGTCGGCCCGTGTACGACTCGCTGTACACGAGAGACTCCGGTGGCGGCGATTCCCCGACCGCCCATAGCCCCTTCAGACAGCAGTTTTCTTTTGGAGATCACATTGCCGATAGAAAGACCATATCATCAGCCGCGCCCGGAAGGAAGAACAAAACGCGTCTGTGCAGTGTAGCGAAGCCAAGCGTTGTGTTTTTCGAACCGTGCCAAGGCTATGTGATCTCCGAAATGAGAACTGCTTCCCTTTAATTGTTTCTATTGACAGAATCGATCCGATCGAGTAGTTTGAGCGCTCATATGTATCTATATATAGAAACATATCGGAGGTTGGTATGAAGGTGGAGTCGCGAGTGCGGGTGCGCACGATCGGCGGGGAAAAGCTCACGCCCTTTGGCATCGCCCGTAAGCTGGGCGCACGAGCCATCCTGGAATCGTCGTCGCTCTCCCGCGGGCGCGAACGCTACTCGATCCTTCTGGTGGAGGAGGCGTTCCAGGTTCACCAGGTCGGCGCGGATGTGTTCATCATCCACGGTGGTGCCCGGCGTCGCATTGGCGAAAACGGCGACGATATCCTCGACGTCCTTCAGTCGATCGCCGCGCGAAACGGGGAGTTTGAGGCCGAGTATCCATTCCCCGCCGGTGGAGTGGGGTTCCTCTCCTTTGAGTTTGCGCAGTTCTGTGACGCCATGACCTTCCCGGATCGCCACGACCCGCTCGGTTTGCCCCTGGCGGCGTTTATCTTCGGCCACGTCTACGTCGTGTTTGACCACTACACCGACCAAGTTCACTTGGTTGCGGTGAACTACGGCGAGGAGAGCGACCTTGACCTTGACGGTACCCTTGACCGCGTCGAGGGAACCATTACCGACCTCAACTTCAACTACATGGTGGAAAAGGAGAGCGCCTACCCGGCGATCGTTGCGTCGTCGCGGGCCGAGAAGGACGCCTACATGGCGGCGGTTGAACGCGTGCGCGGCGAGGTGATTGCCGGAAACCTCCTGCAGGCCGTGCCGTCCCGTCGAATGGAAGTCGTTACGGAGATGCCCGCCCTGGACGCCTACCGCAACCTCCGCAGTACCAACCCGTCGCCGTACCAGTTCTATCTCGACTTCGGCGAGTGGCAACTCTTCGGCGCCTCACCGGAGGTGCACGTAAAGGTACAGCACGGGCGCGTAACGCTCCGTCCCATTGCGGGGACGCGGCGCCGTGGACGCAACGAAGCGGAGGACCGTGCCCTCGGACGTGAGTTGCTCGCCGACGAGAAAGAACGCGCCGAACATCTCATGCTCGTGGATCTGGGCCGGAACGACCTGGGGCGCGTCTGTTCGGTCGGTTCCGTAGAGGTGACCGAATTCATGGTGATCGAGAAGTACTCCCACGTGATGCACATCGTCAGCCAGGTGGAGGGTGACCTCGATGAGGGGCGCACCGCGGCGGACGTGATCCGCGCGACCTTCCCCGCCGGTACGGTCAGTGGGGCCCCCAAGATCCGGGCGGTTCAGACGATCGCCTCGATCGAGGCGATGCCGCGGTCGTTCTACGCGGGACTCGTCGGGTACCTCCAACCGGACGGTTCCCTCGACAGTTGCATCACGATTCGGAGCGCCGTAAAACGGGAGAACCGCCTCTTCCTCCAGGCCGGCGGGGGCGTTGTCTACGACTCGAACCCCGAACGGGAACTGGAGGAGACCAACGAGAAGCTACGCGCTCTCGCGGTGGCGGCCGGGGTTGAGGTGTGAAATGACGGTAATCATCGACAACTACGATTCGTTTACCTACAACATCTACCAGATCGTGAGCCGGCTTACCGCCGGTGCTCCCGATGAACAGACGCGGGTCGTCAGGAATGACCAAGTCACGCTGACGGATCTTGAAGCGCTTGGGCCGGATCGGATCATCGTATCGCCCGGTCCCGGCCGACCGGAGGACGCCGGTATTTCCGTGGAAGCGATCAGGACCTTCGCCGGGAGAGCGCGAATACTCGGCGTGTGTCTCGGACACCAGTGCATTGCCCAGGCCTTTGGCGCGAAGATCGTACAGGCCCGGCGGATCGTCCACGGCAAGGTGGAAGAGATCGCCCTGGACGGTCGCGGCATTTTTCGAAATCTTCCGAGTCACGCCCGGTTCACCCGCTACCATTCACTCGCGGTGGACGAGGCGACCGTACCGGAGGATTTCGAGGTCTCCGGGCGCTCGGAAGACGGCGAGATAATGGCCCTGCGTCACCGGGAGTATCCCATCGAGGGCGTGCAGTTTCACCCGGAATCGATCGGAAGCGACCTCGGTGCCCGGCTCATACAGAGCTTCCTCAACTGGCGCCGGGAACCTCTGGACCGGCGCGCCGCCCTATCGCGGGTGGTAGCGGGACGAGACCTTACCTACGAAGAAGCCTCGATTTTCATGGATGATCTCACCGACGGCGCCCTGGATCCGCCGTTTATCGCGGCCATGCTCGCCACGCTCGCCGCAAAGGGGCCAACCGCCGACGAAGTGGCCGGCTGCGCCTCAGTACTGGTGGCAAAGCGCCTTCCCGTGGACTTGGCGGACCGCGGCGGCGGCGTTGTCGACACGTGCGGTACCGGCGGGGACGGCATGCACACATTCAACATCTCCTCGTTTTCCGCGCTCTTGGCCGCTGCCTGCGGGGCCCGCGTCGCGAAACACGGAAACCGCTCGGTCAGCTCCAAATCCGGTAGTACCGACTTCTACGAGAAACTGGGGATCGCCACCGACCTGGATCCACCGGCGGTGGCTCGCTCGCTATCGGAGACGCGCTTCGCCTACATGGCGGCGCCGCTCTTCCACGGTGCCATGCGCCACGCCGGCCCGGTGCGGCGCGCCCTGGGCATCAAGACGATCATGAACTGCCTGGGACCGCTGGCAAATCCCGCCGGTGCCGACTATCAGGTGATCGGCGTTTTTGACGACGCACTGCTCCCGGTGATCGCCCGCGCCGCCAGGCGGCTTGGGGTTCGCCGCGTGTGGACTGTCCGCTCAACCGACGGACTCGACGAAATATCCTCGGCGGCACCGTCCAGGATATTCTCGATCGACGAAGAGGACCGGGAGAAAGAGACTCTCCTGGACCCGGCGGACCTGGGAATCACCGGTCATTCCGTGGCGGACCTAGTTGGCGGAACGGCAGAGGAAAACGCCGCGATAGCGCGGGACCTCCTCGCCGGGGGCGGTCCCGCCGCGATTCGAGACGCGGTGGCGCTCAACGCCGGTGCGGCCCTTGCGGTGTCCGGAATCGCCGTCGATCTAAAGGAGGGGTACCGCGACGCGTGTGCGGCGCTGGACGACGGCCGGGCGAGGGCGATCGTGGAAACCCTGGTGGCGCGCGGGAGTGCCGGCGAATGACGGCGCCGGACGTGCTCGTGGAGATCGCCCGCAACCGGGCGGCGCGGGTCAAGCGTAGCGGTGCACACCAGGGCGTACACTTGCCGGCAGGACGCGATCTGCCGGTCACGCCCCTGCTCTCCCGAGGACCGGGCGACCCGATTCTCATCGCGGAGGTCAAACGGCGGAGCCCCTCCCGGGGGTCCATTGCCGAGATACCCGACCCGGCCGCCCTGGCCGGGTCGTACCGGGAGGCCGGTTTTCGCCGCGTCAGCGTCCTCACCGAGGAAGAGCGGTTCGGCGGTTCTCTATCGGACCTTTTGGCGGTCAAAGAGGCCCATCCGGAACTGGCGCTCCTCCGCAAGGATTTCCTGCTTACCCTGGAGGACGTGGATATTTCCTGGCGGGCCGGTGCCGACGCCATCCTGCTCATCGCGACCCTCCTCGACCCGGAAACGCTGGAAGCGATGTACCGGCGCGCGGTGGAACTGGGGCTTTCGGCGCTCGTGGAAGTCCACGACGCCGCGGACGTCGATGCGGTGCGATCGCTCCGGCCGCCCCTCATTGGGATCAACAGCCGCGACCTGCGTCGTTTTGTGATTGAACCGCTGGTTCCCCTTGAAACGCGCACATCCATCGACTGGTCCTGTGCGGTGATCTACGAGTCCGGCGTATCGTCGGAGAAGGACGCGCTCTTTGTTCGGGGAACGGGATTCGACGGGCTCCTGGTGGGCGAGGCCGTGGCCCGGTCACCGGGGCTCGCGCGGCGAATCGTCGCCGCTTGGGACGGTCCCGGTGACGAGGCGGTGCGACGGTACGGCGCCTGGAGCCGGCTCTACGCGTCGTACCGCCCGGGGGCGCCCTTTGTGAAAGTCTGCGGGATCACGAACCGGGAGGACGCGGAAGCGGCGGTCGCGGCCGGCGCAGACCTTCTCGGTTTTGTCTTTGCGCCGTCCCCCCGGCAGGTGACAGCGGAGGTGGTGCGGGAGTGCGTGGACCTGGATGTGCTCCGCGCGGCGGTGGTGGTGCTCGGAGCGGGAGAACCCCTTCCCGACGAGATCTCGTCCCTTGTCCGGAAGGGCGCGCTCGATTTCATCCAGTTTCACGGCGACGAATCGCCGGAGATGGTGGCCTCGTGGCCCGGATACAAGGCGCTCCGGCCGGCCTCGGTGGATGAGGTCGCACGGATCGACGGCGCCGGTTCCCCGGCGGTACTCATCGACGCTTTTGCCGCCGATGCCCGCGGCGGGACGGGTCGTCGCATTGACGAGGAGGTTCTCACCGCGGCGGCGGCTCGCCGGCGGCCGTGGATCGCCGGCGGCCTGAACCCGGAGAACGTTTCCGCCGTGGTTCGAACGTGGAGACCCGGGCTGGTTGACGTTTCAAGCGGCGTCGAGCGGGAACGCGGAAAAAAGGACCACGCCAGGGTCCGTGCGTTTGTCCACAACGCCAAGGAGGCGTTCAATGAGCAATAAGGGATACTTCGGCGAATACGGCGGACGGTACGTTGCGGAGGTATTGCGGCGCCCCCTGGAGGAGCTGGAAGCGGTCTTTGAGAGCGCCCTGACCGATTCCCGCTTCTGTGATGAGATCGAAGCGTTTGCCCGCGATTACTCGGGGCGGCCCACACCGCTCCTTTTTGCGAAGAACGCGACCCGGGAGGCTGGCGGCGCGGACATCTTTGTCAAACTCGAAGGGCTCGCCAATACGGGCGCGCACAAGATCAACAACGCCGCCGGACAGGCCCTCCTGGCCGGGCGCATGGGGAAAAGTCGCATTATCGCGGAGACCGGTGCGGGCCAGCACGGCGTCGCCACCGCGGCGGCCTGCGCGCGCCTGGGATTGGAATGCGTCGTGTACATGGGTGAGGAAGACATCCGGCGCCAGCGCCCCAACGTCTACTGGATGGAGCTTTTCGGCGCGGAAGTGCGTCCTGTCACCTCCGGAACGCGTACCTTGAAGGACGCCGTGAATGCCGCGCTCCGCGACTGGGCGGCGAGTTGGGAGAACACCCACTATCTCCTGGGATCGGCCCTGGGCCCGGCGCCGTTTCCGGACATGGTACGGGAGTTCCAGGCCGTCATAGGGAGGGAGACCCGTGACCAGCTCACCGCGGCTCGTCCGGCCGCGTCGGAACCGGATGCGCTCGTGGCGTGCGTGGGCGGCGGTTCGAACGCCATCGGGTTTTTCGAACCGTGGCTGGTTACCGACGATGCGGGCCGGCCCCTCCTGGTGGGAGCGGAAGCGGGCGGGCGCGGGAGCGATCCCGGCGACAACGCGGTTCGAATGGCGGGCGCCGGGTGCCTCGGCGTGGTCCAGGGGTATCGAAGTCGCTTTCTCACCGACGCGGACGGCCAGGTGCTCCCCACGCATTCGATCTCGGCGGGTCTCGACTACGCGGGAATCGGGCCCCAACTCGCACACCTGGGCGAAACGGGGCGAATTCGGTTCGTGGCCGTGTCGGACCGGAGTGCGCTCGAAGCGTTGCAGTTTTTCGCCCGTACCGAGGGGCTCATCTTCGCAATGGAGTCCGCTCACGGCGCCGCGGCGGCTTTGGATGTCGCCCGCGAACTGGGATCCGGCCGCACGGTAGTCGTGAACATGTCCGGCCGCGGCGACAAGGACATCTTCATCTCCGCCGCGGCCCTGGACGGCGCCGCCTGGCGCGCCTTTCTGCGAAGCGAGAGTGAAAGGGAGGAGCCGGCATGAAGGACCCGCGAATCGTTGCGCATCTTGTTGCCGGCTATCCCAGTGTGGACGCTTCCAAGGAGGTCGCCCGGGGACTGATCGACGGCGGCGCCTTTGCCCTTGAGATCCAGATCCCCTTCTCCGATCCAACCGCGGATGGTCCCGCGATCGAAGAGGCGTGCCGCGTCGCGCTTGAAAGGGGGTGTTCCGTCAAGGAGGCGCTGGGCGTGGTCCGCGAAATTCGGCGCGAGTCGGACGTCCCGATCTTCCTGATGAGTTACGCCAACCTCGTCGTGGCGCCCGGCATCGACCGCTTTGTGCGCAGCGCCCGTGATGCCGGAGCAACGGGGCTTATCGTTCCCGATCTATCACCGGGCAGCGACGACGGACTCTACCTCGCGGCGGATGACGCGCGATGCAGGGCGGTCCCGGTCGTTGTACCGTGGATCACGAAAGAGCGTCGATCCGAAGTACTCGACGCACCGATTGACTGGGTCTACGTGGCGCTTCGGCGCGGCATCACGGGAACGTACACCGACCTCGGACCGGAGCAGGAGGTGTTTCTATCGTCCCTGCGCACACCGGGGGTGTCCGTGATGGCGGGGTTCGGCATTCAGCGGGCACAGCAGGTCGCGGCGCTGGTACCGCACGCGGACGCAGCCGTGGTGGGATCGGAGATCGTTCGCGCCGTTGCGAACGCACCGGCGGGCGGTGAGGGCGAGGCGGCGCGCAGGATAGTCGAATCGCTACGCGGCCTGTAGACGCGGCACAGTCAACGCGTTACGCCGAGTCGCGAACGGGTGATGAACGGACCCTCCCGTTTCTGAGCAGCGACACACCCGCGTACACCAGGGGTGTGTCCAACAGGGCCGCGCAGATTTTCAGGGCGTAGTATGGCGGAACCATGCTCCCCAGCACGTAGGTGATCGTGAACCGTTCGTTGACGCCCCAGAAAGCGATCAGCATAAAAACGGTCGTATCGATCAACTGACTCACGATCGTGGATGCGTTGTTGCGGAACCACAGGAACCGACCTTTGGTTATCCGCTTCCAGAACGAGAACGCCCACACGTCGTGGTACTGGGAAAGCGCGAATGCGACGATGCTCGCTGCGATGAGCCGCAGGGAACTGCGGAAGACGGCCACGTAGGCGTCGTTGGAAGCGGCGAAGCGCTCCGCCGGGGTGGCGAACGTGGCAAAGGCGGTGACGACCAGGACCAGGAGCAAAACGATGAGCGTTCCGCCCACGATGGCCCGAGTTGCCCGGGCACCGTAGATCTCGGCGACGATATCCGTAATCAGAAACGTCAGGGGAAAGAGGAAGATACCCACCGATCCGGAGAACTCAAAGCCGCCGATCGTGAAGAAGGGAATGACCTTCGTCCCCATCAGGTTGGCGGCGACGATGGACCCGGTAAAAACGGATGCCAGCATGATGTACGCCGCCGAGGGTCGATGATCGAGAATGCCGGGTTTATTATTCATTGAGTGCATGGTTCAGATCGTCCATAAGATCTTGCGCCGTTTCAAGCCCTATCGACAGGCGCAACGTTGAATCGGATATTCCGAGAGAGGCGCGGACCTCTTCCGGTACACCTGAATGCGTGGTGGAGGCCGGATGCGTCACGATACTCCGCGTGTCCCCGAGGTTCGCGCTGGTGGTGAAGAGCCGGAGCGAGTTCATCACACCCATCGTTTTGTCCCTGTCTCCGTCGACTTCGATCGTCACCATTCCACCGCCGCGAGACATCTGTTGCATGGCCAGTTCGTGCTGCGGATGGTCCTTCCGTTCCGGGTGCAGGACGCGCCGCACCCGCTTGTGTCCCGCCAGGAAATCCGCCACCGCCACCGCGTTGTCGCAATGGCGCTCCATCCGTACCGACAACGTTTCCAGGCTCTTTGAAAGAACCCACCCGTTGAAGGGCGACATACTCGGGCCGGCGTTGCGGTAGAAGGGCAGCACCGTATCGATGATGTCCCTTGAAGCAAGCATGGCACCACCGAGCACCCGTCCCTGGCCGTCGATGTATTTCGTCGCCGAGTGTGTCACGATGTCGGCGCCGAGTTCCAGCGGCCGCTGCAGATAGGGCGTGGCAAAGCAGTTGTCGACGGTGAGGAGTGCACCCGCCCCGTGGGCGATGTCCGCCAGCGCCGCCAGGTTCGCGATTTCGAGGCCGGGATTGCTCGGCGTCTCCATCACGAACATGCGGGTCCTCGGGCGGACGGCGGTGCGCCAGGCATCCAGATCGGTGAGGGGCACCACCGACGTTTCGATTCCCCAGCGCGGCAGGAACTCCTTGAGCAGGCTCAGGGTCGATCCGAACACCGCGGTACTGCCCACCACGTGGTCACCGGCGTGGAGCAGACCGAGCAGACTGAGAAAGACGGCGCCCATACCTGAACCGGTAGCCAGGCCGGTATCCGCACCCTCCAGTGATGCAAGTTTTTCGACGAACTCATCGGTGTTTGGATTGTCGAATCGACCATAGATCGGCCCGTCCCGGTCACCCGCAAAGGCGTCCGCTGCCGCCTGGCCGCTCGGGAACCGGTAACTGGAGGTGGTAAAGATGGGCACCGAGTGTTCGCCGGCGGGTCCCCGTTCAGCCTGAATTCGGATCGCTCGTGTTTCGAACCCTGATGGCTTGTCGGATCGATTCATTGGCGCATCGACTGGAGCGCGGAGAAGACGATACATCCCACGCAGATGTTGAGGGCGCATTCGAGGAAGGCGAACAGAATCAGCGTTCCTCCGACGATGGTGGCCGCCGTCGCCGCACCACTCACGAAAAGAACCGTCACGGCCGCGCTGAAAAGGACGCCCACCCGGGCGGCGAACTGTTTAGGCGGGAAATAGATTGTACGTCTTTCGAAAGGAAGTACGCTTGCGATCCTGCGCCCGACAAATACAACGGGACTCCAGTAGGGCGTCAGAAAACCGCGAATGACAAAGTCGATGAACAGGAACGCCGCGGGAATCGGCGACTGCAGTGCTACCGAAAGGGCCGTCAACACGATAGTGATCAGCGCGTTGGTCCTGACGACCGCCTCTTCGACCTGCGTTGGTACGATCATTGCAATATAGTATGGATCACGGTCGCCAAAGTAAACCGGCGCAGTCGGAAAGTGGTACAATCACCGCGGAGGAGACGATGAAGGAACTACGTCCGGATGAATTGCGCCTGTGCGTGGCCGACGCATTTCTCAATCGGTGGATGCTGCTTACCGCCGGCGACTATGCGTCCGGGGAGTACAACACCATGACCGTTGCCTGGGGATTCCTGGGGGCTATGTGGAAACGGCCCGTTGCGATTGCCGTGGTTCGACCCACACGCTACACCTACACGCTGATAAACGTACACGAGACGTTTACCTTGTGCGCCTTTCCAAAGGAGTACCGTTCAGACCTCACCTACCTGGGGACCCACTCCGGTCGCGAGGGGGACAAAATCGCACGCACCTCCCTCACCCCGGTTGCGGCGAGTTCGGTCCCCGCCCCGGTGTTCGAAGAAGCGGAACTGGCGATCGAATGCCGAAAGATCTACACCAACGAGATCGTACCGGAAAACATGATTGACGCCTCGATCGAAGCGGACTACCCCGACGGGGACTACCACCGTGTCTACTACGGCGAGATCGTGGCGGTCCACGGGAGTGACGACTACCGGTAGAACGATCCGGTCGCCGACTTCACGCCGTCTAGACGTGTTTGATCCAGAGCCCCGTCCACTCCGGCACGACAAGTGCGCCCCGTTCGCGAACGGACGCGCCCATCTCCCGGCCGAAGAAAAACGCCATCACGCGTACCGCCTCGTCGATCGAACCAAACCGGTAGTCGGTAGATACCTCACGCCGCACAAACCCGTGCGTCAATTCGAGTTCGTCGTAGAACCATCCAAGCGTTTCCGTCGGCGCGCCCGGGGAGGTGACGTTCGTTCCGAGCGTCTCAAGGATCAAGGCCGTACCGCCGGGTCGAACGTTTTTGACCGCGTTTGCCACGAGGTGCTCCGTCGTCTCCGAAACCCGCTCCCGGTCCGGCGCGTCCACCACGGAGTGTCCAAAGGCCCATCCTTCGATGAAAATATCAAAGGGGTCTTCGGCAGCCGGCAGTGATAGATTGTCGGCCACGCCGAACTCGATCTTGTCGGCCTGTTGTGAGAGCGCGTTCCGGGCGAACTCGATCATGTGTCGCGATCCATCGAGGCACAACGCCCGGGCCGCGGAAGCCGCGTAGAGTCCCGTGACGCGGCCGGTCCCCACGCCGGCCTCGAGAACGGTTGCGCCCTTCCACCGGGCCGTTGCTTCCAGCGCTTTCCACAAGTTGCCGCGGTAGTCCTCTGCGCGAACCAGTTCGTCGTACCGGTCCGCGTGTTTTTCGTAGATCTCCATCATCGAAGGCATACGCCATTGTACGCGGCAACGGTGGTACAATGGAATCGGAGGTGGCGCATGCGAGACAAGGAATACGATCGATTTGGCCCCTGGATCCTGGAGATCACCGACGACGATCCCGTTCCACCGATTTTTCTCCCCCACGTGGACGCCGGGGTCACACCACTCCTCACGTTCAAGATTCCGCGCCCCATTGAACGGCGACGGGCGCGGCCGGGTATGCACCTGTACGACTATCTCGTTTCGCTTTTTGATTCCGGGGTGGAGATTCTCAGGCGCCACGAGGATACCGTAGCCGCGCACCGCTTCGCGTATGATGACATCAAAGCTCTGCGGGTCACCGACGATCTGTTGCGTGGAACGGTGGACATGGTTTTGACCGGCGAGACCTTTTCCTTTCCGTACAACACCGTGTCCGAGGAGATCATTGCGCGTATGGCCTCGCTCGTGCGCGAGCGGTTTCGAAAAGGCGTCTCAAAGGCACACGATGTTGTCGAGGCGGTGGTTGAACCGCAGTTGCTCGGGAACCACTTCTACCGGATCTTCATGACCGAACGGCGCCGGGAACCGGAACACCTGCTTATGGCGGCTCAAGGGGAGGAGCGCGTTGCCGCTGACGACTCTTTCTTCCGCCGGTTCTGGTACGGGATTCTCAACAAGCGCCTTTTCGAATCGATGCATTTTTCCAATGGTCGCGAACTCAAGATCGTCGGCCGGGGCGGCGTGTATCGCTTCCGCTGGCAGGCAAACTACGGCGTGGAACGACTGTACCTTCCCTTGGATTCGATCCGGAACGCCGATGTCGCCGTCGATCCGGCGCAACCGAACGTAAAACTCCTGTCACTCGTCGTGGGCGACGCACGACAGCAGTACGGCGCCATGGTCGACAACGCAACGCTGGACCCGTACGTGTCGTTTCTGCGGTCCGCAACCGCTCAATAGACGATCAATAGGCGGCGGGAACAAAGGTCTGGTCGTCTAGGGGCGGCCGGATATACCCGGAGTCCTGCTGTCGCGGCGGCAGTTCGATCGGCTCCGGTGTCAGGTCCTTGTACTTGATCGCGCTTAGTAGGTGGCTGATACAGTTGAGTCGCGCCCGTCGCTTGTCGTCCGCCTCTACCACGTACCACGGAGCCTGTTTGATATCCGTATGGGCGAACATGTTGTCCTTGGCTTTCGAATATTCGACCCAGCGCTCCCGTGACTCCAGGTCCATGGGACTCAGTTTCCACCGCTTGGTTGGATCGGTAATCCGGTCCCGGAATCGTCGTTCCTGTTCCTCGTCACTCACTGAGAACCAGTACTTGACGAGAGTGATACCGGAGCGAACCAGCATGCGTTCAAACTCCGGGCACGATCGGAGGTACTCCTTGTACTCCTCCTCCGTGCAGAAGCCCATGACGCGCTCCACGCCGGCGCGGTTGTACCAGCTCCGGTCAAAGAGGACGATCTCCCCGGCAGCCGGAAGGTGCGGCACGTAGCGCTGAAAGTACCATTGCGTCTTTTCGCGATCCGTCGGCGTGCCGAGGGCGACCACGCGGCAGTAGCGGGGGTTGAGGCTCTGGGTGATGCGCTTGATGACACCGCCCTTTCCGGCGGCGTCGCGACCCTCGAAGAGCACGACCAGCTTGAGACCCTTGTGCTTGATCCACTCCTGGAACTTGACGAGTTCAACCTGAAGACGGGCCAGTTCTTTCTCGTAGAACCTCTTGTCGAGCCAGTCCGCCTTGGGACCCTTTTTCTTCCCTTTGCTCATTGCATCCCACCTCCCTGCCAATTATAGGCGAAGTGACCGTTCCGGAGCGAATCGCGTGCTACACTAAGACGCTATGAGTGCCCACCACCGACGAGATATCGAAGTGGTTGCCGATGCGACGACTCTGGAAAAGGTCAAAAAGCGTGTCACGGCCGGGCAGCCCGGCTACGGCGAGTTCACCTTTGACGCTGATGAAGGCGCCTACATGCCCGGTGGCGAGGGGAGTGCTCCCACGCCGTTGACCTATTTTGTTTCCGGCGTGGCGCTCTGCCTGCTCTCCCACGTCACGGAGATTGCCGCGAAGGTAAAGGTGACCCTGGAGGACCCGCGCGTGTCGGTTCGTGCCTCCTTCCACGAAGAGGGTTCCGTACTCCGAGGCGATAAGACCGGTGCATGCGACGGTTTCGAAATCACCGTTAACGCGGGCTGCGAGGATCACCGCCGGGCGGAAGAGATCGTCCACATGGCACAATCGGTCTGCTTCGCCCTAGACGCGTTGACGCGGGCGATTCCACTGACCGTACAAACGGATATCGGAGCACCCGGCGGCGATGCTCGCAGCCCCTAGTAGACCGCACGAATCAGGCGCTTTGTGACACCGAACCCTCGTCATTGGAGGCGGGAGCGGCGGTTTCTCGGTTGACGGCGGCAAACCTGTTGGTGATTCGGTCAATCACGATCGCCAGGAAGACTATCGCCAGACCCGCTTCGAAACCTTTGCCGATATCGACGCGGTTGATGGACAAAAGGACTTCCATGCCCAGACCGCGATTCCCGATCATCGACCCGATCACCACCATGGCGAGGGCCATCATCGTCGTCTGGTTGACGCCGACGAGAATCGACGGACGCGCCAGCGGGAGCTGCACGTCAAAGAGCAGGTTCCAGCGGTTCGCACCAAACGCCTTGGCCGCCTCGATCGTGTTTTCCGGTACACCGCGGATGCCCACGTCGGTGAGACGAATCACCGGTGGAATCGCGTAGATGAGCGTAGCAAAGGTCGCCGGCACCCGGCCGAGTCCAAAAAGCATCAACGCCGGTATCAGGTAGACAAAGGAGGGCATCGTCTGCATAGCGTCCAAGATCGGTGTAATGAAACGTTTGACCGGATTGTACCAAGCCATGAGAATCCCCGTGGGAATACCGATCCCGATAGAAATGGCAACGGAAACGATCACGACCGAGAGCGTGGTCATTGCCTCCGCCCAGTAGCCCAGGAGTCCCACGGCGAGTAGCATCAGGCCCATCTGGACGCCGAACTTCCACGTGCCGGCGAGGCGCCAGGCGGCGACGCCCACAACGATCACGACCACAAACCATGGAACAAAGATAAGTACCCGTTCAACGGCGATGAGAACCTGCAGCCCCACGCTGCCTATCCAGTCGAAAAGGCCGCCCAGGTTCGCAAGGACCCAGTCCATCGCGACATCCACGGCGTCCGCCAGCGGTATTCGCAGCCATTCGGGAAACTCACGCATCGGGGTCCTCCTCTTCGTCGTCCGGGTTGTGCAGCGCTTCCAGTATCTTGCGCGCCCGAATGACTCCCAGGAGGCGTTCCTCCCCGTCCACCACCGGTACCGGATAGCTTTCCGTACTCACCAGGCCGTAGAGGTCCTCGATCAGGACGTCCGGCGATACCGGTTCCGGTCGAATGAGGTCATCCGATTCGATCGCCTTTGCGTTTTTCCTGATGAGACCTCCTACGATGTCCTCGGTACAGATGCCGAGGTACCGGTGCTTCTTGTCCACCATGAAGGCCCAGTCGCTCTTGTGGTGCATCAGCTCCGTGTGTGCCACGCGCGGTCCCTGCCAGCGGTAGAGCAGGAGGGAGGGTTCGTCCATTACCGTCGTGGCGGTAAAAACGCTCGCCGGGGAAGCGTCCTGGGTGAAGGCGCGCACGTAGTCGTCGTGCGGATTGCTGAGTATCTCTTCCGGCTCCGCAACCTGAACGATCTCGCCGTCGCGCATGATCGCGATGCGGTCGCCCAATTTTAACGCCTCGTGGAGGTCGTGCGTCACAAAGACGATCGTTTTTCCAAGCTGGTCCTGCAGGTCGATGAACTCATCCTGGAGTTCCCGTCGGATGAGTGGATCCAGGCCGCTGAAGGGCTCGTCCATGAGCAGGATGTCCGGATCGGTCGCGAGCGCCCGGGCGAGGCCCACACGCTGCTGCATACCACCGGACAGGCTGGACGGATAGTAGTCCTCCCAGCCGGCCAAGCCGACGGTTTTAAGCGCCGTCCTGGCGCTCTCCTCGCGCTCTTTCTGGTCGTCGCCGCGGAGTTTGAGACCGTAGGCGGCGTTTTGCAGGACGGTGTAGTGCGGAAACAGGCCGTAGTTCTGGAAGACCATGCTGATCGAGTTTCGCCGGAAGTTCAGCAGCTCCGCGTGCTCCATGGCAAGTACGTCTTCTCCGTCCACCCGGAGCGTGCCCGCGGTCGGGTCGATCAGCCGAATGAGCGTCCGGATCAGGGTCGATTTCCCGCTTCCGGAGAGCCCCATGAGTACAAACAGCTCACCCGATTTCACCTCGAAACTGACGTTTCGAAGGCCAACGACGTTGCCCGTCCTGGCGAGCAGCTCCGTCTTGGGCAGGTTCCGGAGGTCGGACTTGAGTATCTTCTCGGGGTTCCGGCCGAATACCTTCCAGAGATTCTCCACGCGTACAGCGACGTCGCCGCCGGGTGGCTGAGCACGTCCGGCGGCGACATCTGTTTCAGACGGCCTGCTTGCGCCGGCCGTGGTCCCAGTTGTCATGCGAAATACGGACGCTAAAGGGCGGCACGAACGTTCGCTGCAACCTCGTCCGATACCCACTCGGTCCAGACATCTTCCCGGTTTTCCAGGAACCAGAGCGCCGCTTCTTCCGCTGAATCTACCTCGGTGTCCAGGATGTTCAGGAATTCGTTGTTGACTTCGATCGACGTGCTGTAGCGGGTGAGAAGCTCGGTAACTTCCGGCATCGTCTCATAGCTGTCGGCGTTCATGATAATATCCACGTCGGCCGTCGGGAATTCGCTGCCCTTGAGGCGTACCATGTCCAACTGGTACATGATCGCCGTGGGCTCCCAGTAGTACCCGACCCAGGGTTCTCCCTTGTCGTACGCACCCTTCATGGAGGCGGCCAGGGAAGCACCGGAGCCGGGCAGGAAGGGTTCGAACATTTCATTCAAGCCGTGGTCCGCCATCATCTGTTCGCTCACGGCCGTGGCGCTCCAACCGGGGGGGCCAACCAGGATGCGTCCCTTGCCGGGATTCTCCGGGTCCGGGAAGAGTTCTGCGTACTTTTTCAGATCGTCGATCGACTCCAGGTCCGGCGCCGTCGCTTCGATACCACGGTTGGGATCCCCTTCGATCATGTATCGCGGTACCCACCATCCCTGCGGGCCGTCCGGCAGGTTCTTGCCGACGTTGACCACCGTTCCCGCTGCGATCTGCTCCTCGTACGCCTCGGGGTAGTTGGAGTGCCATGACTCGAGCGTGGCATCGATATCACCGGAGGCAATGCCGTTGAAGAGCGGGATCGTGTCACCGGGGATAAAATCCACCTCGTATCCACCGTACCCGTTCTCGAGAATGAACTCGACGATCCGGTTGTGTACCAGGATGCTGTCCCATGAAGCGTCTGCGAGGATTACCTCGATTATTTCCTCGCCGTCCGATTCACCCTGCGCTCCGGCAAAGGCCGTGCCGGTTCCCGTGAGGATAAAGATCGCGGTGAGTGTAATTATTCGTCGTATCATCGTTGATCTCCTTTATATTTCGTGTGATGGTACAAGACCCCCGGGATACGGTCAAGGTAAAGGGGGTAACAAATAACCTTTTCAAGCACGTTGTTGAATCAGATTGTCATTAAATATATACAATTAAACATGTTACCATGATCATAATCGTCGCGGTGATGAGGGGGCGCATATATTTGTTTCTTACGCGAATATTTCGTATACGAAATTACCTACCGGTTCACCGTTGCGCCTTTTTACAAGGTGGTTTACATTCGCACCATGGACGCTTCCCAAACCATCAGCCAGATGGTGTTGGAGACGCTGCGCAAGATCAATCGTGCGATCGGACTCCGTTCACGGCAACTCGTTAAGACGGTGGGGCTTACGGTCCCGCAGATGCTCATCCTGAAAGAGGTTGTGGAAAGCGGCGAGTCCGCAATCGGCCACGTCGCCGCGCACGTGAGCCTGAGTCAGGCCACCGTCACATCGATCGTGGACCGTCTGGAAGCGCACGGATTGATCGTTCGACGTAGGGGAAGCGCAGACAGGCGCAAGGTTCTGCTGGCGGCCACTGAGCGGGGGGCGGAGATCGTGGCGCGAAACCCCGCCATCCTCCAGGAGCAGTTCACCGAGGCGTTCAGCAAGCTCGAACCGTGGGAACAGACACAGATCCTCTCGTCGCTGCAGCGGATTGCCACGATGATGAACGCCGAGCAGATCGCCGTGCCACCCATCCTCCACGAAGAGTCGTGGAGCGAGCACGAATCGGAACTCGCCGCAACCCAACGGCCGGAGGCGTCACCCGTCTCGTGAGGCTGCGCTGTCCGCCAAGTGGGCGGCACTGACGACCGACTCGAAGATCGATTCGTCCACACTCGATACACCGCCCCGGTGATTGAACGCAATCACGCTCAAGGGGCCGGCGTGAAAGTTCACGAAGTTGACGATCGGCGTGCCGACGAACTCCCGCACTTCCGGTAGAAAGGGGTAATCGAGTTCAAAGGCGTCCTGCGTTTCATCTTCCCGTCGGTTGACCGCCACGACGCGGTGCTGTTTTCGCGATGAATGGATAGGAGCGTTGGCGGAGTCGCCGGCGATTGACGCGGAGACTTCGATGTTCCGGCCGTCAAATCGGAACACATGGCCGTGAAATCGGTTTTCCGGGTGCGTCCGCGTAATAAACACCGCGGCGTACCCCTCTTTCCCGAGCATCTCCACTATCCGCTCGTCAACCGCGCTGGAACCGGCACCGCGGGCAACGGCGTTGATCATCTCGTGAGAGAGGTCCCGGACTCGCCGCATCCGCTCCTCGAATTCGACGCGGTCGGACACGTCGTGGAACCACACGAGCCACACCTTGGAATTCCGGTCGGGAACAAGGCGGATCGAATACCACCTGCGAAGCAGGTCCGAGTAGCACTCGACCCGGGCCGGCTCACCCGCCGATAGCGCATCCTCGAGTTCGAAGCACGCCGGTTTCATGAGCAGGTCGTGGACGTGCTTGATCCCGAACTCGCGAATAATCGACTGGCTTCTCCCGGCGCTCGCCAGGACAGATCCGTCACGCTCGACTACAAAGGTGGGATCCTCGCGCATTGCCGGGAGTTGAAGAAGTAGGTCGGCGTAACGGCGGCGATAGCGCAGCGTCGATTTCGAAAACGCCTGGACAATTATCGGTGCCGCGTACGGTATTGCGGAGTTCCACGGGGTGGCTCCCTGGAGCAGTTGGATCCCCGCGCCCACGATGATCGCGATACCGATGTTGACCGGTGAAACGAACTCTCGCAGCAGGAAATGGACGTAGCGGCTGCGCAGGTTCATTGCTCGATGATTGCGTTTAACGTTGCGCTTGGTCGCATGGCCAGTGACGCCAGGCCCGGGTCGGGACGGTAGTATCCGCCGATATCCACCGGTGCCCCCTGGGCGGCGGTAAGTTCCGACACGATCGCGTCCTCGGACGCTTCGAGGTTCGCCGCGATCGGTTCGAAGTGGGCGCGCAGTTCCGCGTCGCTCTCCTGTGTGGCCAGCGCCTTCGCCCAGAAGGCGGCCAAGTAGTAGTGACTGCCGCGGTTGTCCAGTTCGCCCACTCGCCGTGAAGGTGATTTATTCTCTTCCAGGAACCGAGCCGTCGCATCGTTCAGGGTGTCGCCGAGGAGCGCCGCCTGTGCGTTGCCGTGCCGACGCGCGAAGTGTTGCAGCGAGACGGCCAGCGCCAGAAATTCACCGAGCGAGTCCCATCGAAGGTGGCCCTCCTGTACAAACTGTTGCACGTGTTTCGGCGCGGATCCGCCCGCCCCCGTTTCAAAAAGTCCGCCCCCCGCCATCAGCGGTACGATCGAGAGCATTTTGGCACTCGTTCCGACCTCCAGAATGGGGAAGAGATCGGTAAGGTAGTCGCGGAGTACGTTGCCTGTGACCGACACGGTGTCGCGGCCGGCGCTGATCTCCTCCAGGGAGAAACGGGTTGCCCGGGCCGGTGACATGATCCGTATGTCTAGGCCCTCCGTATCGTGTTCCGGAAGATAGGCGCGAACCTTTTTGATCACCTCGGCGTCGTGGGCGCGGTCCTCGTCGAGCCAGAATACGGCCGTAGCCGACGTTTCGCGGGCGCGCCGGACCGCCAGGCTGACCCAGTCGCGTACCGGGCCGTCCTTGACTTGGCACGCTCGAAAGATGTCGCCACTTTCAACGTCCCGTTCCACCAGTACGGTGCCGTCCGCATCCACGACGCGGACGACCCCGGCGGCTGCCATTTCGAATGTCTTGTCATGCGAACCGTACTCTTCCGCCTTTTGCGCCATAAGACCCACGTTGGAGACGCTGCCGATCGTCGCCGGGTCCAGAGCGCCCTTCCGCTTGCAGAAATCGATCGTCTCCCGGTACACCCCGGCGTAGCAGCGATCGGGGATAACCGCTTTCACGTCGTGGAGTTCACCGTCGGGCCCCCACATCTTGCCGCCGGCGCGGATCGCGGCGGGCATCGACGCGTCGATAATGACGTCGCTCGGGACGTGAAGGTTCGTGATGCCCTTGTCCGAGTTGACCATGGCCAGCCGCGGTTGCCGGTCGAAGGTAGCGGAAATCGCCTCTTTGATCGCCCGCCGGGGCTCTTCCGGCAGGTCCGCGATCCTCGCAAGGAGGGAACCCAGCCCTTCGTTTGGGTTGACGCCGGCCGACGACAGGTGATCCCGGTACGTCTCGAAGAGTTCGTCGAAAAATACCGACACCACATGGCCGAATATGATCGGGTCGGAGACCTTCATCATCGTTGCCTTCAGGTGGACGCTGAAGAGTACGTCCCGCCGTTTTGCGTCCTCTATCTCACGGCGGATGAACTCGCGCAGCCCCCGGCGATTCATGACGGCGGCGTCGAGGATTTCGCCCGCCTCCAGAGGGACCTCCCCCTTGAGTACGGTGATCTCGCCGGAATCCGACTCAAATTCGATCCGCGCCGTCGTGGCGCGTTCCACCGTTACCGAACGTTCACTCCCGTAGAAATCTCCCTCATTCATATGGGCGACGTGTGTCGTAGAGGACGAGTTCCATGCGCCCATCGAGTGCGGATGGCGGCGGGCGTACTCCTTGACCGAACGCGGCGCGCGGCGGTCCGAGTTCCCCTCCCGGAGCACGGGGTTCACGGCGCTTCCCTTTACGCGGTCGTACCGTGCCTGGATCTCCCGGTCCGCCTCGGTGGACGGTTCCGTCGGGTAGTCCGGCACCGCGAATCCCTTTTTCTGCAGTTCCGTAATCGCCGCGATTAGTTGCGGAACCGAAGCGCTGATGTTCGGGAGCTTTATGATGTTCGCCTCCGGCGCATGTACCATCTCACCCAGTTCCGCCAGCGCGTCCGGTACTCGCTGGTCCGGCTGAAGGTAGTCGGGAAAGGCCGCAAGAATGCGCGCGGCGAGTGAAATGTCCTTGATATAAACATCGATTCCGGCCGGTGCGGCAAAGGCGCGAATAATCGGCAGCAATGACTCCGTGGCGAGCGCAGGCGCCTCGTCGGTCCTCGTGTAGGTGATTGCGGCGTGTTGCTTCATTGTGTGCTCCTCTCTTCGAATATACAAAAAAAACGCAAATCGATAGACTTCTGCCGGTGGAGAAGCCGATGTTCGTATTCTACTCCGATTTTACGTATCTGGAGGGAGCCGTTTCGTCGATGTACGGCGTCACCTTTGGCCCCGACAGGGTGGTCCGTATCGAGGCGGTGGATCGGTGACTCCCGGCTACCGCCTCGGCATCGATATCGGCTCGACCACGGTCAAACTTGCCTTGGTAGATCCGGCAACCGATGAACTCTTGTACCACCGGTACGTTCGCCACGGTGCGCGTCAACGGAGCGTAACCGCCGAACTCGCGGCGGAACTCGCCCGGGAGTATCCCGATGCGACGATGCAGGCGATCTTCACGGGAAGCGGCGGCAAGGCGGTGGCCGACACGTGCGGTCTGAGTCATATCCAGGAAGTGGTCGCCAACAGCGTGGCGGTACGGCGGTTTTTTCCGGAAACGCGGGTTGCCATCGAACTGGGCGGGCAGGACGCCAAGGTCATCTTCTTCCGTACCGACCCCGCCACCGGAGAACTGCGGGCGTCCGATATGCGCATGAACGGCAGTTGTGCGGGCGGGACCGGGGCCTTTGTCGACGAGATGGCAAAGCTCCTTCGGACCCCGGTGGAGGAGTTCGATCGGCTGGCAGCCGCGGGCAGCGCCGTCCACCAGATTTCGGGGCGGTGCGGCGTCTTCGCCAAGACCGACATCCAGCCGCTCTTGAATCAGGGAGTGGATCGCTCGGACCTCGCGCTTTCCACGTTTCACGCCATTGCACGCCAGACGATCGGCGGACTCGCCCAGGGCCTCCAGATCCGGCCGCCGGTACTCTTTCAGGGCGGTCCGCTCACCTTCCAGCGAACGCTGGTGGGCGTTTTTGCGGACAAACTCAACCTGGAACCGGACGAGGTTGTCCAGCCGGAGCGCCCGGAGATCTTCGTTGCCCACGGGGCGGCCCTCTCCATCCCGGTGATCTTCCCGGAGACGCCGCTCATGAGTCCCGGCGAATTGGCGCAGCTCCTTGCGGAGGGACCCGGTGCGACCGGGGTTTCCGTCGCTTCGAACGATGACGGCGTTCGGTTCTTTTCCGGCGACCAGGAGCGGGCTGAGTTCTTTGAGCGTCACAGGAAACCCGATTTCTCGCGGCGCCGCTACCCCGAGGGGACCGAGGTTGACGTATACGTTGGTGTGGACGGCGGATCGACAACGAGCAAGGTGGTTCTCCTGGACGGTGAGGACAACCTGATCGATCACGCCTACGCGCACAACGCCGGGGAACCGCTCAAAACGACGATCCGCCTGCTGCGGGAGGTACTGGGCCGGTACGACGCAGAGGGCGTGGAACTCCGCGTCCGTGGACTCGGCACCACCGGCTACGGCGAGAAGATGCTCGCCGCGGCGTTTCATGCCGACTACCACACAGTCGAAACGGTAGCGCACGCCCACGCCGCACTTCGCGTGGATCCCACCACCTCCTTTGTGCTCGATATCGGCGGGCAGGATATGAAAGCGATTACCGTTTCCGATGGGATCGTGACGGGTATCAACTTGAACGAGGCCTGTTCCGCCGGCTGTGGATCGTTCCTCGAAAACTTCGCCACCACCCTGGACGTTCCGGTAGACACCATAGCGGACCGTGCATTCTCGTCAAAAGCGCCGAGCCGCCTCGGGTCGCGTTGTACCGTCTTTATGAACTCGTCGATCATCACGGAACAGCGCAACGGCAAGGGACCAAACGACATCCTGGCGGGGCTCTGTCACTCGATCGTGGAAAACGTCTTCACGAAGGTTGTGCGCGTGCCGAACTTCGCCCTCCTGGGCGAGACGGTAATGGTCCAGGGAGGAACGTTCGAGAACGACGCGGTCCTCCGCGCCCTGGAACTCTACACCGGGCGCCGCGTGGTGCGAGCGCCCTTTCCCGGTCTCATGGGGGCGATCGGAATCGGAATGCTCACGCGGGAAGCGGTCCAATCGCGTCCCGACCGCGAGCGCAGTACAAACGCGATCCAGGGATTGGCGTCACTGCAGGCGTTTTCCTTCCGCCGGGAGAGCGGCAACGTCTGTCCCTTCTGCGCAAATGCGTGCAGCCGAACGGTGGTTCATTTTTCCGACGGCTCACACTACATCACGGGGAACCGGTGCGAACGGGGGCTGCGCCTTCACGCCGAGGAGGCGCCGGAAGAGAGGCGCCGGGAGGATACACCCGACCTTACGGCGGAACGGGAGCGCCTGCTCTTCTCCCGTCCCCCGATTGAACCGATCGTCGAATTCTCGGGGCGTCGCGTCGGTATTCCCCGGGCCCTGGAGTTCTGGCACAGCTATCCCTTCTGGCACGCCTTCTGGAGCGCCCTGGGACACACCGTTGTCCTTTCGCGGCCAAGCTCCCGGCGGCTCTTCGAATCGGGCCTCTCATCGGTTCCGTCGGACACGGTCTGTTTCCCCGCGAAGCTCTCCCACGGTCACCTGCTCGATCTTCTCGAACGAAAGGTGGACCTCGTTTTCATGCCCATGATCAACCGCATGCCGCCGGAAAACCGGACCACCAAGAGCAACCACGTCTGCGCCGTCGTCAAGGGATACCCCCTCGTCCTCGACGTGAGCGACGAACCGGAACGACGGTACGGGATACCCTTCGAACGTCCCATGTTCCACTGGGTGGATCACCGGTCGCGGCGAGAGCAAATCATCGCTTGGGCGAAGGACCAATTCGGTGTCTCCCGTACCGTGGCGGCCCGGGCGATCGACCTGGGGGACGAAGCGCAGCGGGTGTTCTCAAACAAGCTGCAGCAACGCGGCGCTGACGTTCTCGAACAGCTCGAAGGAAGCGATCGATTCGGCGTGGTCATCGCCGGGCGCCCCTACCACTCGGATCGCCTGGTGAACCACGACCTGGCGTCATCCTTTGTTCAACAGGGAATTCCCGTTCTTACCGCCGATAGTCTGCCCGGTATCGAGAAGGCGGATCTCTCCCGGACGCGGGTGGAACTTACCGTCAATTTCCACGTACGGATGTACGCCGCGGCGATGCACGTGGCGCAGAACCCAAACCTCGAACTGGTGCAGGTTGTCAGTTTCGGCTGCGGTCACGACGCGGTCATCAGCGACGAAGTGGTGCGGCTCTTGGAGGAGAGTTCAGACAAGACGCCGCTCACCTTGAAGCTCGATGAGACCGACGTTCGCGGTCCGATGTCTATTCGCATCCGGTCGTTTGTCGAAACGATTCGTGCCCGCCGGCGGCGCGCAGGGGGCTCTCGGTTTACCGGCCTGCCGGATCCGTTCACCGTGAAGTACGAACAGCGGCACCGGCGCGAAAAGGTGATCCTGGTACCCAACCTGACGCGCTCCTTTGCCCAGGTGATCAGCAGCGTGGTGCGTCGCCAGGGATACCGGGTTGAACCGGTTCCGATGGCGGACCGTCGCGCAATCGAACTGGGCAAGCGGTACGTCCACAACGACATGTGCTTTCCCGCCCAGATCAACGTGGGCGAGTTCCTACGATTCATCGAGCGAAGTGACGTTGATCCCGACAACGTCGTCTGCGCCCTGGCCAAGGCGCACTGTGACTGTCGTCTCGCGCACTACGCGACGCTCGCCAGGAAGGCGCTGGACGACGCCGGGTACAAGCAGATCCCGATCATCACCACCGATACGGACACCAAGAACATGCACCCCGGGTTCCGGCTGAGCCCGCTCTTTGAACTCCGCATGCTCTGGGCTATCGCCGTCATCGATGCATTCGAAGCGCTGCGCCGCCGGCTCCGCCCCTACGAGATCGAACCGGGATCCATCGACCGCGTCTTTGAGCGGCAGATGGATCGGATAGAAGCGGCGGTTGAAGGTCCCATCCGCCGTGTCATGGAAGCGTTTGAACGCGGTGTTGACGAGCTTTCGGCGGTGCCCATCGACGCCTCCACGGAACGGGAGCGCGTCTTTGTGATAGGCGAGTTCCTCCTGAACTTTCATCCCACCAGTAATTTCAACGTCGAACGGTACCTCGAGGCGAACGGAATGGAGGTGGTCCTGCCCAATATCCTCGACTCGTTTCGGCGCGACTTCATGCGGCTCAAGACGGAGCGGCGCGAATTTTTTGTGCGCCACCCCTTTGTGGAGACGCTCATGGTGGGTGTGACCGACGTGCTCTTTGACCACGTCCTCGACAAAGTGGCGCGAATTGCCGAACGCAATCCGCGGTACCATCGTCCCATGGCGCTGCCGGAGGTGGCGAAGATGTCGGAGGAGATCGTGCACCACACCTTTACCTCCGGCGAAGGATGGATGATCGCCGGCGATATCCTGCACCACGCCGGTGAGGGAATCCGATCCTTCCTGATCCTTCAGCCCTTTGGTTGCCTGCCCAACCACATTACCGGGCGCGGACTGATCAAACGTCTCAAGGAGCTGCATCCCGAGGTGCAGATATTGAGCCTCGACTACGACCCCGACACGAGTTTTGCCAATATCGAGAACAGATTACAGATGCTGATTCTCAACAGCCGCCTGGGAAACGTCACCCGGACCGGACAAAATCGCGAACGCGTTCAGCCCGGCGGGAAACCAGCGACATGATCGCCTCCGGTAGCTGGCGGGAGCGAACCGTCTCCCTGACGTTCTCCAGTACGGCCGCAAAGGCGTCATCCAGGGACGGGAACGAATCGGGATCCATGGCGTCGATCTGCGTGCGAACCACTCGTATTCCGGAGGTTTCCTGTTTGAGAAGCGCGTTGTTTTCCCTGTACACGTAGTTGGTGATTTCAAGCGCTTTGAAACGGGCGTCGAAGAGCAGCTCCAGGTCGTGGATGTCCTCTTCACAACTGGCGAGTTCGGCAGACAACAACGTGAGAAAGTGATTCGTTTGCATCCGGCCCTCCGTTCAAAGTGTAGGACGGATAGAAGCAGCCTGCAAGAAAATCAGAGCGTCGGAGGTTCACCCATGCTCGGTGGCGCGCCTCCACCAAAGGGGCGCTCCAGCCCCTCCGGGAGCGCTCCACCGGGCATATCCCCGAATCCGCGCCGGTCGATCTGGTTGTACAGGGAGAATATGTGACGCACAACGGAGAGTTTCGAGAGGACCAGTGTCTCTTCCAGTTCAAAGCGCGTGAAGAACGTCCCGGAATCCACGCCGTCGAAGGAGGTCACACCGATCCCCTCTTCGTGGTATCGGCGCAGATCACGCAGACGGTACACAACGTTCTCGAAGAGCGGCTGGACGCTGCGCATTCGAGTCAGGGCCGGTCCCATGGCCATCTTGATCTGTATGTCATCCGCGGTCGATCCTGGTGTCTTCGCAAGCTGCTCCAGGTCATCCCGGAATCGAATGAGGTCGTCAAAGGCGGTTTCGAAGGTCGGGAGCAGGTCGTCGTAGCGACGCGCGTAGGCGGCCACAAAGACCGGCGCCCCGTTTCGAAAGATCCTGCGCCTGAGTTCCCGCCAGTCGTCGTAGTACGCCTGGAAATCGCCCCCCGGTACGCCTGCTACCACGGGAGCCCCCGATGCGAGGGCCTCCACCGCGTTGCCGGCGTCGGCGCGTACATTGCCCCCGGCGGCGCTTAACTCAACGGTTCCTTCCCGGACGCCCAAGAGCGTCGCTTCGTCCGGTGACAACAGGACGTCGAATTCCGTACCGCGAACTCCCAGCACGGCCGTGGGCGTCTGAACGGACAAACGGCGGCCCCGCGGTAATCCTTCCACCGCAACGCGAACCGAACCGTGCAGCAGCCGGATTCGTGTATCCGTACCCGATGTCCGGTCGTGGATCTCGAGGTAGTACGCGCTGTTCTCGTCTATCCTGAGGGTGGCTGTCGCGACGTCGGCACCGGTGAGCGCAATCTCCGCGAACGCGTCGACACCCGTCTGGATCACATCGCTCACGACCAGGGCACCGCCGAGTCCCACGCCATCGCTCGTAAGCATGAGTCCCTCGCGAACGATTTTGACGTCCCCTTCGGCGTACGACAAGATGCCCACCTCCTGCGCACCCACCACCGCAACGATCGTCGCGAGCATGGCCGATCCCAGGAATCTCTTCATCGCGATTCTCCTTCGTGCTATCGTACCGGTGCGGCGGCGAGGCTGTAAAAGTACTGCCTGTCGGCACTGACCCATCGGCCCACCACCAGGAATCCGGTTACCGTGCCCGTTCCGCGTACGGAACCGCCACCGGACGTTATCGTGCCGCCCTCTTCAACGGAGCGGATCAGATCTTCCGTTTCTACCGTGGCGAGTTGAGCCAGGACGATACCCTTGAGCGCGTCTTCGTCCGCAAAATCGATGCTGTCCCGGATGAGGCGCCGTCGGTGCGCCACGCCCACGGCGGTATGGAATCCCTCCACGCGGGGGGGCGCGTCTATCCACGGCGGCGGCTCTTCGCCGCCCGTCGTAAGCGGCGGAATCGGTGTGGGCGGAACAGCGTCGGTGGTAACGATCACGTAGGTCGCTTCCTCGTCCTGACTTTGGTCGATTATCTCAAAACTATCGGCCAAAGCGAGGCCGAGATCGGGGTCCCACTCGGTGAGGATGTTCTCCTTGACCAGCGTGGTTCGACCGTTGCTGTCGAATCCGAGTTCGTACGCCGCCGAGATCGAGAGATACCGGGCTACCTGGTCCGCCACGTGCAGCAACGCCGCCTCAACCTCATCTTCGCGGTTGTGCCGCCGTTGTCCCACGCCCACGAACAGGGGGCGCCCGCTCGCGGGGCTCGTATCGGCGAGTACCGCCCGGGCGACCGGACGTTGATCCCCTTGCGGCGGCGCCTCCGCCGGTGGAGTGGCACAGGACGCGACGAGTAACGCCAGTGAAGCGAACACGACAACTCTCCGAGCGAAGCGTGTCATATCCACAACGTACAACGTCGCAGTTGAATTGACAAAGGTATACCGCAATCCTATTGTTAACCCCATGAAACCGATTCGGATAGCAATGATACTCGTCGTAGTGATCCTGGTGGCGGGGTGCGTTACCCCGGCGCGTACGGTACAGCGCACGTCTGCCGATACCCAGACCGATTTGAGCGGCCGGTGGAACGATACGGACAGTCGCCTCGTGGCGGAGGAGATGATTCGGGATATGACCGGCCGCCCATGGCTGGACGACTTTTCCCGCGATGAGGGGCGCAAGCCGGTCCTGATCGTGGGGCGAATCCGGAACCTGAGCAGCGAACATATCGATACGACGCCCTTTGTGAAGGATATCGAGCGTGAGCTGATCAACGGCGGGCGCGTTACCTTCGTGGCGAGTTCGGCCGAGCGCGAGGACATCCGCGAGGAGCGCATGGACCAGCAACTGGAAGCCTCCGATGAGACGATCAAGCGTCTGGGAGAAGAGACCGGCGCCGATTTTTTCCTCATTGGCGCGATCACGTCGCAGGTTGATGCCATCGAAGGTGAACGCGCCACGCTGTACCAGGTTGACATGGAACTGATCAACATCGAGACGAACGAAAAGGTGTGGATCGGTACCAAGAAGATCAAGAAACTTGTCGAGCAACGCAAAGCGCGCTGGTAGGCTCGTGCGGCGCCTGGTGCTGATCGCGGCGGCCACGATCCTGGCCGCCGGGTGTATGACCACGCGAAACGAGGCGTTTGTCGAGGTGGACCAGGCGGCCGCCGAGGGGCGCTTCGATTACGCGGCGGAACGCCTCTCCGGGGGCGAGCGCGACACCTTCTATTCACCCAAGGACAAGGTCCTCTACTACCTCGACGTCGGTATGCTCCAACATTACGCCGACACGTACTCGGAAAGCACACAGAACCTGACCGAGGCGGAGTTTCTCATCGAGGAGTACTTCACCAAGAGCATCAGCCAGGGCGCGGCGTCGCTCCTTCTCAACGACACCGTTCTGGACTACGCCGGTGAGGATTACGAGGACATCTATCTCAACGTCTTCAAGGCGCTCAACTTTCTCGGTGCCGGCGATGTGGACGGAGCGTTCGTCGAAATTCGGCGGATCGATATCAAGCTCAACCTGCTCGAGGACAAGTACGCCGGCCTGGCGGAACAGTACAACCGCTCCGAGGACGCCAGGATCGAGATTGAGCCGGGCGAAAACCGCTTCTACAACTCCGCACTGGCCCGGTACATTAGTTTGCTCCTCTACCGCTCCGAGGGGGATTACGACAGCGCCCGGATCGACTACCAGGAGATGCAGGAGGCCTTCGCCCGCCAGGGGAACATCTACGGATTTCCAATGCCCCTGGACGAGACCGTTCTAAATCGTCCCGACGGTGCCCGTATCAGCGTCCTCGCCTTTTCCGGCCGTGCGCCGGTCAAGCGGGCGCACACGCTGTACGTCATCACCGGCGACGACCAGGTGACGATCATCGCCGACAACGAGGACGATTCGGGGCGTTTGATCCTCGAAAACTGGACGACCTTCTACTTCCCCGGTATTGAAGGGGGATACCGATTCAAGTTCCAGCTCCCCTGGCTCGATCTGCGCGGCAGCACGGTGGACACCATCCGGGTCATCATCGACGGTGTACCGATTGGTGAGCTTGCGTTGCTCGAAGACATGGAACGGATAGCCCAGGACACTTTCCAGGTCCGCTATCCCCTGATATTCCTCAAGACCGTAACCAGAACGGTGGTCAAGGGAGTAATCGCGGAACGCGGAAAACAACAGATAGAGGACGCGGCGCTCGAATCGGGAAGTACCCTGGGCCTCGCGGCGGGCCTGCTCGGAACGATCGTAGCGGATGTGGCGGTGGACGCCAGCGAACAGGCGGATCTACGCCTCTCCCGGTACTTTCCCGCGTACGCGCACGTGGGCGAATGGGACGTTGCTCCCGGCGAACACACGATCGAAATCGAGTACTTCTCCGGCGGGAATCTCGTATTCGTTGACAACCTCGGTACGGTTCGCGTGGGCGAACAGGGCGTGAACCTCCTCACGTCCTTTGTGAACAGGTAAGGAGTTCAGATGAAACGGTTTACGGTGGTTGGAATGAGCATCGTTCTGGCGGTTCTCATCGCTGGATGCGCGAGCGCTCCCTCCGGGGCGCCCCGTGGCGGCAACGACGAGCCGGAATGGCTGCTCAATCCCGCCTCGGCCTATCCCGACGAGATGTTTCTCTCGGCGGTGGGATCCGGGGACACCCGGGCCGCGGCCGAACAAAATGCCGCGGCGGGAATAGCCCAGATATTCGAGGCGCGCGTCTCCGTGGACATGCGCACCGCCGAGCGATACCAGGAACTCGTGAGCGGCAGCTCAACGCTCACCGAGAGCGAAGTCCAGTTGACGCAGTCCGTCAGTATTCGTTCAGACCAGACGTTGCTGAACATACAATACGGCGAGTCCTTTACCGACGCCATGGGTCGCGTCTCGGTGATTGCGTACCTCGAACGTATCCCCACCGGTCGCATTTACGCCGACCTGATCCAGAAAAACGGCACCCAGGTGGAGAACTTCCGTGCCGAATCGGGCGCCGGCGGCGATCTCGTTCGGCAATACGCCTTCCTCAGTGCGGCCTCCGTGGTCGCCGCCAACAACGAGGTCCTGCGGGACCAGTTGCGGATCATCGCCCCCGGTTTTGGTGAACTGGCGCAGGTTGGATACGACTACGACGACCTCCTCCGTGAGAAGGCGGACCTGGCGGCGCGCATGACGGTGAGCGTTGCGGTCGACAACGACGAAGGCGGGAGAATAGCCGGGGCCGTTCGCGAAGCGCTGAGCGAAGAGCGCTTCCCCTCGGCGGAGAGCGCGGTGCTCGCCGTTCGCGGCAGCGTCCGGATGGAACCCACGGAGATCAATCCCGACTACAAGTCGGTTCGCTGGTATCTCAATCTCGAGATGGTCGGACCCGACGGGCGCGCCCTGGTCACCTATGACAACCAGGAACGCGCCTCCGGCGTCTCGGAAGAAGCGGCCCAGGCGTTCGCCTACGCCGATATCGAGGAAGCGGTCCGGAAGGACTTCGTCGGCGCCATGCGCGCCTATTTCGACGGAATGGTACTGGGCCGGTAGTCTCTACCGCCGGCCGCGTTTCTCTTCCACGAAGTCGAGGAAGATGTCGAAGAGGATCGGATCGATTTTGAGGTTTTGTCCGAGAAACTCGTTGCGCATCATCTCGATCGCCCCGGATTCAGACAGCGGCTGTCGGTACTTTCGGTCCTTGTCGGTGAGGGAGTCGAAGATGTCCACGATTTCGAGCATTTTTGCCGGGAAATAGGCGATGACCTCGTAGTCCAAGAGCGGTTCCATGGTGTACGCCATTACGTAGTCCTGGGTGACCTCCGGGTTCGCCTGTTTGTACCCGTCCAGGAATTCCCGGAAGTACCCGTACCCGGCGGGGTTGCCGTAGTATTCGTGGTGGTAGCCCGTGATCAACGCCGCCTCGCGGGGGTAACTGGTCTTCTCCATGACCGCCCGATACCCGATCTTGACGTGGCGGACCACGGTTTCGCGATCGTATGCGGCTTCACCCTCGTGGTACTCGATGTCCTCCGCCTTGCCGACATCGTGAACCAGGAAGCCCGTGGCGAACTTGTTGAGTTCGACCTCGTCGAGACTCTTCATTCCCCCCAGGAACACCCGTTCCAGCGTCACGTGGTCTTCGTGGAGGTGCGGCAGAAGGTAGCGGTAGCGCTCCTTGTATTGCTTTGCGAACTTCACTCGAATCCGATTGGCGATACCGCGGGTGAGAACCTGTCGATTGTAAAAGAGAAGAAAATCGAGACCGTTCAGAAAGACGCGCGTCATGTGACGCAACACGGTCCCGTTCGACTTCTGCACAACCGCGTTGACCAGCGATTCGTCGAAGAGATCGGCGTTGAGAAGTTTTGTGGTCGACTTCACGAGCTGCCGCGTCTCTTTGACGAGGTCTTCCGTATACTGCCGGGCCTGTTCGTTGCCCATACGGATAGCCTCGTTGATCGTGGCCCGGTTCGAGAGCGTGGCGCTTTCGGAAGCCGAGACGAGTGCTTCCGCCACCTCCTCCGGTTCAGCCGCTTCGGCCCGCGCCAGTTCCTCGAGCCGGTTCGTATGCTTCCGAATGCCCTCCGTCCGTTCTCGCACGTTTAGGGATGTGATACGCTCATACGATTCCCCGAAGTTGGCCCCGCCGTGCTCCTCCGTTTCGATCGGCTCCAACTCGTCCAGCAGTTCCTCCTCGCCGCCGCCATCGTCGCCGGTCCGTGGACCTCCGGGCGCGTCAGTCTGGGGTGCGGCCGGCGGTGCGCCGTCCTTGATGGTCAGATCGAGAGCGCGGGCACGCTGTTCGGCTGAAGCGAGCTGGAGAATCTCCTCGGCTTCATCCTTTTCGAGGTAGTACTGCCACGTGCCCGCCTCGCTCTTCCAGAACGATTTGTTGTGGTCGTAGAGGGCGCGAAAGAGCATTCGTTTCAACCGGCCCGTCTTGCGATGCCGGCACACGACGGTGTGCCGGTGACGGACCATGACCTGTATCACGCGTGAGTTCTTGTTGATGACGTCGGCAAGTTGGACGGCTTTGGCTTTCAAGAGGGGCTCCAATCCAGAAAAATACGCCCATTCATGTACAATCGCAAGTCATTCACCTACTCTGGCGGAATATGATCTCCTCCGCCGTCTCCACGGCGTTTGCCGCCCCGGAAGCGCTCCTCGTCTTTCCCTCGGAAGTCGCGGCGCGATTCTGGCGGCGATGGCTCGTTTCCCGGGGCGGATACCGGGCGCTCCTGTCGGAGCGGTGCCTCTCGTGGGATTCATTCAAGGAACGGTACCTTTCCGTCCGCGATGAACGGCGTCCCGCCTCCCGCCTCGTGCGTACCGTCTTCGCGGCGCGCCTCCTTTCCACAAACGAGGAACACCCCTTTCTCGCTTCGCTGATCGATCCGGCCTTCGCCTCGTACGGGCAAGCGTCGGCCGCTGCCCTGGCGCGGTCGCTCCCGTCTCTCGACCGCATCGTTCGCCATCCGCGTTTCCGGGCATTGGGCGAGCGGCGGCGATCGGACTTCCGGGAGATCCACCGGCGGTACACGACGTTCCTCGAACGGAACGACCGGTTCGAACCGGAGTGGGAATTGCAGCGGCGCACCGAGTCGGGAAGCGGCACCTCCGATTTCGGCGGCTATCGCCCCGTTGTCTTCTTCCCGAAACTGATCGATGACTTCGCGACATTTGAACCGCACCTGTCGGGCGTGCCGACCGTTCCCGTTGAGCGTATCGGACGGGACCACCCGGTGCCGGTGGTCCGGGTTTATCCGGACTTCAGGGCGGAGATCGACGCCGTCCTGGAGCGGGTCGAGACGCTTCTGCACAGCGGCGTACCTCCCCAGCACATCGTGATCACCGCCGTCGAGGCGGTAGAGGTCGCGGACGTGATCGCTTCGAGGGCGTCGGTACGCGGAATTCCGTTCCGTGTTCAGGCGGGAAAACCCCTTTCCGAAGTTCCCGGCGGATCCATCTTCGAACGGCTGGACGAGGTTTTTCGGTCGCGCTTTGCCGTTCAGTCGGTTGCCGGGCTTATTCTCGATCGCTCGGTGCCGTGGAGAGGCGAGGGTGAACTCTCACACATCGCCGCTTTCGGTTTTGCATCGCACTGTTACAGCGACGCAGAGTGGCGCCGCGCCTTTGCCCTCGCCGGTGCCTCCGCCGAAGAGCTGCGCGAGCGGTACTCCACGCTCGTTCGCGACTCGCGCAGGCTCCAGCGGGCGACCTCCTTCGCCGCATTACGAGCCGCCGTCCGCGCATTTTTCGATCGCCAGGTGGACCACGCCCGGTGGTACTTCGGGGCGGAGCGCGTCTATGAGCAGGTTCTCACCCTGCTCGACGAAGCTGCTCACGACGCGGACGCCGTGATAGGGGATCTCTCGCCGTGGCGACTCTTCCTGGGGATTCTGCGGGACCGACGATACGTCCCGCGATCACCGGCCGGTGCGGTAACGTTGTACGACTATCGCGTGGCGGCTGGGACGGAACCCGCCTATCACTTCGTGGTGGGCGCCGGCCAGGTAGCCACGCGAATCGCGGAAACGGTACCGTTCGGGATACGTGCGGAGGAACGGGAGCTGCTAAAGTGGAGTAGCGTCGATCGCAGCGCGCTCTTCACCTCCGCCTATACGTGGTCGGGAGAGACCGTTTGGTATTCAGCCGCCCGGGTAGGGCCGCGGGCGGCACACATCCCCGTTGTCACCCTGTCGTCGGAGTCCGTCGAACCATCGGTGGACCGGGACCGCTGGTGGTACGACCGGAACGCCCCACCCCCGGAGCACCTATCCGCCGTTGATGCGGGGGGCTTGCGGGTGTTCCTCGAAACCGGTGCGACCCCGGCGGCATCCGATTTCCAGCGGATGCCGGTGCCGGCGTCCTCGCTCGCCAAAACGAGGCCGGTGGAGCACCTGTCGCCGACTTCGCTCGAAACGTTCCAGCAATGCCCCTTTGCGTTCTTTCTGCGCCACCGGCTGGAGGTGGATACCGAACCGTACGGCTATCGCGGTGTGGATGCCCGGACCCGGGGTACGCTCTATCACCGTTCCCTGGAGGCGGCGGTCGCGCAGGAAAGGCCCGATTGCCGGGCGATCGTCGAGTCCGTCGCGAACCGTGCCGACATCGCGCGTAGCGTGCCGGTCTGGGCGCTTCCGTCGCTGATCGATCGAGTAACTTCCGACGTTGAGTGGTCGCTTCGCTCTCTCACGGCTCTGACACAGGTTGGTGAACTGGAGTCGGAGGTTACGATTGCAAAAGACGCGCCGGGTGTCCCGCTCATGGGCACCGTTGACCTCCTGGTCTCCGACGGGGAGAGCGCCGCGATCGTAGACTACAAGACGGGCCGGGCCCCCACGTTCATCCAGGTATGGGGCGTCCCGGAAGGGGCGGACGCGCCGGAATTCGAAAACGCCTCGCACCCGCAGTTGCCGTTCTATGCGCTCCTGATTGAACTCGCCCGGGATACTCCGGTGGGACGCCTGGCGTTTCTGCTTCCACGGGATCGTCGTGTCACCTGGTTGGCCGATCCAAACGGCACGAGCCGGCAACGGGCCGGCGCGGCGATGCTTTCCGCGACGCCCGGGGAACTGCCGCGGTACATACAGTCCGTGTGGCAACGGATTCAGGAGGGGCGCTACCAATGCCCCGAGGACAAACCGTGTGACGGTTGCCGGTGGAGATCGGTGTGCAGACGCTGCTTCGTCGTTCGTATGCCCGGGAGCGCTTCGTGAGCCACACCCTGAACGACGCCCAACAGCACGCCGTTGACCGACGCACCAATACCGTCGTCTCCGCCGGCGCCGGAAGCGGCAAAACGCGCGTTCTGGCGGACCGGTTTGTTGCTCTGGTGCAAAGCGGGGAGAGCACGGTGGATCGAATCTTGACGCTCACCTTCACGCGTAAAGCGGCGGCGGAGATGTTCGATCGAATTCACGAGACGCTGCGGCGAGTGGCGGAGCGGGACGGACGCGTCCGCCGCCAACTGGAGCTGATCGATCAGGCGCAGATATCGACGCTCGATTCATTTGCGGCGTCCCTCCTGCGCGACGGGGCGGGCCTCTTTGGTTTGCGCCCCGATTTCTCCGTTGACGCCGACCAGTTGCGGCGTGAAACCGAACGGTCGGCGCTCGCCTTCGTTCGCGATAACGCGGAGCAGGGTGTGGTGGCCAACTACCTCTCCCAGGCGGGGTTCAAACGCACCGTGGAGTCCCCCTTCCTCGACCTTGCGCTCCACCACTTTTCCCTGGCGCGCCCGGTCGACTTTCCCGCGCTCTTCGCCGGGCAGCTCCAATGGCTATCCTCCGAGCGGAACCGGAAGATCGATTCTATGCACTCCCACGTTGCCGCGCTGCTTTCCACGCCCCTCGAGACCGCCGGCGTGGTGCGCATCCGCGACCGGCTGCGTGGATGTGCCGCAGACGAAGGCGAAACGGTCGCGGCGCTTCGTTCGTTTTCCGCCAACGTGGGCGGTAGTACTTCTCCGGAGGGCGCGGAGTTCCGGGGTCACCTCCGCACTGCAAAGGAAGCGGCGACGACCGTGGGCGACATCGACGAGTTTCTAAGGCGGAGCGACGAGGTACGGCAGTTGGGCGCGGTTCTGGAGGCGTACCAGGAATACGTTCTTCACGGCCGGCGCGAATCGGGCGTTCTCGGATACGGCGAAGTGTTTGACCTCGCCCTGGAAGCGTTACAACGCGACGGGGCTCTCCGTTCCTACTACAAGGGGCGGTTCGATTTCATCATGATCGACGAGTTTCAGGACAACAACGCGTCGCAGCGGGACCTGCTCTTCATCCTCGCCGAGCGGTTGGATGTGACCGGCACCGGAGTACCGGCGGTAGAGGATCTCCAGACGGACAAGCTCTTCTTTGTGGGCGACCAGAAGCAGTCGATCTATCGCTTCCGCGGCGCCGACGTCTCCGTGTTCCGGCAGCTCGCCCGCGATTTCGATCGCCTATCGCTGACGGCGAACTATCGGAGCGATCCGGAACTCATCTCCTTTTTCAACCGCTTTTTCGCCCACCTCTTCACCGGTGGAACGCGCGCCTTCGACGCCGACTTTGAGCCCTTGGAGGCGGGGCGGAGCGCCCCCGATGGGAGGTTTCCCGCACCGGTACACATTGCCCGTGTCGACAATCCAAAGGAGCGCCGCGAAGGCTTTCTCTACGATCAACGGGCCGAAGCGGCGTGGATCGCGGACCGGATCGAAACGATCGTTTCCACCGGAGGCGAACCCGCCACCTCCTACGGCGACATCGCCATCCTTCTGCGCGTGGGGAGCAACCAGCAGCGCTACGAGCAGGCGCTCCGCAAACGGGGTATTCCCTATCGAACCAACGCGTTGAGATCGCTCTTTCTCGAAGCGCCCGCGTCGGACATATACAACGTCCTGCAACTGGTCTTCTATCCGGCGGACCGGTCTGCGTACGCGGCGGTGCTCCGGGGCCCATTGGTGCGCGTTTCGGACGCGGCCCTGGTGGAGCTGCTCGTGCACCATCGTGAGGCGCTCCCCTTCGCCCCGTGCGATCTCCTTGCCGAGGCGGATCGGTTCCGGTACGAGCGCGGCGGCGCGATGTATCGAGATATCGCCGATTCGATCGATCGCGTACCCCTATCGTGGGTACTCGACCGGATCCGGCACGCCCACGGATACCGGTACTCCCTGCTCGCGGAGAGCCGCTTCGCCACGTTCCGCGAGCACTTTGTGTACCTTCAACAGATCGCCGCCGCCTATCGCAATCGGCCGGCGATCGAGTTCGTCGACTACCTCCGTGCGAACCTGGGGGCTCCCACTAAGCTCGACGACGCCGAGATCGCCGGCGGCGACGCGGTCTCGATCATGACGATTCACCGTTCCAAGGGGCTCGAGTTTCCGGTGGTGTTTCTGGCCGACGCGGCCGGCAAACCCCGGCACGGAACAAAGACGGTCTGGCGCGATCGGCGTCTGGGAGTGACCGTGGCGCTCCCGGACCGGCCCGACGTGGAGCAGAAGCCATCTTCCACCAACCTTATTGCGCGATACGCCGCGGAGATGGAGGCGGAGGAGGAGGCGGCTGAACTCAAACGACTGCTCTACGTTGCCGCCACACGGGCGGAACGTTCCTTGGTGATCACCGCCGCACCCTCCAGGGGGGGCGGCGGAATGATGGAACTCGTTGAGGGCGTGCTCGGCCGCGATGATTTTGCGGACCTTCCTATCGAGACGATTCCGGCCATTGCAGAGGGCGACTGGGAAGCGCTGAGGCACCGGGGCGTATCGCGTTCCCGGGCAGAGATCGAGGAGCACCTGCTGGGCGCATCCGTTTTTGCTCTGCCCCCGGTTACCATCGACTTTGCGCCGAGTTCGCTATTGGATGGAAGCGGGGCGGAACCGCCCGATCGCGACGTTACGTCCGAACCGGAAGCGGCATCTGAACCGGGCGCGACGGGCGGCCCGGAAGCGGCACCCGATCAGGACGCGGCGCGTGGACCGGAAGCGGCAGCCGATCAGGACGCGGCGCGTGGACCGGACCCGGCAACCGAGTCGGAACCGGCGCGCGAACCTGACGCCGCCGAGGTCGGGACGCTGATCCACCGGAGAATCGAATCGACCCTCGATGTACACCGCGGTGAGCCCGTCGAGCCGTGGAACCTCGCAGGTGATTCCATGGCGGCAGGCAGGGCGGCGGAGATAGCGGACGCCTTCCTATCGTCTCCGGCGTGGTTATCGTTTCTGGCCCGCCTGCGGGGGTTTGACGTCGCCGCGGAGGTGCCCTTCCTTTTCTACCTGCCCGGATCGGACGATAGCGCGTGGGAGGAGGCGTTTTTCTCCGGCGCCGTTGACGCGGTCTTCACCTCGGAGAACCGAACGGTCATCGTGGACTTCAAGAGCGATTCGGTGATGCGTCCGGCGGACCACCGCGTTCAGCTCGCGCTCTACCGGCGCGCCTTTGCCGAGATCCACCGCCGCCCCGTGGAGGCGTACATCGCCTACGTCCGTTTCCAGGAGATCCTCCGCGTGGAGGACGAGATCGACGACCGGGAGATACGGCGCTTGGTTGGTCAGAGCCGGCAGGTGTGATACGGTTTTCCCGTGAACGCTCTCGTGGACCAGTTGAACACGGTTATCATCGGAAAGCGCGATGTTCTGATTCACCTGGTTGCCGCCGTTGTCGCCGGCGGCCACGTTCTGATCGAAGACATCCCGGGACTGGGCAAGACGACCCTCGCCAAGGCGCTCTGCGCGGCGCTCTCTCCGCCGGAGGAGCCCCTCTCTTTTCACAGGATCCAGTTCACGCCGGACCTTCTCCCGTACGACGTTACCGGCGTTGACGTCTTTGACCCGGGACGCAAGCGCTTTTTCTTTCACCCGGGACCGGTGTTCACCCATTTTCTGCTTGCGGACGAGATCAACCGCGCCACTCCCAAGGTTCAGAGCGCATTGCTCGAAGTCATGGCGGAGGGTCAGGTAACGGTGGGTGGAACGCGGTACCCCATGAATCCCTTTTTCCAGGTTATCGCAACCGAGAATCCCGTCGAGATGGAAGGGACGTACCCGCTGCCTCTCGCCCAACTGGACCGCTTTGCGGTGCGCCTCTCGCTGGGGTACCCGGACCGTTCCAGCGAACTCGCCATCCTCGATACACGCCCCGCCGAGACGCGCCTCCCGGCTCTTGCCGCCGTTTCGTCCCGCAGCGAGATTCTCGAACTGCGAAAGACCCTTCCGGATATCCACGTATCGCGGGAACTCATGGAGTTTGTGGTCGACTTGGTTCGTCGTACACGGGATGACGACCGGGTACGGCACGGCGTTTCACCGCGGGGTGCGCTGGCGCTGGTGCAGGTCGGCCGGGCGCTCGCCTGCGTTCGCGGTCGCGACTACGTGGTCGAGAGCGATCTCATGGAGATCGCGGTACCGGTACTCGCCCATCGTATGCAGACGCGCGACGGGTTTGCTCCCGATTCGGTGGTCCGCGAGGCGGCAGAGGCGGAACTGGAGCGCCTCTACCGGGGCGCCTCGTGAAACCCACCTGGCAGGGCACCGCTTTTTTTTTGCCTCTGTTCTCGCAACGTCGGTAGCGCTTCCCACCCGGAACCTGCCGCTCACAATGGTTGCCGTCGGCATGACCGGGGCGATCATCGCCGGCGGCGTGCACATCCTCGTCATCCAGCGGGCGTTACGACGCTTCGCACCCACCCTCCATTGGAGCGAAATGGAGATCGTCGAAGGTGCCCGGGCGGGCCTCGCGATTGTTGCCGGGAGCGTTCCGGCGCCGTTGGCCGGCCGCTGTGACGTCATCTTGACCGCGGTATGGGGCGGTCGGTCGTTCTCCGCCGTCTGGGCAATCGACAGCGACGTCCGGGGCCGTCCGACCGATACGATTGCTCGCGGCGTGTACACGCCGACGCTGTGCCGTGTCCGGGCGAACGATTTCCTCGATCTCTTTGAGGCGTCACGCCCTATCGTTGATCCGGGGCCGCTCTACGTGGTTCCCCGGTCCGACCCGTGGAGCGGTACGGTTGGAGAAGCCCGTACCGGCGGCGCCGCGATGGAGGCGTACCTGGTCCGGGACCGGAACGACACGCTGATCGAGCAGCGACCGTACGTGCCGGGAGACAACGTTCGCCACCTGGCGTGGAACGTCTACGCGCACACGGGCGAATTGTACGTCCGCATCGGCGAGGAGACGCCGCCGCCGGCGAGCACCGTACGGATCGTCGTGGAGACGGTCCCTCGTTCCGCCGGAATGGCCCTGGAGCCACTGGACCGTCCG
>JANQHT010000001.1 GCA_028282545.1 Spirochaetales bacterium
GAATGGAGGCGTCGGAACACCCCGAACACCGTGTCTCGGTACTCCGGTTCTATGCCGATCCCGTTGTCGGCGACGATGACGCGCACCTCGCCGTCGCCCGTCTCCGATGTGATGCTCACTATCGGTGAACGCTCCCGGTGCCGGTACTTGATCGCGTTGCCGATCAGGTTCTGAAAGAGCTGTTCCATCTGGTTTCCGTCGGCCCGAACGGTCGGAAGCCGGCCCGTCTCAACCTTCGCGCCGCTCTCCTCGATCTGCACGTCAAGTGTCGCAACCGCGTTTCTCACGGAGTCAGTCAACGGCACGTCTTCCATGGTCCCGGCGCGGGTATGAACGCGGGAAAACGTAAGGACCGCGTCGATCTGGTTCTGCATTCGCTCCGCCGCGTTGAGCATCCGCCCCAATGAATCCTCCGCACGGTCATTGAGCTGACCAATCGATGAGCGTCGCAGACGGTCACCAAAGGCACGGATCTTCCGAAGCGGTTCTTGGAGATCGTGGCTCGCCACGTAGGCGAAATTCTGGAGGTCGCGATTGGACTGGCGCAGTTGGTCCTCCATGCGACGCCTGTCGGTTATGTCCAGTGCGAACTCGAGTCGGACCTCGCGACCGTCGAACCAGTCGATCATCCGGTCCGTGATGAGGAAGTGGCGGTCGAGTACGGGGTTGTGGTACTCCCAGGTGTACGGTTCGCGCGTGCCGCGGGTGATGTTGTTGGTACAGAACGGGCAGGGGGCGCCGCGCTGTTGGAGCGCCTCGTAACAGATCTCATCGGTGATATCCCGGCCGAACAGTGCAGAGGTCTGGCTGTTGACGTAGAGGAGTCTGTTGGTTGCCGGATCGGACACGTAGACAACGCCCGGAAACGATTCGAGAATCGTCAGGAACTGTCGAAAGCGCAACTCAAGCTCCCGTCGTGCCTCAAGCTCGTGGGTGATATCCTGGTGCGATCCGATAATCCGCGCTGCGCTGCCGTCGGGGTTTCGATCGGCCATGCCGATGCTGCGAACCCAGCGGTATGTTCCATCCCTGGATCTCAATCGGAACTCGAAGTTCAGTACGTCTTCGCCACCTTCGATGAACCGTTGGACGATCTGCTGGGATGGTTCGCGGTCGTCCGAGTGCATCAGGTCAATCCAGGTCTGGAAACTGTCTTCCAACTCTTCCGGCGCGTATCCCAGCATCGATTTCCACCGATCCGAGAAGTAGATCGATTCATCGACCAGATTCCACTCCCAGATACCGGTGTTGGACGCTTCGATTACCAGTTTCCGCCGGAGCTGTTCGATTTCCAGCTCACTGGTCAGTTCCACCTTCGCCTTTTCAAGGGCGAACTCTGCCGCCTTGAGATTGTCGATCGGAACCGCGTTACCGACTATGCGAACGATCTCACCATGATCGTCGTACACGGGAGATAGCGTCGTCTGCCACCACGTATCGCGGCCGTTGATCGGAATCACCTCCTGGTAGGTGATCGGCTCGTTTGCCTCGAGGCAGCGCCGGTAGTTGGTGCGGATCACCTGAGCGGCTTCCGGTGGCACGGTGGGGACCAAGTCGTCTATTCGCCGGCCCCGAATCCACTCGGCCGTCAGCCCCGTCAAGCGTTCGTGCGTTGGGTTCAGGTCTCGGAACACGAAGTCGCCGTCCTGCGTTACATCCACGACGAAGATGGCATTTCCGCTTGCGTGGTAGATTGAATCAAGGATGTCCGTCTTGTAGCTTCGTTTGGTCGTTTTTCCCATGGTGGTCGTGCAAAAAAGTATGAGGCACTCCCGTCGCAAATGCAAAAATGTAGCCTTCGTGGTTATCGAGCCGCCTCGCCGGCGATTAAAAAACTTGTATCACAAAAAACGACAATCTATTGTTATTAAATGGTACTTCTGTTACACTATCGGCATTCGAATAAATCCCAATTGGAGGTAGATATGAATACACGACGATTGTGTGTAGTGATGATGCTTGTTGTCGCCGCAGTTGCGTTTGCGGGCGGCCAGGAGGAATCGCCGCCGTCCGGCGATATGAACTTCGCTGACGGCGTCTACTTTGCGCAGGAGGCCGGTTTTAGTGAACGAACCGGCTGGAAGTATATGGTGACGATCGAGGTCGAGAACGGCGAGATCGTCGCGGCCGACTGGAACGGTGCGAACCGTGACGGCGGAACCGACAAGAAGGAGCGTTCCCGGAGCGGTGCGTACGGCATGGTCGAGAACGGCGGAGCCATGGCGCCCTGGTTCGAACAGGCTATGGCAACCGAGGCGTACCTGCTGGAGACGCAGGATCCCACGGCAATCACCTATACCAACGACGCCGGCAACACCGATGCGTTTTCCGGCGCCACCATCCACGTCCGTGAGTTCTTTGATCTCGCCGAAAAGGCGCTCAGCGGCTCTCCCGGCGGATTCGGCATGTGGAAGGACGGGCAGTACCACGCGGAAGAGGCCGATTTCAACGAACGCACCGGTTGGAAGTACATGGTGGACATCACCGTCGTGGGCGGCCGCATCGTCGCGGCGAACTGGAACGGCATGAACGTTGAGGGCGGAACCGACAAGAAGACGCGCTCCATGGACGGCGAGTACGGCATGGTCGCGAACGGCGGAGCCATGGCGCCCTGGTTCGAACAGGCTATGGCAGCCGAGGCGTACCTGCTGGAGACGCAGGATCCCACGGCTATCACTTACTCCGATGACGAAGGTCGAACCGACGCCTTTTCCGGCGCCACGATTCACGTTATCGAGTTTTTTACGCTCGCTGAGGAAGCGCTGGAAGGCGCCCGCCGCTGACCACACGCGTGTATGCGTAAATTGCGCGGTGCTGACCGCGCATAGTGCTATCAATCGGTTGGATATGGCCCGCCCCGTGGGGCGGGCCTTTTTTTGTCCTGTGGATCTAAGCAGTGCGATCCAGGAGACGCTGGATCGAGGCGTGGAGCGTCTCCGTATCTCGCCCCGCGGGAAGGTGCGACAGTTCGCGTTCCGCCCGGGCGGTGTACACGGAGGCCCACGCCCTGGCGGCGGCGATGCCGCCGCCGTGAATGACCGCTTTTTGTACTCCCCGGGCGCGAATTATCCGGGCGATGCGGTTCCGCTCACTCATCAGGCGCAGGGCTGCGCGGCTCACCCGTTCGTCTCTCCGGGAAACCAGAATGGCCGGCAAGGTCAGAACGCCGCCGCGCAGATCCTTGCCCTCCGGCTTGCCCATCCGCCGTGGATCGCCGGCGATGTCCAGGATGTCGTCAACGATCTGAAACCCGACACCCACGTTGTATCCGATTCGTCGGAGCACCTGGGTTACGTAGGCGTTTGCCCCCGATTCCGAGGCACCCAGGTGGAAACTCGCCGCAAAGAGGATTGCCGTTTTCCCGATCACCCGGCGCAGATAGGAACGAACGCTGATGCCGGGACCGGCGGCGTACTCGTCGATTTCGGCATGAATGATCCGGGACGCCGCAGCCGACAGGATGCGCGCATTGTCCGGCGTGGCAAACTCGGCAACGGCAGCGAAACAGCGGGCAAAGAGGAAATCGCCCATGAGTACCGCCTCCCGCGGTCCGTACGCAACGTGAACTGCCGGTCCGCCGCGGCGGGAACGCGCGTTGTCTACGATGTCGTCATGAATCAGTGACGCCACGTGCAGCATCTCTACCGCCGCCGCCAGGTTGATCACCCGATCCGTTGCGCGCCGGCCGCCGTTCTGAATGCGCGCCGCCAGGATCGCAAATGCCGGGCGCAGCAGCTTGGCGTCGCGATGAAACACCCCCGATAGGCGTTTTTCGATCGCCGGACCGCCGAGACGAACCTCTTCGTCGATCCGGCTCCGGACCCGGTCGAGTTCAGAGCCGATTTCGGGAACGGTATCCCAGAACGTCACGAACGAGGTTCACCCGTATAGAGATACGACCGCTTCGCAATGGACCTGCCCGACCACCAGCGGCCAAGGATGGGCGTCGAGTAGTGGTCCAGCCCGAAGGATCGACCGGCTCCGCCGACGAGCACAAACGCCGCAAAAAGATACCAGAGCAGTTCCACAGATCCCCAGCCGGAAATAATGAACATCAGGCACAGTCCGATCGATACCAGCGCGGCCGGGACGGTGAGAAAGCCCCCGATGAGCGCCAGGCCTATCACCATTTCGGCGATGACCACGCCCGATTGCAGGAGGAACGCCAACAGGGTAGACGAACTCAACACCGTTTCCGCGAACCACGTGTAGATACCGAGGGCCGGCATGATCGGATCTCCATAACTCGTTGCCGCTTCAGTCGCCCCGGCAACCGCTTCAGTTGCAGCAGCGACGGCGTCGGTGGCGGCAGTGGCGGCGTCGGTGGCGGCAGTGGCGGCGTCGGTGGCGGAAGCGGTAGCGTCGGTGGCGGAAGCGGTAGCGTCGGCGAAAGAGACACCGGGGAGCCGGATTGCGCCGGTCCACACGTCTCGCAGTCCGCTCTCGCCCGGATTGAGCCAGCCCTCGCCGATCTTTTTCCACCCCTCGACGAACCACTTGACCCCCATGAAGAGGCGCAGGGGCAGTGCCCAGAAGGCGGAGATTTTGCCCGATAGATGCCCGTGAACCATCGATCGTCGATCCTTGACGTCGATGAACTCCTCCTTGACGTACTGCCAGCAGGCGTTGAAGCCGGCGAGGCCGAAGAGGTAGTGCAGGTTGATCAGGTGCTTGATTGCCAGGGCCATAAAACCGGTGACGCTGACGCCCAGGACGTGAGCAACGCCGTACCGGCTGCCAACGGAGACCATAAAACCGTGGTAGTTGGACGTAAAGGCCTTTTTCTTTCCGTTCTTGATGTCCGCGATGATGTTGTGCGCAGCCGTTTCCGCCGTCTGGAGCGCAGTCTCGACGACCTGGGGCAGGACGTGTTCCTTTTCCACGTACCACATGATGTCACCGATCAGGTAGACATTTTCATAGTCCACGGACTGCATAAACTCGTTGACCAGGACGCGTCCGCGCTGACCGACGACGTAGCGCTCGTCTTCGTCGAAGTGGCACCCCGCCATGCCGTGGATGCCCTCCGGCGACGCCACCGAGCACTCACCCCGTGCCGTGTGGCCCTGGGTCAGGGGCATGCGGGCGCTGAGTTCGCCGCCGTGGATACCGGCGGTCCAGATAAACGTCTCCGCTTCGACCGAGTTGCCGCCAAGAAGGATTTTGCCCGGTTCGGCGCCGGTGATGGCTGTGTTTACCAGGATCTCGCACCCCAGTCGCTCCAGGTGTTGCCGCGCCTTTTCGCCGGGTTTTCGCGGAAAGATCGGGAGGATCGTGTCCTTCGCTTCGATGATCAGGACCCGGACCTCTCGTTCGTCGATGTGGTACTTGGGACAAAGCACCTTCTTCCGTTCCAGCAATTCGCCGGCAAGCTCCACGCCGGTGAACCCGGCTCCGGCAATGGCAAAGGTGAGCAGGGTGCGGCGGCGAGTGGAATCGGGTTCCTTGGCGGCTTCCCGGAAGCACTCTTCCACGTGCGTTCGGATTCGCAGTGCGTCCTCCAGCGACCAGAGCGTGAAGCTGTTTTCCTGCACCCCCGGGACGTCGAAGAACTCCGGCGCCCCGCCGGCTCCCACGATCAGGTAGTCGTACCCGTAGACGTGTGACTTTGAGTGAACCTGCCGGTTCCCGAAGTCGATCGCCTCCACTTCGTCGATCGCCACGTCCACCGGGCGAGACCCAAAGACTTTTGCAAAACTGACCTGCACAGCCTCCGGTTCGGTCCGCGAACCGGCAATCTCGTGCAGCTCCGTCATCAAGGTGTGATACGGATTCCGATCGATCAGCGTTACCTGAACGCTCTCGTCCCGTCGAAAGGTATGGGCGATCTTCTTTGCCGCCTCAACCCCGCCGTAGCCGCCGCCTATAACGACAACTCGTTTTTTATCCGTCATGAGGCCTCCGTAGTTCTGTAAAACCTGTTGCAATATCGAGAATATATTATCGGAATAGTTTGTTTTTCGCAACGGAACTGCCTGTCGTTTGACACAGACAAAAAATTGACAAAGCCGTCTGAGGGCTCGTCGCTTTGAGTTGATACCCGGCCGTGACCAAAAGGGGCCGTACGCATCGCGTCCCCTTCACCTCCGGCGTATAGCGGAACTCTGGTATACTTGCGTGATGCGTACCGTGCTCGTCGTTACGGTGACTCTCGTGGGCCTCCTGCTTCTCATCGCCGCGTGGGCGTTGCTCGATGTACACGGGGGCGCCACCTCCAGGACGATCTGGAACCACACCTGGAGCTCCCTCCGCGGATCCGAACTGGGCGGGTACCTGACGGGGCCCGACGGTCCCGACGCGGTGGCAGCCCGGATCAACCTGGGCCGGGTTGCCCGAGAGGCGCAGGGACCGGCGGTCCTTTTTCTGCACGAACGGGACGGGCTTTCCCTGGACACCACGGTCCTCGCCGACTCGCTCGCCGCCGACGGTTTTGTGGTGCTCGCACCGGACCTGCACCGGGGGCGTCTCGCCATGGGGCGCCCGGGAGCACGAATCCTCGCCGGACGCATACACGACGAACGCCTGCGGCACGACCTTGATCGCGCCGTGATTGAGCTGAAATCGATCCCCTTCGTGAATCCTGGTCGGATCGCCGTGGTCGGTCTCGGGTTCGGCGGCGCTGCCGCCCTCGATCTCGGCGCCCGGGATGCAACGCTCAGCGGCGTGGCCGCCGTTGCTCCGGGGCCGCCGGTCACGGCAGAACGGGAGATGGGCCGCCTGGGCCGGAATGGACCGGTCCTGGTCGCCTACGGAGCGCGGGACCGGTACGCCCGGGGAAGCGACCTGGAGACGTTTGAAACGCTCCTGGCCAAACGCGATTTCCCGTACGTTCTGCGAACCCTAGAGAACGCCCGCGGCTCATTTGTGTCGGTAGACACCATTCGTACGCGCGCCCCGGCGCAGGAGGCGTGGAATCTGATCCGCGCGTTTCTGCAAAGCGCGCTCTACTGAGGTTGCGGCAATTCTCAGTATGGACGAGGGCGCTGAGCCCTCTACAATGAGAGCTGCCGACTGAGGCCCGGCCACGTTGAAGTATCCCGGGAAACGGCGTACCCTCCTGGTATGAAAAAGCTCGTCCTTCTGGGGGTGGCCCTTCTCGTCGCGGTGGCGGTCACCGCACAGACGACGTCCGCGGTGGACACGCTCTCCGCGCTTTCAGACGACGTGACCGCCTCTGTTCTCTCCCTTCTTCGCGACTTGGGCATATCCGAGGCGTCGGTTCGGGTGCTGCCCGTGGCTGCGGCCGGCAGGGAAATCCCCGCCTCCGACGCCTTTGTGGCACTCCAGTCCACGCGGCTCGCCCAGCGAGCTTCCGGTGTCCGGGTTCTCACCGGTGGGACGGAGGAGCGCGCCGCGATCGAAGTCCGCACCGAGGCGCTCCCGGCGGGAGACGAAGTGCTCCTTATTGCGCAGGTGGTCTGGACCGATGACGAGACGGTCCGCGCCGGCGCCGAGGTTCGCGCGGAACTGACCGACGAAAACCGATCGGTCTTTGTCTCGACCGGGGCGTTCGCCTCCGGCGGAGGTGCCGGTGAACCGGACGATATGCCGGAACAGGCCACGGCAATGGACGCGACCGAGCGCATTGCCGAACGCGCGCTCGAGCGACAGGGCGATGTCGACTGGTACGCCGTGCGTGCCGTTGACGTACCGTATGTCGAAGATGGCGAGGTCATGCTTACCATCCAGACGAGCGGCTCCACCGACACCTACATCGAACTGTACGGTCCCGACGACGTCTATTCTCTGATCGCCGAGAACGACGACTACCGGGACGGCAACGCCCGCGTGACCGTTCCGGTGGATGCCGGCGCGACGTACTACGCCGCCGTCCGCGGCTTCGCCGATTCATCGACGGGTCCATACGCGCTTGAAACGAGTTACTACGTGGCTCAACTCGATCCGTTTGAACCGGACAACACGATGGAGAATGCCACGCCGATTGCCCTTGGCGAACACGCAACCGGCCACACACTCGTCCCTTCCGATGACGTGGACTGGTACGTGGTCGACGTGAATACCCTGCCGGAACCGTTTATCATCAGTTTTCGAACCCAGGGGGAACTCGACACGGTAATTGAACTCTACGATGAGTTTGGCTCGCTGATCGGCAGTGACGATGACTCCGGCGGAAATGGAAACGCGAACCTCCTTCACCTGGTAAACGCTCCCCAAACGTTCTACGTGCTGGTACGAACGTTCAGCGGCTCCGCGGAAGGGCCGTACGCCCTCTCCGTGACGCGAGACCAGTCGGAACCCGACGCCTATGAACCGGACAACGAACCGGAGAGCGCCGGGCCGATCGAAATAAACGAGTTGCCCCAGGAACGCACCTTCCTGAGCAGCGGAGACGTGGACTGGCTCGTGTTCGACCTCCCGGAAACGGCCACGGTCGTCGCCGAGACGTACGGAGACGCCGATTCGTACCTGCGTCTCTACAACGAACAACTGTCGTTGATCGCAGAAGATGACGACAGCGGAGACGGGTTCAACGCCCAGATTCGGCGCCCCCTTTCGCCGGGGCGCTACTACATAGAGGCGAGTCCGCTCTACGGCGAGGTAAACACCCGCTACGAGATCGCCGTCATGACGCAGTAGGGGGAGGGAATGAACGTTCTGCTCAACGTCACCGTGGGTTTGGCCGCTCCGATGGCCGGATTGCTCGTATCTCGCCTGCCGGCGGCGCCGGGGGAGTCCTGACGTATGGTATGGGATATCGTCGCCGTAGTCGCCGGAACGGCCTTTGTTCTCCTCGGTTTTGTCGGTTCTATCGTCCCGGTAATCCCGGGACCGCTGCTCGCCTTCGCGGCGATCCTCCTCGTTCACTGGGCATCGGGGTGGAGCCTCTACCCGCCGGCCGTACCCGTGGCGCTCGGTGTCGTGAGCGTCGGAGCTTCCCTGCTGGACAACGTGCTGCCGGCCACGAGTTCCCGCCGCGCCGGGGCGGGGCGCGCCGGCGTTGTTGGAAGCGTCCTGGGAATGATCGCCGGAAGCGTTTTTCTCGGGCCGCTGGGAACGATTCTCGGCGCCTTCCTGGGGGCCTACGCGGGAGAAGTGCTCTTCCACCGGGAGAACGAAGAGCCCCTTAAGGCGGCGCTCGGTGTGTTTCGCGGAACGGTGCTGGCGATGGTGGTGAAACTGGCAAGTGTCGGCGTGATGGCCGCGATTTTCCTCCGCGGCTCAGTGCGCCTCTTTTCGTGAGAGGTAGGTGCGAGCGCCGAGAACAAAAAAGACTACCGCCGACGTAATGACGTGGACAAACCCGGTCAATTCGTAGATTAGGGGATAGATCTCTTTCGCCAGGTGAGTGTCGGTACGAACGGCGGGTGCTATCGACTCCCAGACGGCGAGCACCCAGAAAAGCGCGGTAAACGTGTGTCGGTCACGGCGGTGAGCGGCGAACGTGAGTACCGTGAGCGCAAAGGTCTGGGCCATGTAGGCTCCGAACATCGTCGCCGGGTGGGGAACCACGTACTCCGGGGGAGTGACGATCCAGAGCCAGAGGTTGCGTAGCGGATCGGTCACACCGAGGAACGCCCCGAGTACGCCCAGGGCGATCCCTATTCCTATTTGAGCGGCGACACTGTCACGTTGCTTCCAGGCCATTCGTCGTCGGAACTCCAGCGGGAGATGTACTCATCCATCGCACTGCGAAGCGACGGAAAGGCGATCTCCTCTATTCGAATTTCGGCGCGCTTGACCAGAACGTAAGCGTCCACCTCTGAAGTCTGAAGGGATCGCGGTGGTTCGTCGATCGTTCCGGTAAAGACGAGATCACAGGTGTGGTAGAGGACGTCGCGAAACTGGTATCGGTTCGGTCCGGAACAGAAGTAGCGCAGGTCCCGGGCGTCGATCCCGATCTCCTCGCGAATCTCCCGTTGTACGGCCCTCTCCGCGGATTCGCCGGGGTCCACAAACCCGCCGGGAAAATCGAGCATACCCAGGGCCGGCTCGCGACCCCGCCTCAGGAGCAGGACGGCGTCCTCGTATCGGAGAATGACCCCGCAGGCTGCGGCCGTGTTTTGGTAGAACAGGAAACCGCAGGTTCTGCAATCGTAGCGGTTGCAGCCGTCGAAGGCGAGGTCCGGAGCACCGCACGCCGGACAGTGGCGGAACACCCTATTCGATCGTGACGCTGATGAGCCGATCGCCGACCTGGATCGCGTCCACCACGTCGGCACCACCGGTGACGGTACCGAAGACCGTATGTTTTCCGTCCAGGTGCGGCTGCGGCGAATGGGTCACAAAGAACTGGCTCCCGTTGGTGTTGGGGCCCGCGTTTGCCATGGAGATGACCTTGGCGTCGTGGCGCAGGGGATTTCCCGCCGTTTCGTCCTCGAATCGATACCCGGGTCCACCGGTGCCGGTGGCGGTCGGATCACCGCCCTGGATCATGAAATTGGGTATCACCCGGTGGAAGGTGGTGCCGTCGTAGAATCCTTCCCGCGCAAGGAAGACAAAGTTGTTCACCGTTACCGGCGCATGCTGCGGTTCCAGATCGATATCGATCGTTCCCCGTTCCGTTTCGAGGTGCGCTCGGTGGGTCCGGTCCGTCTCTATGGTCATCGCGGGGGGCGCTGCCCACTGCTTGTGTTCACTCATGGCGGTGACCGTACCACCTGCCGGCGTCCTGTACAACCGGGCCCGGTCGCGTTAGAATTCTAGTGGGAGGACATAGGTTATGGCTATTGTCACAGTATCGCGACAAATGGGCAGCCTGGGCGACGAAATCGCGCGCCGCCTCGCCGCGGAGATGGGAGTGGACGCCGCCGACCGCGACATCTTGGATGCACGCCTCCGTGATCACGGTGTAACGGAACGCCATCTCGACCGCTACGACGAGAAACGACCCGGGTTCTGGGAGAGCTTCTCGACCGATAAGGATCTTTACCTGCACGCGCTCAAGACGGCGATTCTCGACTACGCGCAGAGCGGAGAGGGGGTTGTTATCGGCCGGGGTGGAACGATCATCCTGCACGACGTGCCGGGCGTGGTTCACCTGCGCTGTGTGGCGCCGATGGAGGTTCGTGTCCCGCGCATTGCCAGGGCGCTCGACTGCGACGAGCCGCACGCCGAAAAGGTGGCGTCCCAGAGCGATCACGATCGATCGGGATTCTACCGCTTCTTTTTCCATTGCTCCTGGAGCGACCGGGAACTCTACGACGTGATCATCAATACGGCGCGCCTCTCGACGGACACCGCGGTTGGGATCGTACTCAACGCCGTGAAATCGGCGGAGATTCGCGCCGCTACGGTCGATGCGGCCAGGCGGATCGAGGAGCGTGCCCTGGCAGAACGAGTGGTCGCAGCGATCCGCTACGAGCACGAGATCCCCGTTCGTTTCCTGACGGCGCAGATGACCGGTACCAGCCTCGTCATCAGCGGTTCAGTGAACGTCCCGGAAAACGCTCTCCGCTGCGAGGAGATCGCCCGGTCGGTGGAAGGCGTCGAGTCAGTGAAGAACGAGGTCGCCTTTGTCCCGGAGTACTACGGCCCGGTGATGTAGCGGCCTGTTGAACGAGAATGACATCTCCGACATCTCCATCGTCATCCCTTCGAAGAACGGTGCGAAACACCTTCGGCGCCTGCTGCCGGAACTGCTCCGCCTCTTTCCCGCGAACATTCTCGTGGAGATCGTCGTCGTGGATGACGGGAGCTGTCCACCCCTTGCCGCCCTTTCCGGTCCGTGGAACGAATCGAAGTCGATACGCCTTGTCCGGCTCGATCGGAATCGCGGCCAGCAGCGCGCGACCATGATCGGTATCCGACACGCCCGTTTCGCCTGGATAGCGACGATCGACGACGACGGACATCCCGCCGGCGTTCTCCCACGAATGGTGACACGGGCGCGCAGGGGGTACGACCTCGTGTACGGAGCCCCGGTGGCGCGCCGGCCACGATACGGGCGGTTTGCCGGCACGCTCGCCAACAACGCGCTCTTTCGTATCTGGTTGGGCAAACCCGCCCGGGTGAGGGTGACCAGCCTGCGGCTCATTCGAGGGACGCTCGCCCGGCGGGCGGTGATAACGCCCGTTTCCTACCCGTACCTCTCGGCGATGCTGCTTTCCTTCCAACCCGCCACGGCGTGTGTCTACTTTTTCGCCGATCCCGGCGGGAGCAAAAGCCGGTACGATCTGCGCGCACTGACGCGTATCCTCTTTGCACTGCTCTTTTATTGGGGCCCCTTTCGCTCCCTGGGGCGCGCCGTCTCGCCGCCACGGGTCGCTGATGCGTAAACGGACTGGACGTCTCATGATTCTGGGCGGGGGGAGCAGCCAGATCTCGCTCCTTCGCCGCGCCGCTGAGACGGGGTTTTTTACCGTCCTGGCGGATCGCGATCCGCGGGCGCCGGGTCGCGCCCTGGCAAACGATTTTGTGCCCGCTTCGACCTTCGACGCAGAGGCGGTCATTGCCGGAGCCAGGCGGTACGCCGTTGATGCGATCCTCACCGCCGGGACGGACCAGCCCGTGCTCACCGCGGCGATCGCCTCGGAGCGGCTCGGTCTGCCCTTCCCGATCGACACCGATACCGCCCTGGCGGTCACGAACAAGCGGATCATGAAAGCGCGGTTCCTCGCGGCCGGCATCCCCACGGCCTCACACGCACTTGTCCATGCAGAGGACGACGAAGACGCGGTGAGACGGGAACTTCGCAACGTCGAACCGCCGTACGTGGTGAAGCCGGTAGACAGCCAGGGTCAACGCGGCGTCGCCCGTGCGGCGGACGTTCGCGCGGTCCTGGAGCGCGGCCGGGAAGCGCTCGCCTTCTCCCGTGAGCGGCGCTATCTGGTCGAGTCCTACTACCCGTCCGAGGAGGTCACCGTCTCCGGTTGGGTCTGCAACGGCCGGACTCACCTCTTCAGCGTAACCGATCGCGTTACGATTGAGCGCGGAGCCACGATCGGTGTCTGCGTGGCGCACCGTTTTCCTTCCCGCCACGCCGGGATCGTGGATACGGAGATTCGCCCCCTGGTGGAAGCGGTTGTCGCCTCCTGTGGAATCCGATCTGGGCCAATCTACTTCCAGTTCCTCCTTGGAGAACGTGGGGTCATCGTGAACGAGGCTGCCTGTCGCCTGGGGGGCGCCTACGAGGATGAAGCGCTGCCGGCGACAACGGGACACGACATCATCGCCTACCTGCTCGATAGCGCCCGCGAACCCGGTTCCGAGTGCGGTGCGATCACATCGGCCGCCGCGGTTGCGTCGAACGCCCCCTTTTCGATTCCCCTCATGTTCGCGAACCCCGGCGTGGTGTCGAGGTATCGCGGCGACCATGAGGCGCGGATGCTCCCGGGGGTCATTGCCATGCGCTTTCTGCTGCCGGTGGGCACGCGCATCGATCCGATCCAAAACTCGACGCAACGGATCGGCTACGCGGTGATCACCGGACCCTCCCGTGAAGCGGTAAACGGCACGGTGGGGCGACTCTTTTCGACGATCGCCGTGTGCGGTCCCGCCGGTGAGGACCTTCTCATGGACACCGCGGCGCGTTGCATGATTCCATAGCCCCTATGATCCGATCGCCCCGGGCAGTGATGATCTCTGTGCTCTGCGCGCTAGTGCTGCAGGGTCTTTCCGCGTCGGGCGAACGGGAGCAGCCGCGCCTTCGCATCGCCGAGCAGTACGGAATCGCCTACGCTCCGGTAACCGTTCTCCGGCAGGAGCAAACCCTGGAAGAGGCGCTTCCCGGGTACGACATCGGCTGGATTCGGCTCGCCAACGCGGCGGCGATCCGGGAAGCGATGCTGGCCGGGCGAGTCGACATCGGCTTCATGGGTGTTCCCCCCTACCTGATCGGCCGCGATCGCGGCATGGCGTGGCACGCCTTCACGGGCCTCGCCGAGACACCCCTGGGACTCGTCACCGTTGAACCGGGCGTTGCCTCCCTGAAGGACCTCGTTGGTCCATACCGGATCGCCCTCCCGCAGCCGGGCAGCATCCAGCATATCCTCCTGGCGATGGCGGCGGAGCGCGACCTGGGCGATGCCACCGTTTTCGACGGCCGGCTCGTGACCATGGCTCACCCGGACGCGATGCAGGCCCTCACAACGGGCAGCGAGGTGCGGAGCCACTTCGCGTCGCAGCCGTACCTATCGCGCGAACTCGATCTTCCAGGGGCACGGCTACTGCTCTCCGGGAGCGATGCCTTCGGGGGGCGGTTCAGCTTCATCATCGGTGTCGTCTCGGAGGACTTCCTGGAGCGCCACGGCGGCGCCGTAGCCGTTCTCACCGCCCGGATCGAGGAAGCGATCGAACGCATCGCCGGCAACCGCGACGTTCGTGTACGCCTGGCACAGGCGTATGCGCTGGAGATCGACGAGTTCGAAGAGCTCCTTGCGATGCCGGGCATGCGGTACGACACGACCATCCGCGGCGTCGATCGGTTTCGTGAGTTTATGGTTCGCGCCGGGTACTTGACGGGCGACGCTCGGTGAGCCATCGCGGCGCGGTGCACCGGCCGATTCTCGTTCGTCTCGCCTGGGTGGCCGTGTTCGTGTCCCTTTGGGAGTTCCTTCGTTGGGCGACATCTATCTCTCCCTTGCTGCTGCCCGCGGTTCCCTCCATCCTGGGCGCCCTGGCAACCGCCTTCATCGAGGGCGATCTGCTTCGTCAGTTGGCGCTCAGCTTCGGCGTGATCGCCGCGGCCACGGCGGTGGCCTTGGTACTCGCTCTTGTACTCGTACTTGCGTCGGCCCTGTCCCCCCTGGCCGCCTCGGGAATCGACACACTCAACGCTCTGCTCCATCCGCTGCCCGCCATCGCCGTGCTGCCGGTTGTGATCGTCTGGTTCGGGACGGGCACGCCGGCGGTGTTCGTAGTCATAGTCCACTCCGTCCTGTGGCCGCTCTTCACCAATATCCGCGCCGGGTACCGGTCACTCCCCCGCACCTACCTCCTGGTAGGGCGCAACCTTGGATTGCGGGGGATTCGCCTCTTCACGCGCGTTATCGTACCGGCCGCGTTGCCCCACGTGGTCAGTGGGCTGCGCGTCGCTTGGGCCAGGGCATGGCGTGCGCTCATCAGTGCGGAGATGGTCTTCGGTGCCATGGCGGGCGTTGGTGGAATCGGCTGGTTCCTTTTCACCCAGCGCGTATTCATGAACGGTCCCGGCCTCTTCGCGGGGATCGCCGTGGTGATGGTTGTCGGTGTGGTGGTGGAAGAGGGGCTCTTCTCCGTCCTGGACAGACGGATCGCGGTTCGGTGGGGTGAAACGTAGTGGATCTACAGCTTCGCGGTATCTGGAAGCGGTACCACGACGCGCCGGGGCCCCTGTTGCGAGGGATCACGCTGACCGTCTCACCCGGAGAGCTTGTCTGTGTCCTGGGGGCCTCCGGGTGTGGAAAGTCGACCCTGCTCCGCATCGCCGCGGGGCTCGAACCGCACGACTCGGGCGAAGTCCTGCTCGACGGAAACCGGGTGCGGAGCCCCGGGACGGACCGGCTGCTCCTCTTCCAGGACCAGGACCAACTCTTTCCCTGGCTCACAGCGGCGGATAACGTCGCCTTTGCGCTCTCCGCCGTGGGCCGCGACCGGTCGGAGGCGGTCGTTCGCGCCGCGCTGGATGAAGTAGAACTTTCCGT
>JANQHT010000019.1 GCA_028282545.1 Spirochaetales bacterium
GGATCAATACGTCGAGAAGATCCTCTTTCACACCACCTTCCCTGACAAACCGCTCAAAACGACCTCCAATTCAGCCTGATTTATATGCGCTCGCCCTGCCTCTTCGGCCCATCGTTCTTCCGCCTCAGCGCGATATCGCTTACCGTATAGGCCGCCATCGATCCCTCCATGGACCGAACGGTAATGCCTCACGTAACGCAAGGGTCAACACCCCAAGCTCGATTCTTGGTGTTTTTCCCCCCACCGAAAAACGCGTTGCTTTAGACAGCAGAACATCTTCCACCGCGAGAAAATCCGATAACTGATTCACACCGTCACTTCGGCAATCGCCGTGGAACGTTGTTGGACGACCGATCATCTGCGTGAGGGATCGAAACGGAAAGCCCGGGGCCCCGCGCCCTTGGATGCATGGGCGAGCAACCGCAGGTTGCGTCCAGCCGGGTCGGTCGCCAATGGTCAGGCTCTCTCCAGGCCGGAGGCACGCCCATCGGATCGCGAAGCTGTCGGCGCCGAGCCTGAGTACGAGTTCCCCCGGATCACCCTTTCCAACTTGCGCTCAGAGATGAGTTTCCCTATCCTGAAACACACTGGCGCAGTTCCTCGCTCCTGACTGCAAACGAGGAACCAAAAACTGTGGCACGATCGTGGCCGGATGGTGTTGTCGGTCCGGGTGGAATTGACTCGATCGAGCGGGGGACGTAATGCAAATCAACTTGACGACACCGGCGCTGCTCTTTCCCGGTATCTCTCTACTCTTTCTGGCGTACACCAACCGATTCCTGGTCCTGGCGGCGCTGATCCGCGAGCTCGATCGCCGCTATCGCGAACAGGGTGGCGAGCTCCTGGCAGAGCAGATCATCAACCTGCGGATACGGTTACAGATCATCGTCTGGATGCAAGCCGCAGGAGTAGTTTCGTTTCTGCTGAGCGTGGTCACTATGCTCGCGGTACTGTCCGATCTGGTATTGCTGGCGAGGATCAGCTTTGTGCTGGCGCTCGTGACGATGTTGGTTTCATTGGGCTGTTCGTTCTGGGAGATCCGCCTTTCGATCGGCGCGCTCAAGCTTCAATTGTCCGATCTGGAGCAGATAAACGATCGAGAACGATAGACCGGGTGCGGCGGTGGATGACACTTAGACCGCACGGCGAGGACGGCATTGCGTGAGGGATCGAAGCGGAAAGCCCGGAACCCGCGCCGGAATAGAGCGGGCGAGGACTTGCAGTGGACGTGTTCGCGTTTCGACCAAGCCGAAGCCGCGAACGTGTGAGCCCGACCCGGCCACGCCCGGGAGACGGGTGAAGCGGGAATAACAGCCCCGGCCCAGAAAGTCCGAACCGGGGTAACCGGTGGCTGAACGGTTCCGATTCTGCAGGCGTGCTGACGTGATTTCGCGAGTCGGCGGGCTTTGCGGAACGGCGGCGACGCCGGCGGAATCACATCGCCGAAGCCCAGGAACCGGGCAGCCCGGTCGCATGGGTGTCGTCGCGTTCCTCACTTCGTTCCGGTACGCGACTGCCGCGAGCAGTAATCGGAGGTGGCGACCAGCCCCGCGGTTGCCACATGCTTGGGCCTACTCCCAGGCCGGGGCACGTCCTCTACGACCTCGGTAGGCACAAAGAAAATCGCATATATCGTTTCATATACTTTTGGGAGTTGCGTATCTTTTAGGGCAGCATCGGGCGGCACTACTGTCGCCGCGCCGGTTCTCGCCGGCAAGGAGGAAGAAAGATGCGAAGGTCGCAACTGCAGGTAGTAATTGCTGTGTTCGTGCTGCTGGTTGCCGCGGTGAACGTTGCCGCGACCGGAACGAGCGAAGCAGAGACCGATATGACGCTCCTCGAGGAGGTTCAGGAGCGCGGGTACGTGACGGTGGGCATGATGGGGACATACCCGCCGTACAACTTCATCAACCAGGATGAGGTCATGGACGGTTTCGACGCGGATATCGCGCGCGAGCTTGCCCGACGGATCGGCGTCGAGGTCGAGTTTGTTCCCACCGAATGGTCCGGCATGATTCAGGGCCTCCTCAGCGGCAACTTCGATATGGTCGTCAGCCAGATGACGATCACCGAAGAGCGCCGGCAGCAGATGGACTTCACCCAGCCGTACATCACGAACGAGGTGAAGCTGATCGTCGGCGTTGACGAAACGGAGATCAACCAGATGGAGGATCTCGTTGGACGGCGCGTCGGGATCGGCCTGGGAACCAACGACGAAGCGTATCTCCGCAACGAGGTACGCCCGGCGATCGGTGAATTCGAGATCGTGACCTACAACGACGTCATCACCTCGCTGATCGACCTCAATACGGGGCGGATCGACGCCACGATCAACAATATCTACGCGATTTCACCGCTCGTGGAGGAACGCGGATTTGCGTTGAAGACGGTCGGTGAACCGGTGAAATCGGACAACGCCGGCATCGCGTTCAGGCAGGAGAATACGGAAGAGCTTCGCCTGGCGATCGACGGCGCGCTCACCGACATGAAGGCCGACGGCACGTACGACGCCATATTCGATTCGTGGTTCGGACGGTACCAGTAGGGTCACGTGCATTAAATGGAACTGGTCCTGCGCCACGCGGTGTTTCTGCTGCGTGGCGCCTACTACACGCTGAACATCACCGTCGTCTCGATGACGCTGGGGTTTGCCCTCGGCCTCGTCATCGCCATGATGCGGCTCTATGGGCCCGGATGGGTCCGCGGCCTGGCACGAGGGTATGTCTCGTTTATGCGCGGGACGCCACTCCTGGTGAAGGTGTTCGTCGTCTACTTCGGGCTGCCGGACATCGGGATCAGGCTTGGGCCGTTGGTTTCGGCCTACACCGCCCTGACCCTCGATGCCGCGGCGTACCTGTCGGAGACCTTCCGCGGCTCGATTCTCGCGGTGCCCCGTGGTCAGGTGGACGCCGCGCTCTCGCTCCGGATGAACCGCCGGCAGACGATGACGCGCATCGTGCTGCCGCAGGCGTTCCGGGTTGCCGTGCCGCCGATGGGCAACACATTTATCGGTATGTTAAAGCAGACCTCGCTCGTTTCGGTGATCACCGTAACCGAGCTGGTTCGCTCGGCCCAACTGTTGATCGCGCAGTACTTCGTGGTGATGCCGTTCTACATTGCCGTAGCGTTGATGTACTGGGTGATGAGCACCCTCTTCCAGATCGGACTCGATCGCGTGGAGGCGCGCCTTGCCCGCGCCTACTGATCCGGCGCCCGGCACTCGCCAACCGGTGGTTTGCGTCGAGGGACTCCGAAAGTCCTTCGGCGACCTGCTCGTTCTCGACTCCGTCGATCTCGACGTTGCTCCGCATGAATCGATCGCGATCATCGGCCCCAGTGGTTCGGGGAAGAGTACGCTCCTGCGCTGTATCGGAGGACTGGAGCAGCCGGACGCCGGGAAGATCACGATCGATGAGTTTGGGCTCGACGCATCACTTCCGGCGCGGGAGGTACGCGCTGCCGTTCGCTCGCTCCGCGGCCGGTGCGGAATGGTCTTTCAGAGCTTCAATCTCTTTCCGCACAAAACCGCTATCGAGAACATCATGGAGGCGCCCCGGGTCGTGCTTGGCGACGAGCGCGACGCTCTCGTCGCGCGCGCGGAGGCGCTCCTCGACCGGGTAGGTCTCGCCGACAAACGCGACGAGTACCCCTCGCGCCTTTCCGGTGGCCAACAGCAGCGGGTGGCGATCGCGCGGTCCCTCGCGATGAACCCGCGCGTGATGCTCTTTGACGAGCCCACGTCCGCTCTCGATCCGGAACTGATCGGGGAGGTCCAATCGGTCATCCGCGATCTCGTGAGCGACGGTCTCACCGCGTTGATCGTGACCCACGAGATGCGCTTCGCGGCGGAATTGGCGCGGGAGGTGGTCTTTATGGACGCAGGACGGGTCGTCGAGCGCGCGTCGCCGGAGACGTTCTTTTCCGACCCCGAGACGGACCGAGCCCAACGGTTCCTACGCCGAATCGGGGACGGAAGCTCGCTGCGTTCCCCCGCCGACGCTCCACGACCGGCAGGCGGGACGCCCCGATAATCCGCCACTGCGGCGCTACTCGTCCGTGCCTTCCCGATCGAGTCCCGTCAGGAAAGCGTCCACTACTTCGGGATCGAAGTGCGTGCCGCGACCCTGCAGCAGTTCTTCCCTGGCTTCCTCGACGGTCAGCGCTTTCCGATACGGACGGTCTTCGATCATGGCGTGCCACGCGTCCGCCACGGCGATAATACGCGCGGTGAGGGGGATATCGTCGCCGGCCAGCCCACGGGGGTAGCCGCTCCCGTCGTATCGCTCCTGGTGCGACAGGATGATCTCACTCACACCGCGGAACGACTCGAAATCGGCCAGCAGGTGCGCCCCGAACTCCGCGTGTTTCTTCATGATTTCCCACTCGGCCGCGTCCAGGGATCCCTCCTTCAGCAGGATGCTGTCGGGAACGCCCAGCTTACCCACGTCGTGGAGGAGCAAGGCGTCGCGGAACGTCTCATCCACGGGTACGCCCATCTCTTCCGCGATCACCGTACCGAATGCCAAGACGTCGTTGGAATGGTTGGCGGTGTAGTGGTCGCGGAGGTCGAGAGAGCGTGAAAACCCGAGTGTCAGGTCTTGCATGCGGTGCTCCAGTTCCTGTGCCTTGGTAAGCGCTTGCTGGAAGAGGCGCCGCGTGATCAGGTTCCGGATCCGCGCATCCAGTTCCCGGATATTGATCGGTTTGGCGAGGTAGTCGTCCGCCCCCCGCTCCAAACCGCGAATGCGTTCATCGGTTTCCGACTTCGCCGTGGTCAGGATGATCGGGATGTGTCGGTAGCGGCTGTCCTCCCTGATTTTTCGCATCAGGTCGTACCCGTCCAGGTGGGGCATCATGATATCGGACACGACCACGTCGGGACGGAAACTCTTGATGCGTTCCCAGCCGTCGAGGCCGTCGATCGCCGATACAACGTTGTGCCCGACGCCGGAGAGCATGGTCTGGACGTAGGAACGCAGGTCCATGTTGTCTTCCACGTAGAGTACGCGGAAACCGTCTGCAGGTGTCCCGGCGACCGACGAGTCAGCTCCACTGTCGGGACGTTCGGCGGTCCGGTCTGTCAGAATCCGAGGCTGACCGGAATCGATAAACGCCATGTCCTCGATATCTACGCCGGCCAGGTCGTGTTTTCGTCGCGGCCCGCGGCGCCGTTCCGGCCCATCATAGCGACCGGTACGCTGCCGCCGGTCCCCGCGGCGCCGTTCAGCGCCGTTCCGGTTCCTGAGCGCTTTGGGCATCCGGATCTCGAGGTCCCGCGGAAAGCTCACGGTGAAGCGCGTTCCGCGCCCGAGGGTACTCGCAACCTCGATCGTGCCGTTTTGTATCTCCACCGCTTCCTTGACGATGGTGAGCCCCAGGCCGGTGCCTTCGTACCGCCGTGTACTCGAGGCGTCAACCTGCTGGAAGCGCTCGAATATCGTGGCAACCTGCGCCGCGGGAATTCCGATTCCCGTGTCCTCTACCTCGAGAACAACGTTACCCTGGGCGGCGGCGAGGCGAATCGTGATGCCCCCCTGTTCGGTGAACTTCAGCGCGTTTCGCACCAGGTTGGTCAGGATGCGTTCCAGTTTTTCCCGGTCCAGGTAGACCGGCGGCAGTTCATCTACGACCTCGTAGTCCAGCACGAGCGACTTGCGCGTCGCTACCTCCTGGAACGCCGCCACCGTTTCGTGGACGAACTCTTCCAGGTCGACCTCCGAGAGCCGAACCTGCATCTTGTTGGCGTCGAAGCGCGCAAACTCCAGCATCTGGTTGATCATGTCCAGCAGGCGCAGGCCGTTCCGGTACACCTGGGAGAGCAGTTGCCTTTGGAACTCGGAGACCGATCCGGCGTCACCCTGGTAGAGGCTCTGGACCGGTGCGATAACCGACGTGAGGGGCGTTCGCACCTCGTGGCTGACGTTTGCGAAGAACTGCGATTTCACGACGTCCAGGTGCTTGAGCTCCTCGTTGGCTTGGGCCAGGTCGTACCGCGCCTTGTATTCCCTCTGTCGGAGCCGCGTAGCCACGTACGAACTGACCACGGCAAGGACGATCGTTGCCAGGAGAAAGGCGTTGTTGTTGACAAAGACATCCCACTCGGTGATGCCGCCGGTTATAAGGATCGGTCCGATGTACCCGAGATAGATCACCAAGCAGACGACAACGGCGCGCACGTGGTCCATCGGCAGAATTGCCAGGAACACGATGAGCACGACGTTGATACCGGCGTAGTACGAACTCAAGTACCCGTCCGCGATGTGGATCATCACGACGATCGACATGGCAGTGACTATGTACTGCACCATGCCGATCTCGCGCCCGAACTGACGCGCCACCGGCAGATAGGTCACGCCGAATACGACGACACTGACGGCGACCACCGCGAGGCGCAGGTAGAGGAACGCCCGGATATAGTCCGGGTATACCACAACGTCGAGGAACGCAAAGAGCATGATCGTCACTGCTGCGAACACCGCCGCGATGCGACTGTTCCTGACGGCGCGTTCCTTCTGTTCCTCGATGTATCCCGGGTACGCTTCCACGCCGTTACCGTCCGGCGAGGTTGAGAAAGAGCTGCTTGAAGTGCGCCGCCCGGCGGCGGAGTTCATTTTCCGAGTATACCGACCGGTACACGGTGAGGAGGCCCGCTTCGAGTTCGCTTTCGGTCAGCCTCCGGTGACGGATGACGGCGTTCCAGGCGGTATAGAGACTCCAGTCGCTAGAGGCAATACGTCCCTCTCGCTCCATCCGGGCGCGCAGCACGCTACCCGGGAAGGGCGTCAGGATCGTCACCTGCGTTCCCATAATATTGTTAGCGTTGACAAACGCCGCGATCTCTTCAAACGTGGCGTCGGTGTCATAGTCCATTCCTACGATAAACGAGGCGTAGATGCCGATGCCGGCGCCCTGGATGGCGGCTATCGCCTCCGGGTACCGCGCCAGACGACGCGCCTTCCATCCGTTGGCGTTGATACCCTCCAAGTTGGTTCCGTTCACGCTTTCGAGACCGACAAAGAGTATCCGGAGCCCATTCGCGTGCAGGCGCGCAAGCAGGTCCGGGTGTTCCGAGATCGATACGTCGCTCTGGGCGTACCACGTGAAGGGAACGCTTTCCAGTTCATCGAGCAGCGCGCGGACCCACCGCTTGTTTACGAACATGTTGTCGTCGGCGAATCCAACCTGGCTGTGGCGCCACAGCCGCTTCACCTCGGTGATCTCCCGCGCCACCTGCTGGACACCCTTGTGGCGGTAGGTTGAACCGTAGACGCGCGTGGCGGCGCAGAACTCGCAGTCGAGCGGGCAGCCGCGCGTCGCCTGAACCCAGACCACGGGATAGTCGTTGGCGGCAACGAGATCGTACCGGGGCAAGGGAATCGTCTCCAGGTCTACCGCAGGGTAGTTGGCCTGATCGTAACGTCGCCGGGGGCGATCCCGTTCCACGTCGGAGAGGAAGAGCGGCCACGTGTGCTCCGCCTCGCCGGTGAAGACGGTGTCGACGTGGCCGAGCGCCTCGTCAGGGAGCACGGTGGCGTGGATTCCGCCCATCGCCACGTACACACCGCGACGGCGGAATTCGTCCGCTATCTCGTAGGCTCGGGGAGCCTGCTGCGTCATCCCGGTGAGACCCACGACATCGAGGGGAGCGTCAAAGTCTATAGGCGTCACGTGTTCGTCACATATCGAAATTGTGTGGTAGTCGGGCGTTAATCCGGCGATGGTCGGGAGGGCCGCACCCAGACCGTTCCAGTAATGGAGGATGGTCTGCATCTCCCGGGACGTTTCCATGTACTCGCGGAACGCGTCGTTTCGACCAAGGAACGCGCCGCGCGGTGAAATGAGAAGAATGCGAAGCCTACGACGCATGGCGCTCCCGACAGCGTTGGTCTACGAACGCGACGAACTCGCCGATCGTGGAGATATCGTACATTTCCGCCTCATTGATCTCGATGTCGAACTCGCGCTCGAGCGTGGCAACGATTTCCATCGCCATCAGGCTATCGATTCCGAGTTCTTCGCGAATAAGGACGTCGTCCGCGAACTCGGTGCGCGGTATGCGTGAGATACGCGAGACAATCGTTTCCATGCGTTCCCTTCGTTCGGTGCTGGTCACGTTACTATCCTCGATCATGGTATTCGCTCGACCCGCCGCGGTATCTTGTAGTGGGCGATTTGGTCCTTCAGTGCCTCGAGCAATCGTCGCTGCTCGCTTTCAGTATCGACAAATTCAGTCAATTGCAGAAGGGCCGTCAATGAATTCCCGCGTACAATCACGTCCGCTACGCGCCCGTCCGTCGATGCAACAACGGCGCGCCGGACCTCTTCCAGGTCCACCATCACACCGTTGAGCTTGCGCGTGGACTTGATTTCCGAATCGAACACGAGGTGCGTCTCGTCGAAGTGGCCCCGGTCCCCGGTGCGGAACCAGCCGCCATAAAACGCCCGCCGCGTTGCGTCGGGCCGGTTGTAGTAACCGGCACAGAGGGCCGGAGACTTAATAAGGATCTCGCCACGACCATCGCCATCGGGGCTCTCGATGCGAACGTCGACTCCCGAACAGACGGGTCCGACGGTTCCGCCCCGCGCCTCGCCGCGCGAGTTTCGGCTCACCGGAGTGAACTCGGTCAACCCGTACCCGTGCAGCACTTCAACGGAAAAGGCGAGCGCCAGATCTTCGTACTCACCGCGTGCAAGGTGACTGCCGCCCGACACAAACGTTCGAAGCGTAGGGTGGCGGTGTGACTCGCGGCGCGACCTGAGAAGCAGGCGATATATCTCCGGAACGGCAGTCATGTGGTGAACGCCGAGGCGTTCGATCGTCGCAAAAAGTACCCGCGGGTGCACCGTTCTGGCGATGATTCCGGTCATGCCGAAAAACAACGGAACAAAGAGGCACCCAACGAGAGTGAAGATATGGTTCAGGGGAATCGGGTAGAGCATCCGCTCACCGCGCTCACCGTACAGTCCATCCTGGAGAACCCGCGCTCCGTGCACATACTGACGATGCGTGGCCATGCTGCCGAGGAGTTCTCCCGATCCGCGGTAAGTGCAGTTGATGGAGGCGACCTCTTCCGACAACCCCGGTTGTGCACGGTGGCGGGAGACGCCTTGCGTTTCCGACAGCACGTGGTCCCTGAGCACGACCACCCCGCGCCCCTCCACGTAGGGCTGCAGAATGGTGAGGTGCGACGCCTCCGTGACAATCGCGTCTGGATCGATATCAAGGAAGAGCGTGTTCAACTCGACGCGCCGGTACTCGAGTTTTGCGAACACCGGTATGGCACCGATGGAAATCAGGGCGAAAAGGATCGTGACAAATTCAATCGAGTTTTCGAGGAAGAGTGCGACCACGTCATCCCGCCGAATGCCCGATGACGTCAGCACGGAGGCAGCCGCGGCGATGCGCTCGGTGAGTTCCGGCGCCGCAACGGGTATTTCACCGCCGGTGCCGTTTACTTCGATAAGTACCGGCGCGTCGCTCCAGGCGCGCAACGCTTCGTTAACGCGTTCTGTTAGCTCAGACACGGTGCCCCCACGGCTCCGGCACGTCTATGGCCGCGGTCCCGACCGCGATGTACGCTTGGTGCGGAGTTCCGAGCGACGGTACCACGCGCACATCGGCGAACCCGGCGTTCGTCAGGAGTGCGGTTAAATCCCGCGCGGAGTAGAAGCGGAAGTGACCGTCCTCTTCGAGTTCAAAAAGCGCCGCCGCCTCGTTCAACATCGCGGTGGCCGCTTCGAGCCGGCCCGCCTCGGCAGCGTTCTCACCGGCCCGGCGAACGTAATCGGTAAAGATCGTAGAGACATCGCTGTCGGGACGCATCGAGGAGATCACGATGCGTCCTCCCGGCCGAATGGACCGGTGAAACGTAGTGAGCAGATAGTCTGGATTGATGATGTACGAAACGAAGAGGCTCGCAACCAGTACGTCGTACCGCCGTTCCTGTCCGACCTGCGGCCGCGGCGCTCCGCACGTTCCAAAGGAGAGGAGCGAGAAGAGCAGGTCGTCGGCGCGCACCGTCGCCGGCGGCACCGGTGTTCCGTCCGGGCGGCCCGGGGGCGCGTTCCGGAGATCGCCCGCCGTCAGCTTCCCGCGGACGAACCGCGCCGCCCGGTTGAATTCGGTTGCAAACGCCGCCTCGGGTACCCGCACCGGTTGGGCGTTGTGTTCCCCGCGCAGGTAGGCGTGTAGCGTCCGATCGTCGGCGCGCTGCCACAACCGCACGACACGGTCCGGCAGGCCCTCAATCCGACCCGTAAGGAAGGTGACCGGGAGCGACGGATGGTCCACGAAATCGGCCACCGGGAGGAAGCGGTTTGGTTCCAGGTCCTCAACACCGTACGAGACGACGACGTCCCGTGCGCTCGGTGTCGCTTCCAGGACGGCACGACACTTCGCCTTCGTGCGACGAAGCGCTTCCGGAACCAAGTCGATCGCCTCGACCACGCTCTGTACGCCGGCCGGGACCTCGTGGGAGCGTTCGGCGATGCGGCGTACGATCGCTTCGGTGACCAGTCCCGTTCCGCACCCCATGTCCGCGATCCTGCACCCCGGGTGCAGATCCATCAGGTCGACCTGTTCTTCGATGAAGGCGCGGAACGCCGGCAGGTTGGCATAGAAATCGTACCCCTCGCTACCGCTCCGTTCGCCCAGCAGGTAAGCGTGCCAGTACGCGGATACCTCTGTCGTATCGAGCGGCGTGTAAACCGCTTCGCGCTCGCGCGCCACCACGTCGATGACCAGTTCGCGACGCGGTGCCATCGCCGTCATCGGAACGCCGGCAACGGACGCGCACTGCTCGGCGATCATGCGGAACGTCTCCGCGGCATCGTCGCTGGTTCGAACGTTGTGTCCACTGGGAATCCGGATGACCTCGCGTCGCGCAGTGCTCTCCACGGACATGATGTCGTCGACCTCGGCGCCGTCAACCCATTGATCGTGCTCACCGACGATCCACCACACGGGCAGTGCGATTCGCGACATATCCAGGCGGGCATCAGTGAGATAGGCGTACTTGCGGTCCAGCAGGTCCCGGGCGAGTACGTCCATGTCGACCAGGTGCCCGAGCATGCCACGGACGCCGTTTCGGATGTTCATCTTGTAGTTGGTCACGATATCGGTACCGCCAAGTACCCTGGCAAGCGTAGTACGCGCCGCGGTGACGCCCATAAGGCTGATCCAACCGTCCACGCGATGGCTGTCGGTCAACAGCAGCTTGCGAGCGTCTACCGATGACATGCTGGAGGTCACCAGGACAACCTTGCCGGCGACGAATTCGTCGTTGCCGTGGACGTAGTCCAGGGTGGTACGAATATCGTCGACGCCCTGGCTGGGGCGGTAGTGCAGCATCTCATACCCACGCACCGACTTTTCCACCTGGTTGTAGCTTTCGCCGGCCCGGTTGATGCCGTCATACCTGATCACGACAACCGGTCTGTCCGCGCGGGCGAAATTGGTACAGAGCGTCACGGCGAGCGGTGCGAGCGTCTCTTTCTTCTTGCCGAAAGCCGGCGGGATCACAACGACCGTGGGATCACCGGGGCCGTTCACGCGGTTGAGGAGCGCGACGATTTCGCGGCCCCGTCGATTGTGGTATGAGATACGCCGCGACACGCACTGGAACGACTGGTCGTGATCGTCGTCGCAAGGCACTGCGTTCACGCGTTCCCGCCACTCTTCGGCAGAGATCGTCGTATGGACAACATCGCCGCGCTGGATGCCCGCTTCGACACCGATGTGGAATACTCGTTTCTCGTCCGCCGGTTCGCGCTCCGTCACGTGGCGTACTCGACCGTGGTTCATGAGCGCGAACTGCGGGTCGACCTGGTACGTCACCGGGCAACCGGACGACAGCATCGGCAGCGAGTCGTCGTTCGTCGTGATCTCGCAGAGAAAGCCGCGCCAACTGATATCGATGAGTGATCCGCCCACTTCAACCGTCCGACCCGTTTCATCCATGGCAGACAGCTGGATCTTGTTTGAACCGGAGACGCGCTTGCGCCCGTAGGAGCGGCTATCGGTGCGGTGTGCGCGCCGGGGGCGTTCAACGCAAACGCGCGTGGATGCACCGTCATCTGCAGGGAACGTCGTCGTCACGATCGAAGAGAAGTAGTGACTACTCGAATTGGCAGAGAACGTGGCGAATACGGCCGTGCCGGGCTCTGCCGGTACGGGTGCGTCCAGTTCGATCGCGATCGAATCACCACCCGCGGTACCGTCCGGGCCGCTCATCCGGGCGGAGCGAATCACAGGGTCATTTTCGAAAAGCACGAAGAGAGCGGTCGACCGCGCCTCCGCGAGAGCCTGGGTAAGCGCTTCGCCGTCGATCCACAGACCCCGCTCATCGGGCCGGTCGAGCAGCGACTGGAGGGAACGAGAAGCCGCCGTCCGTTCGATGAAACCGGCAACCCGGGCGTGGAGGACGTGCGGCAGTTCCACGAAACGCGCACCAAAGCGGACACCGGTGTGGGCCCGTACGATGTACGCAACGCGGCACGTTGTCTCGACGGGCCGGTCATCGCCCGGAAGCGTGAACCGGACGACGAACTGCGCGTCGACCGTGGTCGTTCCGCGGGCACGCACAAGTACGCCGTCGGGGGAGATGTTGTCTATCGTGACCTCGTGCAGGTCCGCGTCGATCGTTGCAGGAATCGCACAATCGAGCCGCGGGATACGCCGGTCATCGGACACACTACCACCAGCTTTCGATTCGCGGACGAAGTTCTCGATGAGACGTATCTGCTGGTCGGCGCCGTGCAGGAACTCGAGCGCAAGCATCCGGCTCCCGGTTTCACCCGACGGATACGCCGCTCTGGCAACGCGAACGGGGAAGTTCAGTTCCGTGGGCGAATCCGGCAGGGAAAACCGGACCTTCTCAACCCGGTCGAACGACTCGGGTACTGCCACTTCGACCTGGATACCGGGCTGGCTGATATCCACCGAGGCGCCTTCGAATGTTGTTCCTGCGGCGACAAAC
>JANQHT010000088.1 GCA_028282545.1 Spirochaetales bacterium
GGGAGAGGTCGCCGACGGGCCCCTCCGGTTCCTCCGGCAGAACCAGGGCGTCGATCTCGGACGATAGAGACCCTCGTTCCGCCGGGCGCACCGCCGTGCCGGAGCAAACCACCGGCGAGTTGTCTTCAAGGCTCGCCGCAATAACCCGGGCGATGCCCGCCGTTGACGGGAAGCGCGGAAAACCGGCCCGCTCGGCGAGCGCCCTGTGGTACCGTGACGTGTCCAGCAGCACCACCGGAACGCGCGCCCAGGACGCCTCGTAGGCGGTGAGGCCGAAATGGGTGATCACCAGGTCGAACTCCGCCAGGTGCTCCCGGAGGGTTCCGGGAGCAGAGAGAACATCGACGGTCCCGTCCGGTTCGATTGTGCTACCGGCGGCGTAGAAGCGCAGCTTTTTCCGGTGGTGCGGCGGTAGAGCCCGGGCGACTTCGTGCGCCGTTGACAGCGAGAAGCGCCCCCCGTCGGCGCCGCCGATCGCAACGAGCACCCGTTCCGTCCGGTTCGGCCAGGCGGAGCGAACGGTCTCCGGCAACGGCAGATAGGAGGTGGAGGCGACGTTCGGTCCGTGCCGTGACAACGACGGAAGCGCATCGATGCAGTAATGGTGGTATCGACGACCCGGCTCCGCGGCGTCCAAAGCCACCGTACAACCGAAGCGTCTCAGCCGGCACGCTTCATCGACATCCATTCTGCGTCGATCCACGAGGATCACGTCGTACCCCGCGGTCTCGTCGTCCACCCAGGTAAATCGTTCGGGCGGCTTGCCGCAGATCTCCGCAACCTGTTCAGTCGAAATCGAATCGCCTGCGTCACGTTTCCAGGCGACAGTTCCAACGAGGTTCTCGGCCAGGTGGGAGCACCGCATTAGGTGGCCCGCCCCGTTGTTTCGTCCCATCTCCGCGACGATGAGGTAACGTCGGCTCATCACGATTATCGCCTCGACGCTATGCCCAGCGCGGCCACAAGCCCGTCGATCTCGGGTACATCGTGTCGTTTCCGAAGAATGCGCTCGATCCGTTTTAGGTCCTCCGGAGTATCAATCGTCACCGAGTCCGGTGCGCGGTACTCCCTCTCCACCGGCACGATGTTGAGCCGGAACGCTTCGGGATGCCGGTACAGGTACGGCGTAACGTGTTCACGATCGTAGGGGTCGTCGGTGGTCGAATCGGCGATCTTCAACGCCCCGGTCCGGACCACTTCAACCCCAGTTCCCAGGGGAAGCCCGTCGAATCGACTGTAATCCGCGGATGCGTCGAGGTGCATGCGAACGATCCGGTCCGCCATGCGCGCCGATACCAGGGGGTTATCGCCGGTAGCACGCACGGCGGTGGCGACGTTGAAGCGTTCCGCGGCGGCAATGTACCGGGAGAGAACGTCATCGGGATCGCCCACAAACAGCGCGAACCCACAGGCTCCGGCGACCGGACCAAGGGATTCCTCGCTGTCACCGTCGGTAAGGAGCGCGTGCACGTCCGCCTCGATACGCCGGCACGCCCGCAACACGTGCTCGATGATCGGAGTTCCTCTTAGGAGCGCCAGCGCTTTCCGCGGAAATCGTGCGGAAGCGAGGCGCGCCTGTACAAAGACGCCGACCGTCACGCAATCCGCTCCGACCAATCCCGTACGACAGATCGAGCTTCCTTCAAAAACCGCTCCCGATTTGCGTCGATCCACCGCCGCACGTCACGAACCGTTCCACGGGAACCCAATACGCCGCGGCGCAACCCCACGGCAAGACGTATTGCCTCGGTCCAGGGCAAGAACCCCCCGTCGCTTCGAACGCGAACCGCAAGACACTTCGCGAAAAAGAGTGCGTAGCCACCATCGGGCGTCTGGTCTTCCGGTTCCGGTGGCGTCCGGTAATCGATGCGGATCCCCGTATGGAGGCAGATTCGTTCGCCCCATTGATGTGCACGCATACCGAAATCCATCTTCTGCCAGAAGGGATGGTCTATGCGCCCGTCGTACCCTCCGATGTCCAGATACCGCGCACGATCGTACAGTCCAGCGAAATCGGACGGGAAGAGTGAGGCCGTCCCGTCGACACGGGGCTCCTGCACTTCGACGCGGAGCGTTCTCCGGTTCACCCGCGGCACGACTACGGAGGGAATCACACCGCCGTTTTCGTTTCGCAGCAGGGGGGATACCACAACCGCGCGCCACTCCCCCGCTTTTGCCAGCGCATTCGAGGTAATCCTTGCAGGAACCATCGTGCTCCAGACCACCAATACGTATTCAGAGGACATCTCCGAGAGCGCCGCGTTGATCTGCTCGCCGGCGTTGATTTCCCGTTCGAGCAGGAGAAATCGAAACTTGGGATGGTCACGAACGAGAGCTTCTACCGTGTAGCTGTTGGCCTGCGGCTCAACGAGCATCACTTCGGAAAAACCGTTCCGCGCGATCGAAGCGAGATAGGCTTCACGGTTGATACGGCTGCTCCTGTTCACGACCAGCAAACCGATTCGGGAACGTTCCGGTGCGCGGGTGCTGCCGACAACGGTATAGACGCGACCGGTCCTAGGCATTGACGGTGTAGTACTCATCGCACCCGGGACAGATGCCGCCGTAGTCGCCGCTGATCTGATGAACGTACTCCGTGCTGCCGTTCTCCCAGATCGTCTCGAGTTCCTGGTGAAAGGCGTTTCCACGCGCTTCCGATGCATCGATGTCCTGCATGCACTTGGGAACGGTGCCGTCGGCCAGGATCACCATGTCGCGCTGCAGGTGTCGGCAGGCGTGGCGGTGAATCGGTGCCAGTTCCGCTACCTTCCGGTCCGGCAGGCGCCCGGCGAAGGAGTTGTACTTCTCGATGATGACGCCGGCGCACCGATCCTTCCAGGAGTGGTAGAACGAACGTAGATGCTCCTCCGACTCGGGCAGTCGCGTTGCCTGAACGTAGGTGCGGTCCGGTGCAACGGTAACTGCCCACTCCGCGAATTGGTGCGCTTCCTCGAAGCCCTCACCCCGCAGGGCGTGGTAGATGTGCGGGTCGTCGGCATCGAGAAAAACGATCACCTTCCCGTTGACAAATGCGAACTCCTGCAAGCGGGTCCGGTCGTCATCACTCCACCCCACGCCGGATGTTTCGATATAGAAGGGGAGCCCCGATTCATGGAGCGCAGAGAGCACCGTCCCGATCTCGCTGTGAAGCGCAGGCTCGCCTCCGGCTCCGAGCGATACGGTCGCGCCCGGGGCGAAGGACTTGATGCGATTTAGAAGATCGCGAAAGGCGGCGGCGGGCATCTCGGTCCCATCGCCGCGAGACCACGGTTCGTAGCTCACGTCCTGGGAAAGGGCGGCAGTGATCTGGACGTCGATCCAGGCCGGCAGGGTGCGCTGAATCGATCCGTCCCGGCCGATCGCTGCGACCACGTCGCCGAGTTCGCGGTTTCCCGTGGCGATGAGGCGCCGGCACGCCTCGAGATTTCGCCTCGAATCTGCCGCGAGAACGACTCGCAGCGCTCGAAGATCAACGTCGGATACCTCCGTCTCAATGTCGAAGGCGTTGATATCTTTTTGAATCGTCTCAAAGAGGAAACCCCGGGCAAAACCGCTTTCGTCCGACAGGACCAGCAGCGCCCCGAGCGCTTCGTGCCTGAGGATCTCCGGAGCGAGGCCCTGCGGGTATCCATCGGCAAAGGTGTAGTCACACCACCATTCCCGGTGCAAATCGACGAGTCCTAGGGCCAGTTCCTCCTGCACGCAGGGCTGATCGATCCACGAAACCACGAGCGTATCCGCGTTTTCGTCTCCCACCCGCTGCAACGCCCGCAGGTACGCAGCGGAAGAGCGGGCGTCCTCTACTTCGAAAGAGGTCCAGTCCGGCGGGATAGCGCGTGACACGCACTCAAGCGCGGAAGACGTTCCGACGACCGCGCACCCCTCCGCTCCAAGCCGCATTGCCAGGCGCGTTGACCGGTCAACGGCGATCTGAACCGCGTTTCTCCCGTTCGAGATCGTCTCAAAGGCGAAATTGAGCAACTCCGGTACGATATTTACGATTCGAACTGCCATGCTTTCCCCATTCGTATCGACACCCGTTGAGTCTACCATGAGCGACCGGTAAGCTTAACCTGTGCAACCGGAGTTGATCACCGTTACGCAACTGACAAGCACGATTAAGACCGCGCTCGAATCGAGCTTTCCCGAGGTGTACGTGGAAGGCGAGATATCGAACTTCCGGCCCGCTGCCTCCGGTCACTGGTACTTCACGCTCAAGGACCGGGACGCGCAGATAGAGGCCGTTCTTTTTCGCGGTTCACAGCGAAACGTCACGGCCACGCCCCGGGACGGGCAACTCGTCCGCGTCCGGGGAGCGCTTTCGGTGTACGCGAAGCGCGGTCGGTACCAGGTCATCTGTACGACCCTCGAGCCGTCGGGAGAGGGCGCGATTCTCGCGATGCTGTCGGAGCGCCGCCGTCGTCTCGCCGCCGAGGGACTCTTCGACCGGGAGCGCAAACGGGAACTGCCCCGGTATCCCCGGCGCGTCGCCGTGGTGACTTCGGCGACCGGTGCGGCTATTCGCGATTTCCTCTCGGTTCTGCGACGACGATCGGTCAACGTAGGGGTGGTCGTCTATCCGACACCGGTCCAGGGTGACGACGCCGCGCCGAGAATCCGTACTCAGATTCTGCGGGCCGGCCGGCAAGATGACACGGACGTAATCGTCGTGTCTCGCGGCGGCGGTTCCATCGAGGATCTGCTTCCGTTCAGCGACGAAAGCGTGGTGCGCGCGATCTCCGAAGTTTCCACCCCGACCATCTCCGCCGTCGGCCACGAAATCGACTATTCCCTGGCGGACCTCGCCGCGGACCTTCGCGCCCCCACCCCCACGGCCGCGGCGGAAATCATCGCCGGTCTCGTCGATTCACTCCGTGACTCCGTTCTCGAGTCGGGGCGATCGATCGGGCTTCGGTGTATTACCGCCCTGAGGCTCGCCCGGCGTCGTGTGGAGGCATTTTCGACCGAGGAAATTCTGTACCGATACCGAAATTACATTCAGCCCTGGAACCAGCGACTGGACGAGGGACGATACCGCCTCCAGTCGCAGATGACCGCGCTCCTGGAACGGACGGGGAGTCGGGTCCGTACCGCCCGCGCCCAAATTGACGCCCTGTCGCCTCGCAAGGTTCTGGAGCGGGGGTTTGCCATCGTTCGCGACGTATCGGGGAGACGCATCATCGACGGTGCGGGAGCGGCGAGTTCGCAGCAATCGGTCGAAATCGAGTGGCACGACGGACATCGGCGCGGGCACATCGAATGACAACGACCGGGGAGAAGCGAGAGAAAAGATGAAAGAGACGTTTGAAGAGCGGCTACAGAGACTCGAGGAGATCGGTGAGATCCTGCGGGACGGCGCGGTACCGCTGGACAAGGCGGCAGACCTGTTCCAGGAAGGGGTAACGCTGGCGCAGAAACTGGAAGCGGAACTTCGCTCCATCGAGAAGAAGGTCGAGATGGTGATCAACAACGAGGGGGGACTCGAGGAGTCCCCGGTGCTGGAGTTGTTTCCGGAGCTGGACGAGGGATAGCGGCACCGCCGGGCGGCGCCCGGCCTACTCCTGAAACGAAGCGACGTCGATGAGGTCCCCCGGACGGATTCCCGCTCGCTCGAAGTAGCCCCTTGGAACCTCGAGCGCGTACCGGGCCGGGCGCGACGATCGAACCGGCGCGAGCGACTCCGGTTCCATATCGTGTATCTCGAGGATTCTCCCGCTACGATCGGCGTAGGCGACGCTCAAGGGCACGTAGGTGTTTTTCATCCAGAAACTGAGGATCTCTTCGCGTTCGAAAACAAAGAGCATGCCTGTGCCTTCCGGAACCTCTTCCCTGAACATCAAGCCCTGGGCTCTCTCATCCGGAGTACGTGCTATTTCAACGTGAACGACTGCATCGCCAACGTGAACCGGCACCAGCGCCCCGTCCCGGGAACACGCGGCAACGCCGGTGACCGCTATAGACAGGACCGCGAGTACCCTCGCTCTAAAACTCTTCAAGAAAGCGATCCCGTTCCTCCGAGCCGATGGCGCGTTCAATTCCCACGCGGCTTCCCAACTCCTGCAGCACCTGCCGGTCCAGGTATCGCACCGTCAACGGGCGCTCCAACTCGATTCGTGTGCGGTCATCTTCCCATCGAGCCCATCGCGGGGTCAACTCCGGCGGGTCGCCGTAGCGCGAAACGAGCTGTTCGAACATCTGGAAGTAGTCCAGTTGCGTCTGGTCGAGGTAGAGCGTCAATATGTAGAGTCGGTCGCTGGAGAACTGCAGCAGCCCGCGGTCGACGAATCCGCGACCCTCTGAATCGATCACCGATTCGGACCGTGACAGCGACATGGACAGGTCCGGTTCGCCCCGATAGGCGAAGGCGCCCTCCGATGCCAGCCGTTCCTGAGCCTCTTGAAAGGTGGAACCCAACTGAATGTCGCGAAAGCCGCGCCTCAGTGTGGATTCCTGTGCAGCGATGGTCGATACCGGCACAACAAGCAGGAGCGTGCACCACACCGCGGCGCCGATACTCTTCACGTTACCCCAACCTCACGTAGACGCGACTCAACAGGACAAACGAGAGCAGCAGCGTCGCCAGGGCCGCCCAGAACACCCAGGCCGGCATGGGACGACGCGCTCTTGCCGCTCGGCCCTCGTTGCGAACTCGACGAAAAGCCGTCTCGAAACCGGTTCGCTCCGCGAGATAACCGCATTTCGGGCACCCCCTAAAAAACTCGTGTTTTTTTCCGCGGTAGCGACAGCGGGGACACTTGATCGCCACGAAAAAGGCACCGCAGTGATGGCAAACGTCTTCCTTTTCGGAAACCTCTTCGCCGCAATTCTCGCAAAAAAACCGCCGCATCCCTTGCTTGAGTATCGACCATCCGGGTCGAGCCGATTAGCCGCTGCCGAGCGTTTCGAGCCAGCCGATGGCCCGTTCCGCGACGATGTCACGGTCGACACCGACCGTGACGGTGTGCCCCGACTTCTCCAGGATCATGGAATCAACGCGGTCGGGGCCCACCGTGTCGACAACGAGGGGCGCAACACGGACCGGAACGGCTTCATCCGCCCGCGAGGCGACCACCAGCGTGGGGCACGTGACGTTGCGCAGGGCCCGACGACCCCTGCGTTGCAGGTGCAGCAGTTCCGCGCCGGCTCCGGGCCACGACCAGTTCCAGTACTCCCGCGCAAGAACCTCTTCGTCCGCCGTTTCCGCGATCGCCGGTTGCCGTTTGCGGAACTTTCCACCAAGGGGCCGGAGAAGCGGCGTAAACGGCAGCAGCCTGTTGTGGGCATAGAAAGCCGGCGCGAAGAGCATGAGACCTGAAACGGAGAAGCGAGCCGCAAGGATGGTAGCCAGGATTCCGCCCATGGAGAGACCCGCCACGACAATGGAATTTGCCCGGCCCGAAAGGTCGAGGTAACTGTCGATCGTCCGACGGAGCCAATCGCGCCGGCCGGTCTGAAGGAAGTCGGCGCCGGTCGTCCCGTGACCGGGAAGGCGCGGCATCGAGACCGTATACCCCTCCTCGTGCAGCCTCTCGCCGAGGTATCGAACACGGCCCACGTACCCGGTGAACCCGTGTATCAGGAGAACGGCACAGTCCCGAGTTCCCACCAGGAAATCGGGCCGAGCGGACGGTACGGTTCGTGCATCAGGTTCGATCGGGCCGGGGCGCATTGATTATAGATGCTGAAACACCAAGCGTGCCGTGTCAAGCAACCCCAATCGGACATCCGCTTACAGCGGTAATTCATCCGCTCTGGGACGATTGTTATTGTCCACGAAACGAAGTCAACTTTGCTATGGCCTTCTTGGTCCAGCATCTCCTGGCGGCCAACATCAAACGGATGCGACGCGCTCGGCGTATCAGCCAGAAAACCCTCGCCGACCGGTGCGGGTTTTCAGACACTCACGTTGCCGACATCGAAGGCGCGCGCAAGTTCCCATCCGCCGCAAAACTGCAGGCGCTTGCGGACGGATTGGCCTGCCACCCAGCGGATCTTTTTGCGCCAATCGCCGACGAAGTCAGGGAAGACCCCTACGCCGAAGAGGATCTGATAGCGTCCCTCCAGAAATCGGTGCGAACCATGGAGCGTACGATCGACTTCCTGGCCAACCGATAAACCGGGTATCCACACGGATGACACCTTTCGCGTGAGACACTATCCTCTCTGTAATGAAACCGTACCACCAATCTTCCCCGACGATGATTCCCGTTCCCGACGGTAAGCTCATAGAAGAGCATTTTGGGCGCGTCGCAACTGCAAGTGAGTCGCTCAGTGTCGCCCGAATGGAGGCGCCTCCCGGCTGGACCGAACCCGGTCAGCGCCCCTCCTTCGGCGAGTACACGCTCATGGTCCGCGGGACGTTACGAGTGGAACTTCCCGATGGACCGATCGATCTACGGGCGGGTGAGTCACTGTACGTCCCTCCCGACACGCGGGTACGGTACGGGAATCCCTTTTCCGATTCGTGCTCATATTGGGCCGTCTGCGTGCCGGCGTTTTCACCGGAAGCGGCCAACCGCGAGGGGGGAGCCGAGTGAAAATCGTAATGGTCACCGACGATCCCACGGGAGACCCCCCCGTTCCAATCGAATCTGTTGTCTCAGGCGCAGAGGTCGTGGTCGCCGATAGTACCGCGCGGCTGGATCTGCGCGACGACCTGCTTTCGCCCGATTTTTCAGCAGACTGCTGTATCGTTGTTTTGCCCCTCCTTATCACCGCACCGCCGGATGCGTTGATGACCGGGTACATTCTGGCCCGGTCCCGCCACTGCGTCGCCGTTGGCCGGGGGCGCCTCCCGCCCTTTGTTCCCGCCATGCGTCATTTCACGGTGGCCAAGGATGCGATTCCGTGGCTTCAGGCGCAATGCAACCTCGAAAAAAAACGCGCCCGCGCCCGCGACGACAAACGTCGAATCCTCACGGCGGGATACGGACTCTCCAAAGAGGGGTTGTTCCAGGCGATCGGCGGCAGCGACGACGCGGTTGTCGAGAGTTTCCTTTCAATCGGCCTCTCTCCGAACCTGTGCGATCGCGACGGTATTCCGATTCTCCACATAGCAATTCGGAATCGTCACGTCGGAATTGCGATGCGCATCCTTGCCGCCGGTGCAGACCCGAACTTAAAGGCGACGGACCGCGCCAACTCACCCCTGGCGGAAGCGGCGGCGTCGCGCTCCCCGGAACTCGTGGCCGCCCTGGTCGAGGCCGGTGCGGAGATCGACACGCTGACCGCTGATGGGCAAAGCGCACTCATGATCGCGGTCGGCGAAGGCGACGTGGATACCGCGAAAATCCTGATCAACGCCGGAGCCTCCACCGCGCCAACGGACAAACTCGGGATGACCGCGATAAAATACGCGCGCCTCTTCGGGAACACCACGCTGATCAAACTCGTGGAGGGGTCGGGCGGTTAGCAACCCTCATTTTCTAGACGGAGGGCGACGAGACAACATGCGAACCGCTGTCAGACGGTCGGTCGACTTGACACCGCCCGCGGGCGCCCATACTTTTTCCCTATGCAGCAACCCGGAGTCGCCACGATCTACCATGTACAAAGAAAAGGCGGCCGATCACTCTTTCTCCACCGATTTACACGATCTCAGAGCACCTTGCAGATACGCGAGTCGGACACCATCCGCGGTCTGTACGGCGCGGAGCCAAGGGTCGAGTCGCTGACGGTCCTGCGGAACGAATTGTATCGCCGCGTTGAAACAGATGTGCGAGACTGGGTGTACGAACAGCGCTTTGTCCCGCGGTTCCTGCTCTCCGCGGCGGCATTTGTGGTGGTGTATCTTTTCCTTTCCCTGGTGATTCGCGATCCGATCCCCCTTGTGGATGAATTGCTCATCGCCCTGGTCGCGGGAGGCGGAGCGTTTTTCCTGCTCGGCCGTCGATACGAGCAATCGAAAGGAGCTGCCGAGCGGCGCGCGGAACTGCGGAGCAAAATCGATTCCATCACCTTCGAAGAGAGTTCCTTTGTTCACACGCTTGAAACGGTGTTGCATCGTTTTGAAGAGCGTTCGCCGGAAGCGCTTTTCGAAGCGGACGACCTTGCGGAGGAGTTGTCCGCCATCACAGAGGACCATCGCGAAGAGGCGGTTCTGTTTCTCGAAGTACTCCAGCAGATGCTGACCGGTCGCTCCCGCAAGGCGGTCGCGGAAGTTCGCCGCCGTGCCCCCTCTGCCCGTACCGTCAGAACGGCGGAACGAGGCGATATTGATCTGCCGCTGGCGGCGCTTGCCGCCTACTTGGAACGCTCGCTCGTGTAACTCCCCCGCTACGTTCGTTCAACGGCAAGCAGTGTGATGTCGTCATACTGCTCGTCTTCCTGCAGGTATGTAAACTCCGCGTACTCTTCGTCATCCCCGCGAACGGGTGAGCCAAAGTAGTCGCTATACTGCAGGAAATAGTTCTGCAGAAACGTATCGATCACCTTGTCCACGCGGATTTTTGTATCGGCGCCGGCAGTGGGCGAGCGGTACAGGCGAAAAAGCTTTTCCACGGCCACCACGGCCATCACCGCGTCTTTCACGCCGCCGTCGGAGGCGGAAAAATCGAGGACGAGAGTCTCGTCCCGGGCGGGGTTCAACACCTTTTGCAGTTCGAACCGGCCCCGGCTCCGCACCGCGGAGACGATCTGGTGGATTCGTCCAATGCCCAACTCCTCGTGCCCGGCTCCAACCTCCGCCGTTTCCGCCGGCAGTCCCGGCGGTTTCAACAACCCGGAGGTGTTGTGCTCTTCGGTCGCCTGAATCAATCCGTAATCACCGCCGCGCAGTTTTCGCTGCGCCTCTTCGAGACCGTCCGTGAACAGCAACAGGATGTCGCCGCGGTTGAGCAGAAGCTCTTCCTGGGGGAACCCGATGGGGCTCATCTCGGTGGGGAATACTCCCGCCGCCGGCGTCCGTGACAATGAAGATTGCTCTACCGTTCCGTCCGCGGCGCGGTAGATGTGAATCTGGTTGTCGCCTGCGTTCGACAGGTACATTTTGCCCGTCCGGGCGTCCAGGATTCCCGTTGTCAGCGCCGCGAAGCGCCCCTTGAAACCGCGTTCCTCGATAAGATCGTTCATTCGCTCCACCATGGAGCTGATCTGGAAGCCGGGGTTCTTTCGCGTCCAGGCGCGGAAGTAGTCCAGAAACACCGTTGCAACCTGCACCATGATGAGCGAAGCTGGTATTCCCTTGCCTGCCACGTCGCACTTGATCATGGCGTAGTGGCGATCGTCCAAGGGTTCATAGGCGAAGTAGTCGCCGGAAACACCCTTCGCACCCTCGTAGTATCCAAAAAAGTGCACATTATCTGAGACGAGTTCTCCGGTTGTACGTTTTCGGTCGTCGGTGACCTTCTCGAGGGGGATAAACATCTTCTGAGTCTCTTTACCGAACATCAGGTCTTTGTTCGCTTCCGCCGCCTTTACCAGTCCCGCCGTCATATCGTTGATTGAGTCCGCAAGCAATCTCAGTTCGTCCCGGGAGCGTAGATCGAGCGTCACGCCTTTGAGCTGTTCCTTGTTTTCCGTCGCGCTGATCTGCGTTACCAGGTCAACCAGGCGGTTGATCGGTACGACAACGAGAGTAGCCAGAACGTACGCTCCGACGATACCGAACACAACGGTCAAAGCGGCAACGATTGAGGTGCTCGTTATGATGTCGCGACGAGTAGCCGCCACTTCATCAACGATGAGCTGCGTACTCACGGCGACGCGTACGGTTCCGCGGTAGTAGTCGGAAAAATCCTCGCCTGCGCCGGCAACGAGGTTGAGCACCGGCTTGTAAAACAGGTACTCCCGCCGGCTGGGATCAAGTTCGGTCGCGTTGTATTCGGGAAAGCTCTGAATGCCCCCCCCAATCACGCTGAGTGCCTCCCGGGCCTGCCTGAGAAGCGACGTCCTTACCTCGTCGATCGCCTGTATATCCGCCTCGGAGGCACCGGCCAGGATAAGGCGCTGCGCCTCGACCGAGAGCTCCGCCAGTTGAATCGGAATGGCACCTACCTGATCGCGCGCCGCGGTGTTGACCTCGCCGGCGAGACGCTCAATTTCGTCGCTGATCTCGTCCTGTACCCGGGAGATCCCAACGATGTACGTATCGGTATCGATCCTGTCACCGCCCTCCCCGCTCGGTTCGCTATCACCGAGCAGCGCGATGATCTGTGGATCATTCGTCGCGTACACCGCTCCGACGCTGCCGTCCACCTGCCCCAACCCGGTTATCGTGGCGTACAGCGCATCGTCCATCGCGTCGGCCTGGTCGGCGAACGTTTGCAGTTGTTCAATGGTGAGCTGAGGATTGTCCAGAGCGGTTCGCGATCCGGTCGCCATTCCCTCGACGAGCAGTTCCGCCCGTTCCTTGAGGCCCGCCACCAGGATGCGCTCCTGCCGGTCAAGGATGCTTCGGCCCAATACAACGGCAACCATCAGAACGACACTGAAGACGAGAAGGACGATAAAAAAGGCGAACTTCCCTCTCAAGCCTATGCCTGCTACTTTCATACGCGTTCCCATCTCCTCAAGTTGTAACTGGTCGGGACGTTTCCGTTCCAAGAGCGCCCGCGCCTCGAGTTGGAACACCTTCGCTTCCCGGCCGATGGATACGAGCCGAAGAACCGACAGGAGCGCCAGTGCGGCCCCAACCGCGACCAGCGAATACACCAGGGCGTCGGTTGTGGAAAGTGAAAAGCGACTTGGTTGTACCCTGTTGAAAGCCGGTAGAAAGGCGATCGAAAAGTCGCCGAACTTCACCGTACCGCGCGATTCGAATACCACGGGAAGCGCCGCGATATAGGGGCCCCGCTCCTCGTGGATGAGCCCCAATTGGTACGTACCTGCGGTAACCTCCTCGATGAGGAGGTCCTCGATCTCCCGGTCGCCGGTAACCGCGTAGTCGCCACGACGCAGTTTGTACTCGTACTCGTACGGTTCAACCCCGTCGCGATCGAAGAACACCGTGTGTATTGTCCCGTTCGCATCAAAGCCCCGGCCCGCGATTGAAAAGACGTATCGTCCGAGCGGATCCCGCTCCACCCCGGTCGAGTATACCTCGGTTACCGGTACGTACTTGTTCAATCGTACCGGTAGGGACGCCGGCTCACCCACGTTCCCAACGCCGTCCACCGGGGCTACCGTCAGGAGCCACAAACCGTCGTCGATGTTTGTCCTGCTCAGCCTGGGCTGGGAGAGATCGATTGAACCGCTCACCGGCAGCGCGGGAATCGAGACGATTTCCAGGTCGGTTTCGAGCCCAAGGTAGTCAAAGCGGACGCTGTATCCGGCTAGGTCGTCCACGTCCGGCTGGTTCCACTCGAGGTCAAAGGTGTTGGACGCGAGATAGGCGTTCTCGTCGATGGGCGGCGGCGGGAAGGTCACTGCGGGCGGCGGTGTTGTATCGCGTTCGTATGCAAACACCGCCGGTTCCGACCAGTTCCCGGCGAAATCGTTCGCCCGGACGAGAAGAAACCACTCTCCATCTTCGTCGGCGTCTTCGGTGATCCGGCGATCCGGAACGACGAGACGTGCCGTCTCAGGAACGTTCACCGTGGAACGCCGCGCCCATTCGTACGCGTAGGCGCGGATTCCCGAGACGTCCGGCGGGTCTACCAGCCGAAATTGCGGCAGCGTTACCGCGCTTTTTTCACCGGCACGGAAGTTTTCCGCCACGATAGACGGTGGGTTAACGCGCTGATCCGGCTCGAGGTACACCACGCGCGACACCTCGTCCCCTTCACGGCGCTGCCACGTTACGTGCAGCCGGCCCCGGTACGCCGCGATCGACGCGAAGGTCGCCTCCGTCCGATCGGAGCTCACCGTCCGCGTCCGCCAGCGAACCTGACCGCGCTGCCCCAGGATGACACGGCTCACGCCGCGTGGATTGGTGAACCATACCAGGACTCGCTCATCGCCGTCGAAAGCAATACGGGGGAAGCGGGCGAGGTCAAATCGCCCCGTCACTTCCTCGACAAACCCGGTAAGTTCTCCGGTTGGACTGAGTTCAGCCAGGAAGAGCTGGGGACTGCCGCCCTGGAAGCGACGCTCCCAAAGAAGGGAGAACCCGTCTCCCTCCGGATTCGCCACAAAATCGGCGCGCTGGTTGTCGTACTCTTCGGGGTCCACGGTCTGCGATGGGTCGACAAAGGTCGTTATCCGTTTCGTATCGCCCCAGGTGCGGCCCCCATCTGTACTTGCTTTTACATAGAGCTGGTACGTGGTCGTCACCCCCAGGTTGATGCCCTGGAATACCACGTAGTCCGCCGAGTCGTTGGACGCAACAATCGGGAGAAACGTGAGTCCCACTTCCGCCGAAGGCTCCAACGTGAAGGGTGAACCCCAGGTGGAACCGTCGGCGCTGTGAACGCCTACGATCGTTTGGAGACCGCCGACGTTTTCGTTCACAAAGAGGACGACCGATCCATCGCGCATCTCGAACAGGCGCGGCGCAACGTTGGTGCGTTCGGTTCGCAGTTCGTGAACCTCGCGAAACGACGCCCCTTCGTCGGCGGAGCGGTAGATGACGGTGCGGTCCGCCGACTCGGTGACGGCTATGTAGATCGTGCCGTTTTTGGTGACAAGCGCGGCGTACACAAACGGCTCCGTTGCGCCGGAAAAGGGCACCGGTCCAATCTTTCGGGAAAACGACTGCCACACGACGCCGTCCGCAGAAGCGTCGAAACTGACGTAGATCTCACCGCGTTCGGGTCCGGTTTCCTCCGATTCCTGGTAAAAACGGTACAGCCTGGATTCAGTCGAAAGGAGCTGCGGGAAGCGAGCGCTGTCACCGGCTACGACGACCGGCTCCTCGAAGAACAACGGAGCCTGCCCCGCCGCGGGAAGGGCCAGGCAGAGAAGAATCGCGACGCCGGGAAGCGTCAGATGCCGAGACGAAGCGATATCCGCCTCCTCAGGTCTACCAGCGGCGGGTAATTGGCGTTGGTTTCGTTGGAAACGAGCCGTTCAACGATCGACAGCGCCTGGAGCACCCGTCCCTGGCTGAAGAGCGTCTCGGCTCGTCGGTACTGCTGGTCATCGGCCGAACTCAGGGCCACCTGCGCCTGCCCGCCCAGTTGAATACGAAGGTCATCCAGCAGGAACTGGGCATCTCCATCGCCGGGGTTGATCGTCACCGCTTCTTCCAGCAGGGATACCGCGACCACCAGTGCATCCCGACCGCCGCTGGCGACAAGGTCCTCCGCCCGGGCAACGAGTGACGCCGCCTGGTTGATCCGCGCCTGATCGACGGGGTCTTCCCTGAGGTTCAGTTGTATTTCGAGCTCCACAATCTGCCCCTGGAGACCGGGGAAATCGGGGTTGATCTCTGACAGGACTTCCAGCTCGGCGTACACGGCGACAGGACCCGCTTCATTTAGGCGTTCCAGCGCCTGGTTGTACCGAGATTCGAACACCGCCTCAAAACCTTCGTCACTTCGGAGTTGGGCAATGCGAAGTTCCAGGATCCGCGCTTCCCAGTTCAACGGGCGTACGTCACGAACGTTCCGCAAATTTTCCAGGGAACGATCGAAGAAACGGTCCGCTCGAGAGGCTTCGCCGTCGGCCAGCAGCCCTTCCGCCACGGCGAAGTCTTCTTTCGCCAGGCTCAGATAATTGCCCAGGATCGGATAGAGGGGGTCGGTAACGGTCAGTTCGCGGCCCTCTTCAAGGTTCAACGCGGCCGTGACAAGGCGCAAGAGGCGTCCAATCTCCGCGTTCGGATCGACGTTTGTCTGCTCCCACAGTTGGGTAGCCTCGAGTAATACGTCCCGGGCGCCGGTGTATTCGTCGCGATTGTAGAGCGCCTGGGCATCGATCAGAAGTTCCCGCACCCGCCGGACGACGATTACGTTCTCGGCTTCCTGGATGTCCGCCCCGAGTTCCAGGATCAGCGCATCCACGGCCGCCCGGAACTCTTCGTCTTCGCGAAACTCCAGCGCGGCATAGTACGCTTCACGGGCCGCGTTCCAGTTGTCCTTGGCGGTCGTTACGAGGAGTCCAGCAATTGCCGCGCGGGCATCCGCGACCCGGTTGTCCCCGGTTTCGCGAAGCGCATCCGACTGCTGAATCAGGTCCTGGGCCGCTGTCCGCGTCTCGCCCACCGATTGCTGAACGACCTCCAGCCTCCGGCCCAGTTCACTGACCAGTTCAAGTTCGTCCCGATACTGCGAAATTCCCTGGATGCTCGCCGGCAGCGCGAGGAAGTCGTCGCGTAGACCGGCAAACTCTTCCTGCGCATTCGAAACGCGTTGATTCACCCCTATCATCGTATTTATTACGTCGTCGGGAAACCGCGAGATTCGGATTGTAACGGTATCGTCTTCTCCCGGCACTTCGATCTCAACGCCGTCCAACAACGGCCGGCTCTCGTCGATCCTGGCGATCTCCGCGTTGACGGCTTCCACAACGTCAAGCCGTCGCCGTTGCGCGATATCGACGGTCAGATCCGCCGCCAGGGACGCAACGTCGGAGAGTCTCCGTGTCCACTCGTTCGTAGTGCTTGCAAGGATCACCGCGCCGGCCGTATCTAGAGCGCCCGTGGATTCGATGGCTTCGGCCGTATCACGCCATGCCGAGAAGTCTCGCTCCATCACTGCGTAGATGCTGAGAACCGCGTCCTGCCGACTCCTCAGGGAGAAGAGCGTGTTCGCCCGGTCTTCTCCACCGGCGGCAACGGCGCCGAGCGCTTCGTACAGGTTAACCAGCGACGCCGACGACGAGCGCCGCGCCCGGAGTTGGATCAACCGGTTCGCGTTGCTCACATCGATGTCCAAGAGCGCGATCTCCGCAATGGTGGGATCTTCAGCGGCCGCGTACACGGATAGGCGCACCTCTTCCTCACCCGATGCCGTCCGGTCGATTGACTCGTGGATCCGTGCCGCCGCGTCGTACCGGGCCATGCGGACGTGCTCCGACGCCGCGGCGAGGTCCGCATCCAAGCGGGCCGCGAAGGCGCCATAGACCGAGTCAACGTTCGCTTCGAAAGCGGTTTGCTGCGCAAAGAGCATCCCTTCGTCGTTTCGGAACTCGCTTCTACCACGGAGGGTGACGTCCTTGAAGTTCAGGTACCAGTCCACCGGGTTGTCCGGAAACTGCAGTCCCACCTGAGAGCGCAGGACGGACAGTTCATTGGCGGCTGTTTCAGACGATTCGACAATTGCCTGGGCCGCGACCCTGCTGTCGATAAACGGCGCGATCTCCTCATCGGCGGGGACGCGCGAGGACTGTTCCAACACCGCCACGAGATCGCGTGCGGCGCTATCGTTGCCGGCCAACACCGCGGCGAAGGCATCGGCAGCCGCGAGGTACGTTGCCACGGCGTCGTCGACGCTGTTCCGGAATATGTCGCCGTAGCCGCGGTCGTCAAACACCCGGCGCTGAAGATCGTTCACGCTGACGTATTGCTGTACGGCGGCCGTATACTCGTTTGAGGCGAGCAGGCTCCGGGCGGCGTCCATGGCGCGCTCCAGCAAGGAGCGATCGTAGGCGAGCTGGGCGACAACTCGCGCGTCCTCGACCTGTTGCACTACACGTTCGTTTGGAAACTCGTCGAGCGCTTCCATCCGTTCGATGATATCCAGGGTGGTTTCGATATCGTCGGGGCTGTTCACGAGGTTGTCTATCAGTTGTTCGAAGAGGATATTGTACTCACCCCGGATTTCGCGGATCGTCTTGAGCAACGATTCCGCTTCGTCGATCCGCTCGGGATCGTCGCGAACCGTCTGCTCCAGGAGGAGAATTGCGTCGTTTATTCGGTTTTCCATCACCAGTTCACGCGCCTGGCGAATCGGGTCCTCCCGTTGCCCCATGGCGGCGGCAAACCACGGTGTCATGAACGTGACGAACATGATGGTGAGGACAACACGCGTTTGTATGGAAAGGCCCTCCCTGGAAAAAAGTCTACCACACGGGGCGATGTACCGACTACAAACCAATACCCTACATAGATTAATCGGCATCCCCGCTGTACAATGTATCGACGAATGAAGGTATTCGCGGCGATTGTCCTCACGCTGGCCGTTTTCCCCGCGTATCTCGCCGCGTCGGGCCTCTCAGAGGACGAATTCAGTACCTGGTTCAACGACATCGGCAATCGTTTCGCCGTGGACGACGTGGAAAACACCGGTCTCACCGTGTTCCCCACCCTCAATATCCCCATGGGCGGCGAATATGAGGCGATGGGAACCGCCTACACCGCGGTTTCCCGCGAATCGAGTTTTTTCGAGGCGAATCCGGCGGGCAGCTCAGACCTGCGGTACACCGAACTTGCCCTCTATCACAACAACCTGATCGCCGATACCAACATGGAGAGTATTGTCTACACTACCCGTCGTGACGATTTCGGGGTCGGCGTGGGCGGAAAGTTCCTCTACGTTCCCTTCACCGAATATGACGATTTCGGCGTCCAGCAGGGTACCGCCAGGTACACGGAGACGATCGTCGGTGTAAACGCCTCGTACAACTTTCTCAACAGCTTTTACTTCAACGGCGTGTCGGTGGGCGCCAATGCGAAGGTTGCGTACCGGCATATCTCCGAGGTCATCGCGTCCGACCTGAGCGCGCCGGGGATCATGTTCGACGTGGGTCTTCTCTCGCGTTTCAATGTTCTCAAGTTTTTCTCCGCCCGTGAACGAAACGCGGCGGCTGGGCTGACCGTTCGAAACCTGGGGCCAAACGTCCTGGGGGAACCGCTCCCGTCGGAAATCGCCGTTGGTGTTGCGTATAAGCCGCTCCGGCCGTGGCTCATCTCGGCCGATACCACGATCCCGGTCACGCCGTTTTCATCGCAGCCTGCAGCGCCCCTCGGCTACGCCATGGGAAGTGCCGTATCCGTTACCGATTTTTTTACCGCCCGGGGCGGTTTCGGCATCGACGGGGGAAACCCGCGCGTTTCAATGGGTGGGGCGGTTACGGTGGAACAACTCATCGTTTCGCTGAACTACACGCTGGACATGACCACCCAGCTCTCATCGTTCGATCGCATCAGCCTCAACGTCCGGTTCAACTTCGGTGACCAGGGACGGGCGGCCCGGGAGGCGCGCGTACGGGAACTCTACCTGGACGCTCTCGTTGCGTTCGCCGCGGGTGACCTGGAGCGGACGATAGCCCTCTGTGAAGAGGCGCTGGAACTGGACCCGACCTTTCAACCGGCCCGGGAAACGCTCACCACGGCGGCGCTCTCCCTGGACCTCCAAAACGAGATGGAGTCTATACGAAGCGGTGAACAGGCCGACGCGTCCGCTATAGGAGCGCCGGAAGCGACCGAATAACGCGCATCGCCGCCAAGGCGTCTTCCGCGGTTGACACCGGGCGCCTGGTGCGGTCATCCAGGCACGCCACCGCGTCCGCCACCATCCCCGCGAAGTAATCCGTCGGCTCCGGAACCGTTCGATGGCGGTTCAGCAAGGAGCGGTAGCCACCGTAGTGGTGGCTGGGGAGGCTCTCTTCCCAGGCGAAGCGCCCGTTGCCAAGATGGATACGACCGGCTGCGAAACTCAGGATCATGTCGAACTGGAGGTAGGTACGCTCGGAGCCGATTTCGATCACCACGGGGACACCGGACCGTTGGAGAGTACCGTGCAGGAACGAAGACGACAGGCGCCGCCGGAGGGAGCCCACGCGCTTCCGGGCCACGACGGTATCGGTACAGACGAAGTTGACGGCGTCTACGAGATGAGTGCCGTCGTGCCGCAACACGTCGCGGTGACGCGCCCGGTTGCCGAAGTGAAGTGTGCCGTACACCGACAGGAGGCGTCCAAACCGCTGTTCCGCCACGGCGGAGCGAACGAGGCGGTAGTCACGGGAGTAGCGACGTTCGTGGTTGACGATAACCCGGGACGCCGGAAACCGCCTGGCCGCGGCAATGATGCCCTTTGCGTCGCGCATCGTGTTCGCCAGCGGTTTCTCGCAGATAACCACGGGCACACCTCCCCGTAGCGACGCCTCCGCGTACGGCCGGTGGGTGTCGGCGTGGGTAGCGACCACGACGATATCTGGACGCGACTTTAGGAGCCGGTCCATGGAATCGGTCACCTCCGAAACGCCCCACCGCCGGGCAAACGCTTCCCGCCGAGAAGCGTCGTTGTCCAGCCCCGCCACCAGTTCGCACCGGGGATTGCCGGTCAGGGCGCCCGCGTGGGACGCCGGTTTCTCCCGAAGTTCATCGTCCTCGAGTTTCGAGGCGATCCGGCCCAACCCGACGATAGCCGCACGATAGACCCTGCCGCTCACACCCACCGCCCATTCCGCATGATTGGGACCTCGTCTCCCGCACCGTCGATTCCATCAACGTCGAGATCGGGAGAGCCGATCATGACGTCTTCATGGTAGAGGCTCTGATTGACGCCGGTGCGTATCAACTCCTCGGTGGTCATGGCGTTGCCCCCTTCCACACCGGTTGCGTATCCAAAGCCCAGGGCTACGTGGCTCGCGGCGTTTTCATCGAGAAGGGTGTTGCCGAACACGAGGCCGCTCTGGAAGATCGGAGAGGTCGCCTCCACCAGCGCGATCTCCCCGAGCCGTCCCGTGCCGTCATCGGCATGGAGATAGGCGGAAAGCGCTTCCCGGCCCGACCGGCATGCGAAATCGACCACCGCGCCGTCACGAAATTCGAACACCGCTCCTTGAACGAGTTGGTCGAACACGCGAAAAGGCCTGGTAGACACCATCCGCCCCTCCGTTGCACCCGCCAGGGGCGTTGTGAATACCTCCTCCGACGGCACGTTGGGGAGAAATTCGTTGCCCGCGGTTGAACGGGATACGCCTCCCAGCCACACCGCGTTGGGTGATAGGCGAATCGTTAGATCGGTGTCCCCGCCCCGGAGCCGAAGCACCTGTAATTTTTTCGTCGTCAGGGTCGCGGCCCGGGATTCCAGGTCCCGTGCACGATCCCACCAAAACCGTGCGGGGTCGCCGTGTAGGCGGTAGATCCGCTCCAGTATATCGGCCAGTCTTTCGTAGGCGTCGCTCTCACCGGGAAAGAGGTGGGTAGCCCACCCCGGAGTTGGGAAGGTGAGAACGCTCCACTGGAAATGGTCGATGCGCACCCCCTGTCGCCATCGTGCCTTGGCTTCCGCGAAAGCGTTTGTGACGGTTGTTACCCGCCCGCTGGAAACGCCGTCGAACGCGACGGGGTCCTCCGGCGCGTGGATGCTCACGTAGCACCAGCGCTCGTCGAAGTACTCGTCATACCGGGCGCGCTCGTACCCGGGGAGAAACTCCAGGTGCGCCGATTGCGACCGGTCGAGCCTGGCACGGCGCATTACCGCGTGATCCGGGAGGAAATCCACGTACCGGGCTCCCCGGTCGTAGGCAGCCGCCGCGATAGAAGCCACCAGGGCGTGCTGGGCCGGCTCCGCCTTCACCGCGAGGTTCTGCCCCGGCTTGATACCAACCGCCGAAACCGCCAGGTCCGCCCAGGCGGATAGCATGGCCCCTTGTTCCATGGCCGCGATCCTACCACTATCGCGCGCTTCCCGTACACGCGGCGTTGTGCGACAATTCCGTTCCGTGGATCCCGTAGTCGTTGTAAGCGACGTTCACGGCTGCTTTGCAGAACTGATCGAACTGGAACAACTCGTCTACGAACGGGCGGGACCGTCCGCGTATCTCGTTTTTGTCGGAGACCTCGTTGACCGCGGTCCCGCGAGCGCCCGGGTTGTAAGCCACGTTCGACACCTGGTCCGGGCCGGGGGGGCCGCCTGCGTAATGGGCAATCACGACGACATGTTCCTGCGAAACGTCTTTGCCAATCAGCCCGATTGGTGTCGAAACGCCGGCGTCCCCGGCGATGTGATCTCCGCCGGTACGATACCGGACCCGGTTCGCCCCGCGTTTTTCCGGAACTGGTTCATCCAGGGCGGAAAGGAAACGCTCGCGTCGTACGGAATCCATTCCCACGACAGGACTCCCTGGGACGTTGACCCGGACGACGTTGCGTTCCTGGCGTCTCTGCCGTTGATCTGGGAGAACGAGCGAGTTGTGGTTACCCACGCCCTTGCGGACGAGAAGCTGTTGACCGCTACGCGCTCAGCGGAATCCCAATGGGACGTGGATGAGGCCGCCCGGGAGATGGTGCTTTGGAACCGCGGTGAGCCGGCCGCGCGGGCCGACCCGGTTCGGACGCACGTGTCCGGACACACCCCGAGGAACACGCCGCTCGTAAGGAGGGAACAGGGGGCCGTCCAGATCGACACGGGCTGTGTGTACGGGAACGCACTCACCGCGTACGATCCGCAGCGGGACCAGTTCATGCAGGTTCGATCCCGTAGGCCCTCGTTTTGATAAGGTCGAACGCAAGAGCATACTTGCCAATGGACGGAAAAACGGAGAAATTATCGGTAGTCCAAAATAGGAGGAGAAGATGAGAAGACTACTCGCTACGTTGGTTGTTCTAACCATGGTTGCCGCATTCGTGTTTGCCGGCGGTGAACAGGAAGGGGGCGGAACACGATTCGTGACAATCGGTACCGGCGGCGTGACCGGCGTGTACTACCCGACCGGCGGCGCAATCAGCCGCATGGTGAATGCCAAGAGCGACGAATACAACATTCGCGCCTCCGTTGAGTCCACGGCCGGCAGTGTGTACAACATCAACTCGGTCCTGAACGGTGACCTCGATTTCGGTATCGCCCAGTCTGACCGCCAGTACCAGGCGTCCAACGGTCTTGCGGAATGGGAAGCCACCGGCGCCCAGGAGGACCTTCGATCGGTATTCAGCATCCATCCCGAGTCGATTACGCTGATTGCCGCTGCCGAGACGGGCGCGGAATCGATAGCCGACTTGGCGGGTCTGCGCGTCAACATCGGGAACCCCGGCTCCGGCCAGTTGCAGAACAGCATCGACGCCCTCGAAGCGGTCGGCATCGACGTGGAGAACGACATCCAGGCCGAGCAGGTCAAGGCGGTTGAGGCGCCGGGCTTGCTGCAGGACGGTCGGTTGGACGCGTTCTTCTACACCGTGGGCCATCCCAACGGAAATATCCTGGAAGCGACAAGCGGCCGCATCCCCGTGAAAATCCTTGACATCACCGGTCCCGGTATCGACGATCTGCTCTCGCGGCTTCCCTACTACGCGCCCGCTTCGATTCCGGCCGCGCTGTACCCGCAGTCCGCAAATACCGCCGATGCCCGGACATTCGGCGTAAAGGCTACCCTGGTAACCGCGGCATCGGTTCCGGAAGACGTGGTCTACGCGATTACCAAAGAGGTTTTCGAGAACTTTGAGGACTTCAAGTCGCTCCACCCGGCGTATCAGGTGCTTACCCCGGAAAGCATGCTCCAGGGCCTTTCGGCGCCGCTCCACGACGGAGCGATCCGTTACTACGAAGAAGCGGGTATGATCGGAATGATCAACCCCGAGCTGCTTCCATAACCGGAGCGTAGATTAGCGACCGGACCGGCGTGGCGGCCGGTCCGGTTTTTTTTATCAGGCCGACCAAAGGACCGTGGTGTAGATGTCTGACAAGAACAACGAGTACGAACAGTTCCTAGACCAGGAAACGGGCGTAACCCGGTCGGCACCGGGTTTCCACAACACCGTCATCGTTATTCTGAGTCTCGCCTGGGCACTCTTCCAGCTCTCCCTGCCCCGTTTTGTCATTCTCGACAGCGTAACCATCAGGGCGATCCACCTGGCGTTTGCCATGGCGCTCGTATTCCTGGGGGTACCCTTCACTAAAAAGAACACGCGGGAAATTCCGTTCCTTCACTCCACGGTACGGACCCCCGCGATCGACTATCTCATCGCGATCGCCGGTGCCTTTGCGGCCCTCTACATCGTGCTCGATTGGCAGGGAATTACCACGCGCCTTGGAATGCCCATTTCGCGCGACGTCGTATTGAGCGTGTTCCTCATCGTTCTGCTCTTTGACGCATCACGGCGCGGCATCGGTATTCCAATGGTGGTCATCGCCGTCCTGTTCACGATCTACGCCTTTTTCGGGCCCTACATGCCGGGCATCCTCGCCTTTCGGGGCGTGAGCGTCACCAAGTACATCAGCCAGATCGTTCTATCCACGGAGGGTATCTACGGGATACCCCTCGATGTTTCGGCGCGAACCGTATACCTCTTTGTTCTTTTCGGTGCAATGCTCGAGCGTTTTGGCGCGGGCCAGTTTTTTAACGACCTCGCCATTTCACTTCTGGGCCGCTTCAAGGGGGGGCCGGCAAAAGCGGCCGTCGTCTCAAGCGGCTTCACCGGGCTTGTCAGCGGCTCCAGCATCGCCAACGTGGTTACCACGGGAACGTTTACGATTCCCCTGATGAAGAAGGTGGGCTACCCGGGAAAAACTGCAGCGGCCACCGAGGTTGCGGCGAGCACCAACGGTCAGCTCATGCCGCCGATTATGGGTGCCGCCGCCTTTATTATCGCCGAGTACCTGGCGATGTCCTATTTCGACGTTATCCGGGCGGCAATCGTACCCGCCGTTGTGAGTTACATCGCGCTTTTCTACATCACGCACCTGGAAGCGAGCAAACTCGATCTCCGCGGGCTGCCGCCGGAGGACGTTCCCCGGTTTTCCTCTGTGTTGGCCCGGGGCTACCACCATTTGATTCCCCTGATGATGCTCATATGGGAACTTGCCGTTCTGCGACGATCCCCAAACTTGGCGGTCTTCAACGCGATCCTCACCCTGCTGGCGATCTACCTTGTGCGGGAGACCTGGATTGCGTTCCGTGCCAAACGGTCGCTTCTCGACACGTGGAAGGGCGTGGTGCTGCAGACCGGTCGGGGGTTGATCGCGGGCAGCAAAAATATGCTCCCCGTGGCATTGGCGACGGCCACGGCGGGTATCATCGTGGGCATCGTCAACATGGGAATCGGTTCGATGATCGTTCAGATCGTCGAAACGCTTGCTCGGGGCAACGTCTTTCTCCTACTGGGAATCACAGCGATCGTGAGCCTGATCATCGGCATGGGGCTGCCCACGACGGCCACGTACATCGTCATGGCGTCGATCACCGTACCGGTGATACTCCAACTGGGCGCCGGTATCGGTTTGATCATACCCGCCATCGCCGCGCACCTCTTCTGCTTCTACTTCGGAATTCTCGCCGACGACACACCGCCGGTTGGGCTCGCCGCCTACGCCGCGGCGGCCATCGCGAAGTCCGACCCGATCCCAACGGGTATCAAGGGCTTTATCTACGATCTCAGAACCGCGGTTATCCCCTTTATGTTCGTCTTTAACCCGATGCTGCTTCTGATTGGAGTTGATAACTGGGGCCTGGGGCTGCTCGTTTTTGTCGCCGCGATCGGCGGCATGCTCGCCTTCACGAACGCGGTGCAAGGATGGGGAATCACCCGGAACAAGTGGTACGACATACCCCTGTTCCTACTGGCTTCGTTCATCTTCTTCCTTCCCGATCGCGCCGCGAACCTACTTGGTCTCGAATCGGCCAACTACGTGCTCTTCTTCCTGATCGGCGCGGTAGTGTACGCTCTCGCCTTTGGGGTCCAGCGCGTACGGGTCCGCTTCGAAGCCGCCGCGTAAGAGCGTTACGCGCGCTCAGTTCGTGTATTGGTCCACTGTGCACTCCGTATTTCGTTTGATTCGGTGTATCATGGGCCTATACTATTATTACCGGGATATGGTGCGATGACACCTGACTTTGTTACGTACGACGACAAGCAGCGCGAATCGTTTCTCTCGCAACTGGGGAACTTCTCGCCGGGCGAACGCGAACTGTTCCGACAGTTGTGCCGGGCCTGGCAGGAAAAGATCCCGTTTACCCGTTTCTCCGCCATGTCCGGGGTAGACAGTTCCGGCAATTCTGAAATCGTCTCGCTCATCAACAAACTCCGGCGCGAACGGATCGGCGTTCTCCGAACAAAGATGGTCGAGGAGAGGCGTTTGCCGGACCACATCGTCCTGGCTACCCAGAACAGCACGGAGTTCTTCACGGCCCTCGTTGACGAGTACTTCACGGACCTCCATGAGTCGCTGATGAACTCCATGCCTTTGGAGTCGGTGGTGCAGCAGGAAGTATCGCGAATTCCGCGGGAGTCCGTTGAACCGGTAGACGTAGAGACGCTTTCCGAATACGTCTCTGAACGCAGGAAGAGCGACAAGATCCTCCGCGTAGCCGCGATCAACGAGGACGCTCTCCTGATTACGCAGGTCAACCTCAAGAGCTTTGTCAGTTTTGCTATCCTCAAACTGCGCTTCTACTTCTCCAATCCCAATCTTCTCGGGGCGGTCGCGAAACTGCGCGGAAGCAGTTTGCTGGAGCTAAAGAAGCTCGTATCCGGGAAGGATCCCACGTTCTGGCTGGAACTGACCAAAACGATCGACGAACATCGCACGGAGTTGATATCGTCGCGCAACCTTTCGGTGGAAACGGGGTTCTTCCACGCAGCTACCCTGCTGCGCCGGTTCGTCGAGAGCCAGATCCACGCCGCGAACGTGAAGAGACAGGAGCGGGAGGAACGCGATCTGGACCTCAAAGCGGTTGCACTGGCCATCAAAGAGGACCCCGATGTTTTCGTGGATCAGATGGAAGTCACGCGCGTCTTGGACAATCAGCGCGAGAAATACGGCGATGAGTTCGAGAGGTTCCGTGAAGAGTTCTACGAACGATACGTCAAGGCGCGTGAACGCAATTCCCTGCCTGAAGTGATCCTCATGAGCAACCGGTACATTCACCGGGACAACGTCTTCCCGACGTTCATCGGGAGTTTTAAGGACCTGGAACCGGCGTTGAGGGCGCACTACCGGGCACTCATGGTGCGCCAGCTCAAGAGCAGCCAAGGGAATCCGGTGTTTTTCAGCCTTGACAACCTGGATGAATCGATCACGAACGAGGTTGCCCAGCGTGATCCCCTCATCGGCGCGCTTATGCAAAAACCGGCGATTCTGGCGGAAGCGCTCATTTACCACGCCAAGAAAAACAAGCTTGTCAAGACCGTTGCAGACATAAAACATCGCCTGGCGCTCTATTTCGACCCGGCCTCTTTGAAACCGTTGCGACCCCACCAGTGGTTCGGAATACGCCTCACAGAGGTGTTTGACGCCGCCTTCGACGAACTGCCCATTATCAGGCGTATATGGATGCGGATTACCGGCAAACACAAAAACCTGAAGAAGCTCTTTGCGGGTCGTTCCGAAGCGCTCCCCGTACCGGTGATACCAAAACCCGCTCCGGCACGATCAAACCGCGATTTCGAGCGCGACGAGCGACGAGAACGGCCCCGCCGTCGCCCCCAGTCTCGACGCCCGGCCCCTCATAGGACGCGCTCGGCGCCGCCGACAAAATCCAAAGAATACACACAGAAACAGGTAGACTCCGCCTGGGAGTCTTTTGGCCAGACCCTGAGCGATGACTGACTCGCCCTTCGGATGGGCGATAGTAGGAACCGGCATCCACGGATCGTTCCTCGTACGGACAATGGTGGAGGACCTCGGCATATCCCCCGGTTCGATCGTCGCTTTTGACCCGCACAGCGAGCCCTTGGCGCTTTGGCGGCGGCGCTCACGGAACATCATGATGACCCATCTTCGATCGCCGGCGAGCCACGGCTTGCACACCGATTTCCGTACGATCCGGCGATTCGCAACAGCCCGGGGCCGAACGGACTTCACCCTGCCCTATCACCGGCCGTCGGCAGAGCTGTTTGACGATCACGCCCGCACCGTCCTGGCGGACACATGGTCTCGCGTGGCGCGCCGGGTCGAATCGGTTCGTGCCGTCTTTCCCGTTTCCGGCGGCTACGTCCTCAGTGGTGAATCGACCGAGGCGACCGCGAAACGCGTCATTCTCGCCCCGGGACAACCGGCGCCCCGCGTTCCCGAATGGGCGGCCGCCGGAGGCGTCTCGATTCCCCATATCTATGACGACGGCTTTGACGTATCGCGCTTTTTGACCGCCTCATCGGCGGCCATTGTCGGCGGCGGCTTGGGCGCCGTTACGCTGGCCGTTACCGCGGCGGAGCGAGGCTGCAAGACGACACTGATCACCCGCGACCCCCGTACGGTGCACTACTTCGACAGCGACCCCGGCTATATCGGGCCGCGATGCGGTCCACGCTTTGCCGCCATACGGAGGTGCCGGGACCGCCGTGAGCTGATTCGGGCCGCCCGGCGAACGGGCTCGGTCCCCCCCGACGCTGAGCAGCGCCTGACGGCGGCGATCCGGGCCGGCGCCGTTTCCGAGGTCCGCGACGAAGTGGTCGATAGAGTCAACGCACCAGGTCGGGTCGAACTAATCGGGAGAAGCGGCCGTTACGGCCCCTTTGAACGAGTGGTACTGGCCACGGGATTTGCCGACGCCCCACCCGCGGGCGCACTTATTCGGCAGATCGCGCGTGCCACCGGCGCGCGCCTCGCTCCGGACGGCTTCCCCCTGGTGGACGAATCGCTGCAGTGGACAATGGACCTCTACGTATCCGGAGCTCTTGCGGAACTGACCGTAGGTCCGCCGGCGCGGAATATCATCGGCGCCCACCTGGCGGCGCGACGCATGTTCGGGGCTTACCCTTCGAGTACTTCCAGTTCTTCCTGTGAAGCCTGATACTCGAGTATGGCCCCCCGAAAACTCTCGAACACCATCGGGTAGACAACGTTGAAGAAGTAAGCTCGTTGGGCCATTTCCGACTTGATTGACTCGTAGTACTTGATGTGTTCCGTCCTGACCAGGTCAACGTAGTGGACAAAATCCGAGTAGGGAATAAACTCCGGCAGTTCCGCGGTACTCTGTTTTATGATGTCCTGGTAGCGTCCCAGGCGATTCATTAACTCAAAGATCGGGATATCCGCTGCGAGCCGGCGCTCTACCGCCTGGGCGTCGCCGTTCGCTTCCGCCACCATCTGTTCATAGCGCTTTGGGTACATCAGCTCGAAACTGTTCGACAGCCGGAAGTGGATGCCGATCCCGACGAGCGCTTCCTCGATCGCCTCTATGACGTACTGGTTCCCGCGATAGTACTCCATCATTTCGACGATCATGTTTGCCCCGATTCGCCCGTGTTCCAGTAGAGCGACACACTGCTTTGCGATCTGTTCCGGTAGTTCCGGATTCACCTGGACGCTGTACGTGCAAAAGCTTGCGTTCTTCTTGTCCTTGAGATCAACGCGTTTTTGGCTGAAGACCTCTTCTTCCTGGATTTTGGCGTAGCGACTTCCCAGAGCGGCAGCTTCCCGTCGGAAACGCTCGTAGTACTCGGTGGCAATGCCGTTCTCTTTAAGAATATCGTAATACGGACCGGCGATCCGCAATCCGCCCACCGGCGCCGTTGACTCCATCCGTTTCGCGTCGATCACCGGGAGCCCTATGACGTCCCACTGGCGTGCCCCTTCGGGTCCAAAGTTCCCGATCGTTACCTCACCCAGATTCGCGCCGATTCGGATGCGAACCTGAAACATGGCGGTCATCGTGGAAGAGAGTTCCGAGTCGCTCCTGAGACGCTGAACGATCTTGAACGCCTGTTCAAGGGCCGCCCTGTCCGTGTGTGTGGCGGCATCGTCGAGGAAACGCGAATCCGCCTGGTTGAAACGGACCGCCACGCGCTGCATCTCCACGCACGTATAAAAGAGCTCCCGCGCGATATAGAGGCGCGTTTCCGCCGGATCCTCGCTGTTCCGAACTTTCGGATCGATCAGTCCCCCGTAGTGAAACATGAGGGAATCGCCCTCGATTTTGTTCAGGTATCCGCCGTGTTTTCGGAGAACGCTGTTGAACGCGGTGTACAGCCCGTTCAGGACGAGCTGGTTTTCCTTCGGCGTCAGGAATTTGGACAGGAACGTGTAGTCGGCAATGTCTATGAACCCGATCCCGATATCTACTTCTTCGCTGTCTTCCGGGATGCCGCCGAATTCGAGTATCGCATCGACGAGCTGTTTTGGGAGATAGAAGTCCTCAATGCGTTCCCGTAATCGGTCGCTCATCGATCAAAATCATAGCTGCCAGGGGCCAAACCATCAACCAGCCGCCAAAACGCATCTTCGTCGATCACGGGAACCTCCAGTTCTCGGGCCCGGCGGTTTTTGGACGAGCCCGATTCCGGAGAATTGGTTACCAGATAGGAGAGCCCCGCGGTTACCGAACTCTTCGTTTCGCCTCCCAGGCGCCGGACGAGCGACTCCGCATCGCTCCGTTTGGCTCGCTCTAGGGAGCCGGTGAAACAGAAACTGATGCCGGCCATCGGTTTGTCCTCCGTATCGGAGGCGAGAAGCGTCACGTACCCGGCGTCGATGAGTCCTTCCATCTCTCCCCGAAGCGATAGTAGGCCCTCCCTGATCACTTCCGCTTTCACCGGGCCAATCCCCTTTACGGCGGCAAGCTCCTCCGCGGTAGCTTCAAAGAGGCGTTGAATTGTACCAAACCCGCCTTCCACGAGTTTCTCAACGGTGAGCTGAGCCACGCCGTCGATGTCGAAGCCGGCCACAAACCGGGGCAGTCCGATTTCGCTCGCCCCTGCGAGGTTGTCCAGGATCTTACGGGCGCTCTTCTCCCCGACCCCCTCGAAGGTCACCATCTCTTCTACCGTCAGGCGATAGAGGTCCGCGATGTTCTGTACACGCCCGCTGTCGAAAAGTTTCCGCAGGAGCGCGTCTCCGAAGTCGCGTACCTCCAGGACAACGATCCAGCGGTGAACACGGTGATACCGACGCCGGGGGCACTCGGGATTGGGACAGTAGACACGATTGCCTTCGTTCGTGACCGGTGAACCGCAGGTTGAACACACGTCGGGAGGAACGATCGACGCCGCCCCCTCGGGTACGTGTACTACCGATTCCACCTTGGGTATGATATCGCCCCGTTTGCTGATCACGACTTCGGCCCCGATCTTGAGGCCCAGTTCAGCTATGAGGTCCGGATGGACCAGGCTGGCCCGTCGAACGGTGGTCCCGGCGATTCGCACCGGTTCAACGATGGCCACCGGTGTATAGAGATGGCCCGATTCACTCCATTCGACCTCTATGAGGCGGGTGAGCGCCTCCTGCCGGGCGAACTTGAAGGCGATCTGCTTCTGAGGCCTGGCGCGTCGCATGTCGGTCAGGTCAATCTCGTTTCCCTTTACCACCAAGCCGTCGATGTCGTACCCAAGGGACCCCCGGATCGCTGCAACCGAATCGCGGTACTCCACGACGTCGCCGGGATTGAGGAACTCCCTGCATTCCGCCGTATGAAAACCGTTGCGAGAAAGCCATTCCAGTTTTGCCCTTTCGTCAGGGAAGGCCCCTTCTGTACGGAACGCGTCGTATACCAGGACACTCAAGTGCTCGCTGCCTGCGCCGTCTTTTCTACGCATCAAGCCGTTTGCGGCGTTCCGACAGTTTGCCTTGTCGGAGTAGTACCGGGAATGGATGTCGTGGGTCATGATGACTTCACCCCGAACAGCGCCGGAAAAGGAGTCACCCACCTCGGCCACCACCCCCGCCATCCGACGGGCGTTTGCGGTTATGTCGTCCCCTACGTTTCCGTCGCCCCGCGTCACCGCGTGCTGGAGGTGCCCCTGCTCGTACTGGAGTTCGATGCTGGCGCCGTCGAGCTTGTACTGGACGAGGAGCGTCTCGTGCCCGATTTTTTCGGCCCACTGAAGGAACTCATCGGCGCTCGAAGCCTTTTCCTGGCTGTTCATCGGGATGAGGTGCGCCCGTTTCGAAAAGGCCGGTGATTCGTCCGCACCGACCCGGGAAAAGACCGGGCTCTCCGGTGCGCGATCACGGAGCTCATCCCAGAGCAGATCAAACTCCGCATCGCTGATCTCCGGCACGCCGTTGTAGTAGAGATCCTGGTGGTACGCGATCAGCGCTTCCAGTTCCTGAATAGTCATCCCGTGCTAATATACACTCCCGTGCGTCTCTTTGTTGCGCTCTTCCCCAGGCACGATTCGTTTGCGACCTGGCTCTCCGACCTGCGCGCATCCGCCGCGGTGCCGGATCTGCGGTGGGTTCCTCAGGAAAACGTGCACATGACCCTGCTCTTTGTGGGCGAAACCCATGATGCCCGGCGGTATCGCGACGCCCTTGAGCGCGCCGCCGCGAACCACCCCGTTCCGAGCAGCCTTGTCACGCGTTCCGTGGGGCCATTCCCGAACGGGCGCAAACCGCGGGTCCTCGCCCTGCACATCGAAGATGGGACCGGGCCGATTCGGTCGTTGCGGGCGGGTATCATCGCCGAATGCGAGGAGAGAGGTCTCCCGTTTGATCGCAAGGCGTTTCGCCCTCACGTGACGCTCGCCTACGTGCGGCGCGGGTCACGAAGTGTGGACTGGACCTTTTGCTCTTCCATCGTGCCTCCGGAGAGTATTCCCTTGAGCGGTCTTTCACTGGTCGGAAGCGAACTGACGCCCGCCGGGGCGCGCTATACACCCATTTTTCAACTGTAACCATAAAAAAAGCCCGCCGAGGAAAGGAGGCAACCTCGACGGGCACAGGCAAAAACATGCTGACTCACTTAATAAACAACGGAATCGGCAAAAGGTAACACCTGTGAAGCGGTTCTCGTTGTGGAAATCCGATGACCGGCGCACGATTCTCGTCGTGACTGCCACCTGAAGGAAGAACAAAACGCTTGGCTTCGCTGCGCTGCAGAGACGCGTTTTGCTCTTCCTTCCGGGCGCGACCGGTGCCATTCAAATCCAACCAGCCAACTGCGCTCTACAACGAGAACCGCCCGGCGTCTTGATAAGCCCAACGTCGTCGGAGGTCTCATCACCCTCCGTCCATACCGAGAGGTCCTGAACACCTGTGAGGCTACCTTGACACCGTTCGGAGGCGCCAATAGGGTGCACACATGCGCGTTCGATACAACGCCCCGGCTACCCTGACCTTTGCGCTCGTCTCGTCCCTGGTTCTGGTACTGGACCAGACGGTTGCGCCGCACCTCATTGGAAACCTCTTTGTGGTACGGGGAACGATGAGTATAGTCGCGCCGCTCGACTACGTTCGGCTCTTTACCCACGTCATTGGTCATCACAACTGGGCGCATTTGATGGGTAATTTTGCCTTTGTTCTCCTCCTCGGCCCCATTCTCGAAGAGAAGTACGGCCCGGGGCGCCTGCTCTTTATGATGGCCGTCACCGCGATCGTTACGGGCCTCGTCAACGTTGTGTTCCTGCAGACGGGTCTACTCGGAGCGAGCGGCGTGGTGTTTATGATGATCCTTCTCGTCTCATTTACCAATATTCGCCAGGGCGAGATTCCCTTGACGTTTATCCTGATCGTCATCCTCTACCTGACTCAGGAGGTCGCGAACTCCCTGAGAAACGACTCGGTCGCGCAGTTCGCCCATATCATCGGCGGCGTCGTCGGCAGCATCTTCGGTTTCTACTCATCCGGAAAGAGGGCGTCCTAGTGGAAGAACGTATCGAACGGATCAAAAAGCGGGCCGCAGAATTGGATACGCTCGTTGCGGATCCCGACCTCCACCGCGACCAGGGGCACGCCGCGGAGGTGTTGCGCGAACACGCCCGCGTCACGGAGGTACTCACCGCCTGGGGTGAACTCACCGCGGCCCGGGAAGCGCGCGCCGACAGTGAGGAGATGGCCCGGGCCGAGGAAGACGAAGAGATAGTTGAACTCGCCCGGACCGAGGTCGAGTCGTTGACCGCCACGATCGAAACACTGGAGAAGCGGATTCAGGTGCTGCTGGTCCCGCCGGACCCCCTCGATCAGAAGAACATCATTATGGAGGTGCGCGCCGGCACCGGCGGGGACGAGGCAGCGCTCTTTGCCGCGGACCTCTACCGGATGTACCAGCGGTTCGCAGAAAAGATGGGGTGGCGTACGGAGATTATCGAATCCAACGCCACAGAGATCGGGGGATTCAAAGAGGTGATCTACTCGATCAGCGGCAAGGACGTCTACAGTTCCCTCAAATTCGAGAGCGGCGTGCACCGCGTACAACGGGTACCGACGACGGAGAGCGGGGGTCGCATCCATACCTCGGCGGTAACCGTCGCCGTGCTGCCGGAAGCGGAAGAGACCGATGTCGAGATCCGCACGGAGGAGTTGCGCATCGACGTGTTTCGCTCGTCGGGACCGGGGGGACAGAGCGTCAACACGACCGATTCCGCCGTCCGGGTTACCCACATCCCGACCGGCCTTGTGGTGAGCTGCCAGGACGAAAAAAGCCAGCACAAGAACAAGGCAAAGGCCCTGCGCGTCCTCAAGGCGCGACTCTTCGAACTGGAAGAACGAAAGCGCCAGGAGGAGATGGCGGCCGAGCGCCGCAGCCAGGTAGGCAGCGGCGACCGGAGCGAACGGATTCGCACGTACAATTTTCCTCAGAATCGAATCTCCGATCATCGAATCAACCTGACGCTCTACCGGCTCGAGTCGGTCCTGCAGGGAGAACTCGACGAAGTCATTGAGGCGTTGAAAATCCAGTCCAGCCACGAGAAGCTCCAGAACTGAGTTGCCGTGACGCTTCGTGAGTTCATCGTCGAGGCGGAGGGTCGGATCGGATCGGACTCCTCGTGGCTTGATACTATCGTATTGACGGAGTGGGCCTCGGGAATCCGCCGGGAACGCCTCCTGGCGGAATTGTCACGTCCGCTCGACGCCGTTCTTGAATCTGACGCCGCGGTACGACTCGACGAGGCGATCGGAAAACGGGCCGCCGGTGTGCCGGTGGCCTACATCACGGGAAGCCGCGAGTTCTACGGCCGTCTCTTCGCCGTGAACCCGGCGGTCCTGATCCCCCGTCCGGAAACGGAATTGCTGGTTGAACGGGCGCTGGAGGCGGCCGAAAAGCGAGCCGCCGCGCTTATGCGGAGCGTCACGATTCACGACCTGTGCACCGGGTCGGGGTGTGTCGCGGTTTCATTGGCGGCCGAGCTTCACCGGGATGCGTACTCCGTCTCAATGTCCGATATCAGTTCCGCGGCGCTTGAGGTGGCCCTCGATAACGCCCGGTCGCTCCTGGGTTACGATCTTGATGCGTGGGTTTCCGACCTGGGACTCCTCCATCCGCCGCGTCGATTCGACGTTGTCACGGCTAATCCGCCCTACCTCTCCTCCTCCGAGACACGGAATGTACTGTCAAAGGGCTGGGGAGAGCCGCCGAACGCTCTTGACGGTGGCGCCGACGGGTTTGAGATGTTGCAGCGGCTCGCCCGGGGAGCTCCGGCTACGATTAACCCCGGGGGAACGCTTCTGGTAGAGTGCGCGCCGAACCAGGTGGAACGGCTCATGTCCGTGATGTACGAAGGTGGATTCCAGGACGTATACTCCTACCAGGATTTGTCCGGCGCCGATCGCGTCGTTGCAGGAGAGGTATTCGGTGGCACTGACCACGATTCGTGAACTCGAAGAGGCGATCTCCGATTATTCCACGGAAGATCAGAAGCTGATTGTCTCAGCCGCCAATCGAGCACGCAAACTGCACGCCGGCCAAGCCCGGGAAAGCGGTGAACCCTACTTCACCCACCCCCTCCAGGTTGCGGAGATCCTGATAGGCGTTCGCCTCGACCAGGACACGATCCGTGCCGCGCTTCTCCACGATTGTCTCGAGGACACGCGTCTCAGCAGGAGCGAACTCCGCCGTGAGTTCGGCAAAGAGGTGGAAAACCTCGTCAACGGCGTAACGAAAATTTCGATCGTCAAGGCGAAGCACAAGTCGGTGCAGGAATCTGAGACGATTCGAAAGATGTTGCTCGCCATGGTGAAGGATATTCGGGTGATCCTGATCAAGCTGGCGGACAAACTGCACAACATGCGCACCCTCGATTACAAACCCGATTCCCAACGCCGCCGGGAGATCGCCCAGGAGACGTTGGACATCTACGCTCCCCTGGCGGGACGCCTGGGAATCAGTTGGATGAAGGATGAATTGGAGGACCTGGCGCTCAAGCACGTCAACGCAAACGCCTATCGGACGATCAAGGAGTACGTGGCGGAGAAAAAAACGCAGCGCGCCGGTTACCTCCAGCGCGTGAAGGATGCGATCGACGCCGCCGCACGGGAGGAGGGGCTTTCAATTGAAGTAACCGCCCGGGCGAAACACTTCTTCTCGATCTACCAGAAGATGAAGAAGCTCGGGAAAGACCTGGACGAAATTTACGATTTGCTCGGCATTCGCCTTCTTGTGGACACGACAAACGAGTGCTACCAGGTGCTGGGACTCGTACACCGCCTGTGGCCGCCCATTGAAGGTCGCTTCAAGGACTACATCGCGATGGCCAAGACCAACCAGTACCAGAGTCTTCACACAACGGTGCTGTGTTTCGAGGGGAAAATAATCGAAATACAGATCCGAACCCGGTCCATGCACAACACGGCGGAGTTCGGTGTCGCCGCGCACTGGCTCTACAAACAACGGTCGCTCTCCGGTCGAGCCCTCCCGCAGGATATCGCTATCGTCAATCAGGTTCGCGGCCTCACGGACGCACGCATCACCTCCGGCGAGTTCCTCGAAGAGATCAAGCGCGAAATCCTGCGCGATTCCATCTACGTCTTCACTCCCAAAGGTGACGCAATCCAGCTTCCCAAGGGCGCGACCGCCATCGATTTCGCCTACCACATCCACACGGAAGTCGGGAACCACACCAACGGCGCCAAGGCGGACGGGAGTATCGTTCCCCTACGGGAACCGCTGAAGAATACTCAGGTAATCGAAATTCTCACCAGCCCCAACGCGAAACCACACGTCAACTGGCTTCGGTACGCCCGGACGTCCCGGGCACGCAACAAGATTCGAAACTGGCTCAACAAGCACGACGAAACGTTGATCATCAATCAGAGCATAATCGCGCGTAAACAGCCCGAACCGCCGGTGCAGGCGGAACCCCGCCCGGTCTCGAACGAGACATCGGAGATTCTCGACCGGCACAAGGTGGCGGTGCGCGTCGGCGACGAACGGAACATGATGATTCGTTTTGCCCAGTGCTGCAAGCCGCGGACCGGTGACGAGATCGTCGGATACGTCTCGCGGGGACGCGGGATCATCATCCACCGTCGGAACTGCCGGAACCTGAGCAGTATCGCCGAGGTGGAAGAGCGTCTGATCGATGTCGAATGGGAGACCGTATCCCCGAAAACGACCAAGCGGTACCGTGTACGGTCGCGGCCGACGAACGATCTGTTCAGCGAGATCGAAGGAGCGGTCCGAAAGTTCGGCGGGCACCTTATCGAGGGACGCGTGGACGAGGAACCGTCGGGCAACCTGGAGGCGCTCTTCACGCTCGAGATCGAACGCCGCCAAGATCTCCGGAAAGTCACCAAGTGCATTCGCGCGATCCCGTCTATCATGTCCCTGAGCGAAGGCGGTGCAGATCGCGCCGCGGCCGTATAGACACAACGCCGATTCGATTATTATTTTTCGCGGTAAGGAGTTCATACATGGCAACCATCACCTTGAAAGGCGCTCCGGTACACACCTCCGGAGACCTTCCGGCAAAAGGCTCAACGCTTCCGGACTTCGTGCTGACTGATTCCGACCTGCAGGACAAGAGTCTCGCGGATTTCGCCGGGAAGAAGAAAATCCTGAATATCACCCCCAGTCTCGATACGGGGATTTGCGCCGCCAGTGCGCGAGCGTTCGACAAGAAGGTGTCGGAACTGGACAACACCGTCTGTATCAATATCAGCGCGGACCTTCCCTTCGCAACGGACCGCTTCTGCAAGAGTGAAGGTGTAGAAAACGTGATCACCCTCAGCCAACTCCGCACGCGGGACTTTGGCCGCGACTACGGTGTTGAACTCGTTGACGGACCGTTGGCGGGGCTGCTCAGTCGCGCGGTTGTCGTGGCCGACGAGAACAACAGGGTCGTGTACACCGAACAGGTGCCCGAGATCGCGCAGGAACCGGACTATTCCGGGGCGATCGCAGCCGTTACCTCGATTTGACCGGTTCATTTCGCCGGACCACGCGCGTCTACGCCGCGGGAATGCTCGCGGCGCTAATTGCGGTGGGGGCCTTCCTTTCGATTCCCATACCCTTCTCGCCGGCGCCGATAGTCCTTCAAAACCTGTTTGTCATCCTGGCGGGGCTGCTTCTTCCGCCGGTGTGGGCATTCCTTTCGGTAGCCGCGTACCTGGTGCTCGGCGCGATTGGACTTCCCATTCTCTCCGGCGCCTCGGGTGGTCTGGCCCATTTCGCCGGCCCCACCGGCGGCTACCTCTTAGGCTTCGCCGTAGCGGCACCTCTAACGAGCCTGGTGGCCGGAGAACGCCGCGTGCTCTGGCGCACTGTGACGGCCGTGGCTTCCGCAATCGTTGTTACCTACGCGTTCGGCGTCCCCTGGCTCGCCCGGGTCGCGTCCCTACCGGCACGGGCGGCTCTGGTAGCCGGGATGGTCCCATTTCTCCCCGGCGATATCGCCAAGGGAATCGTGGCGGTACTGCTGGTACGGGCTCTTCCAGAGGAAACGTGGCGAACCTTGCGCTCGACGGCGTAGCTCTCGACCTCGGGGGCGTCCGCGTCCTCCAGCCAATATCGACCGCCTTTGCCCGCAGCCGGGTGCGCTTGGTCCTGGGGGCCAACGGCAGCGGGAAATCGGTCCTCCTCTTGAGTGCCTTGGGACTGATTGAACCAACCGAGGGGCGCGTCACCTGGAACGGCCGCCCCCTGCAGCAATCGGAACGGCAGATGCGCAGGCGGACCACCACCGTCTTTCAGCGCGGGGCCAACCAGATCCTTGGCGAAACGGTTCGCGATGATCTCCAGATCAGTCTCGCCGCCGGCGGCGTGGACGCCCCGGAGTGGCCGGGGCGCATCGCCGCCGCGGCAAAACGATTCGGGTTGGAACCGTGGCTCGACCGTTCGCCGCAATCGCTTTCGGGCGGTTTTCAGCAGCGCCTCGTTCTTGCGGCTGCAACGATCGCTTCGCCGGATATCCTCTTCCTGGATGAACCTCTGCTCGAACTCGACTATTGCGGCCGGACGTTCTTCGTGGAACACCTGACCGAACAGGCGCAATCGGGAATGGGCTTGGTGATCGCCACCCACAATTACCGGATGTTCTGGGGCATCGCCGATGAGGTGCTCATCCTGGTGAACGGAACCGCGGTCTTCGACGGACGGCCGGAGGCGGCAATTCCCCACATCACTCGGGAAAACGGGTTGGAGCCGTGGTAACGCGGAGCATCTTCACGGGAGACTCGGCAACATCGCTTGCGCCCCGCGACGCAACCGGCTCTATACTCCTTACGTTTCTGCTGTTCCAGGTGTTTCTTCTGCGTTCACCTCTGCCGGTACGCGTGGTTGCCGCGTGCATTGCCGTTTCCGGCGCGGTACGACTCGCTTCCCTCCGGTCGGTGGTCCTTGCCGGTGTACCCGTTCTCATCTGGGCCGGGTTCGTTACGCTCGGGGGCGTCCTCATGGGCTCCGGTACGCCGGCAGGTGTACGGCTCGGAGTGACGCTCTTTGCCATGGTCGCAGCGGCGATCTGGTTCTATCGTCTGGTGGGCCCCGCCCGAATCCGGGCCTGCATTCGGACCCTTACCGGGCGTACGCGGATACCGATGCTGAAAACGCTCGGAGAGGTCATGGCGTCGTTCTTCGAGGTTCTCCCGGAGGTAGAGTCGATTCTCCGGGGCACCCTCATCGCCGCCCGTGTCCGCGCCGGGAACCGGCCGTTTCGCGTTCGTGTGGTGGCGCTCCGGCGCGCTCTTGTCCTGCTTGCCTCCACGCCGGCCCGGCGCGCCCGGGTGCTTGCAGTTCGCGATGCCGGCGAGTACGGGAGTGACCAGCGCCTGTTCCGTCGCGGCCGGTACGTCTTGGCCGGCCTGGGGGCGATCGCGATTCAGGAAATCCTGCGGGCGACCTTTGCACGATGATCCACGTGGTCCTCTTCGAACCGGAGATCCCGCCGAATGCCGGGAATATCGCCCGGACCTGCGCAGCCACAGGCGCGGCACTGCATCTGATAGAACCTCTGGGCTTCTCCCTGGATGATCGCCACCTTCGCCGGGCCGGACTCGATTATTGGCCGGAGGTCGACCTTTCCGTGCACCCCACGTTTGATACGTTCCGTGACACCGCCCGACCCACCCGCCTCTGCGCCCTCAGCACGCGTGGCAACAGGTTCCACACGGAAATACCCGTTGAGCGTGACACCTTTCTGCTTTTTGGGCCCGAGACACGGGGGCTTCCGGAAGCGATACTTGAGCAAGTAAACCCCCACGTTTATCGTATTCCCATGCGTGAACGCCAACGGTCCATCAACCTGTCCAACGCCGTGGCGGTGGTCGTCTATTCAGTGCTCACCCGGGGCGGCCTGGACGGGCTTGTATGATCGCTGCAACGAGAGGAGTACTATGAAACGAGTTGCCTGTATCGGAGTCGGGTTTATGGGTTCCGCCGTCGCCGCCGCGATCCGTCGCACCGCGGTAGTCGAAATCGGTGTTGTCGACCGCTACGAGGAGCGCCGGGCACGGGCAACGACGCAACTCGGTGCCCGCGATTTTGTCACCGACGCCGCCGCGGCCGCCGATTGGGCGGATATCGCGATCCTCGCAATCAAACCGCAGGATCTTGACGACCTTTCGGGTGCGTTCGACGCGCACGATGCCGTGGTCAGCGTGTTGGCGGGAACGTCGATCGCCACGATCCGGGATACGACCGGTTCTCGGCGTGTGGCGCGGATCATGCCCAACCTCGCCGCTGAGATCGCGCAGGCAACGGTGGGGCTTACCCTCCCGGACGGCGCGGACGACGATCTCGTAGCGGGCGCCCGGAGCGTGGCGAGCGCGCTCGGAACCGTTCTGGAAGTCCCTGAACGCCTGATGCACGCGGTGACCGCCCTTTCCGGCAGCGGCATCGCCTACGTCTTTCGCTTTATCAACGCAATGGCGATGGCGGCGGTCCGCGAAGGGCTCCCCTACGACCAGGCGCTGCAGGGGGCGATTTCCGTGGTTTCCTCCGGCGCGCAGCTTCTCGATCACACCGGTGTGCACCCGGACGAGATGGTGGCGCGGGTCTGTTCCCCCGGGGGAACCACCGTGGCGGGAATTGCCGCCCTTGACCGGCACCGCTTTAACCACGCGGTCCATGAAGCGGTGGCAGCTGCAGCGCGAAGATCGCGCGAACTTGATACCTGAACGGGCGACCGGTACTATAGCGCCATGCTTGACCTCAAGTACGTTCGTGCCAACGCGGACGCGGTTCGGAAAAACGCCGCCGATCGCGCCGTGGACGTCGATGTAGACGCCGTTATCGCCCTCTACGATAGCCGCAACGATCTTATTCAGCGCGTGGAAACGCTGCGCACAGAGCGCAACGACAACGCCCGCGCTATGAAGGCCAAACTCGAACCGGAGGAGCGGTCCCGGCTCATCGACGAAGGACGGCGGATCAAGGAAGAGATCACACGCCTTGAGGAAGAGCTCACCCGTGTCAAGGGAGAACTCGACACCCAGGCGGCGCGCCTTCCCAACATGACGCACCCGGACGCGCCCATTGGTCCCGGGGAAAGCGCGAACCGCGTCGTTGAGGTCCTAGGAACGCCGACTGCGTTCGCCTTCCAGCCACGGGATCACGTGGAAATCGCTACCGATCTGGATCTGGTCGATTTCGAAACCGCCGCACGCGTCTCCGGGCCCAAGTTCTACTACCTAAAGAACGAAGCGGTCTTCCTGGAGTTAGCCCTCTCACGGTTCGCCCTCGACATCGTGCAATCCCACGGATTTACGCCCACGATTACTCCAGATATCGCGAAGACCGAGATCGTCAGCGGCATCGGATTCTCGCCGCGAGGCCCCGAGTCAAACATATACGCCCTGGAAGGTGAGAACGCGTGCCTGGTGGGCACGGCGGAGATCACCCTGGGCGGGTATCACGCGGGACACACCTTCTCTTCCGACGACCTTCCCGTTCGCCTGGCGGGCCTTTCGCACTGCTTCCGGCGCGAGGCGGGGTCCGCCGGTCAGTTTTCCCGCGGTCTCTACCGGGTTCACCAGTTCAGCAAGGTGGAGATGTTCGTATACGCCATGCCTGATCAGTCGGAAGAGATCCACGCGCAGATGGTAGGAATCGAGAAGGAGATCTTTGAACGCCTGGAAATTCCCTTCCGCGTGGTTGACATCGGCTCCGGTGATCTCGGTGGTCCCGCATACCGTAAGTTCGATATCGAAGCGTGGATGCCGGGGCGCGGCGACGGCGGTGAGTGGGGAGAAGTAACGAGCGCTTCGAACTGCACCGACTACCAGAGTCGCCGCCTGGGCATCCGCTACACGCAAACCGTGGAGGGTCGTAAGGAACGCGGTTTTGTTCACCTTTTGAACGGTACCGCGGTTGCCGTGTCGCGGGCGATCATCGCGATCCTCGAAAACCACCAGCGCGCCGACGGATCGGTGGCCATCCCGGAAGCGCTCGCACCCTACACCGGCTTTGCGAGGATAGACAAACGGTTGTAAATCGTCCCCCGCGAATAATCGCGGAGATCGGGACCTCCCACGGCGGAAGCATCGACCACGCCCTAAAACTGGTGGACGCCGCGGCCCGGGCAGGGGCGGATACCGTCAAAACCCAGATCGTCCTAGCGGACGAGATTCTCCATCCGCGAACGGGGTCCGTTTCCCTTCCGGGCGGTTCCGTTGACCTGTACAGCCGCTTTTCCATGCTCGAGCGGGATATCGTTTTCTACCGGCGCCTGAGCGAAGCGTGTGAATCGGCGGGAGTGACCTTCCTGGCGTCGGTCTTCGGGAGTACCGGCGCGCAAATGCTGCGACGCCTCGATCCCCGGGAGATCAAGATCGCCAGTCCCGAACTGTCCCACATACCGCTGCTCCGGGAGATCGCCACCTACGGCGTTCCGGTGCTGCTTTCGACGGGTGTTTCAACTTTGGCGGACATCCACGAAGCGCTCACCGCCCTTGAATCTGCAGATAGCGTCACCCTCCTCCATTGCGTCACCGCCTACCCGGCGCCGCCGGAACAGTACAACCTGAGGGTTGTCTCCAGTCTGCGCGGTACCCTGGGCGTACCGGTTGGTGTCTCCGACCACTCCCTCGATGCGGAACTGGTACCGATGTTGGCGACGCTTCAAGGTGCCGCGGTCATAGAGAAGCACCTGACGCTTTCAAATGCCGCCGATGGTCTGGACGATCCGGTGGCGCTCACCCCGGACCGCTTTGCCCTCCTCGTTCGGAGCGTACACGCAGCGGCCGAGAGCCTGCCGGCGGGACGCGATCGTATCCTTGATGAGATAACGGTTAGGTACGGCAAGGACACGGTCAAGGCGGTACTGGGAGATGGAATCAAACGCGTAGCCGCCTGCGAAAGGGGCAACTACGGGCGGACCAACCGGTCCATCCACGCTCTGGTGGATATCGAGGCCGGCGCAACGATCTCGAAGGAGAACTGCGCGATACTCCGCACGGAGAAAGAACTCCAGCCGGGACTTCACCCGCGCTACTGGGACCAGATAATGGGGTGCCGCGTGACCTCTCCCGCCGGGGCGGGTGACGGCATCACCTGGCACCACCTTTTAACGCGCCGGTAGACCGCGGACGCGCCCCCGGGCGACGCGCGGTTACGGCACAAGCCCGTTACGCCACGAACTTGCGGAGCACCGTGTGGAGAATGCCGCCGTTCCGGTAGTACTCGACCTCTACCGGTGTATCGATTCGGCAAAGCGTCTCAAACCGCACCGCCTTTCCCTCCGCCCCGGTGGCGGTAACGGTTACCGTCTGGCCCGGCTGCAACGAGTCATCGACGGCAATTGCATACTCCTCGCTTCCGTCAAGCCCGAGGGTCTCCGCCGATTCGCCGTCCCGGAACTGCAGGGGAAGAACGCCCATCCCGACGAGATTGCTCCGGTGAATCCGTTCATAACTCTCCGCAATCACCGCGCGTACGCCGAGCAGGAAGACGCCCTTCGCGGCCCAGTCGCGGCTCGAGCCCATTCCGTAGTCCTTGCCCGCAAGAACAACCGTGGGAACGCCGGCGTCGCGGTAACACGAGGCGGCCTCAAAGATGCTCATCTCCCGGTGGTCCGGCCAGAACACGGTCCAGGAACCCTCCGTGCCGGGAACCAGTTGGTTCCGAAACCGAATGTTCGCAAAGGTACCGCGCGTCATGATTCGGTCGTTGCCGCGTCGACTACCGTAGGAGTTGAAATCGCGCCGCTCGATACCGCGTCCGGCGAGATAGGTACCGGCAGGACTGTCCGGCGCGATCGCTCCGGCAGGGCTAATGTGGTCGGTGGTTATGCTGTCACCGGTTTTTACCAGGACGCGGGCCTTTTCAATGGCAGCGATGGGCGCAACTTCGCGTCCCATGTCGACAAAAAACGGCGGCTCCTGGATATACGAGGAGGCCTCTTGCCACGGATAGAGACTTCCTTCGCTCACGGGGATCGCGTTCCACTCTTCGTTGGACGATTCGATACCGGAGTAGCTTTCGATAAACGCCTCGCGATCGAGCGCCTTCGCCTCGTACGCCTTGAGTTCATCCGGGGCCGGCCAGATGTCGCGGAGGAAGACGGGATCGCCGCCCGTGTCGGTGCCGATCGGTTCCGAAGCAAAGTCGATTCCAACGCGTCCCGCCAGGGCGTAGGCAACGACCAGCGGCGGTGACATGAGGAAGTTGGCCCGCGTGTGCGGGTTGATCCTGCCTTCGAAGTTGCGGTTTCCGGACAGAACGCCGGCCACGACGAGATCGCCCTCCTCCACGGCTGCGACGACGTTGTCCGGCAGGGGGCCGCTGTTCCCGATGCAGGTCGTACAACCGTATCCGACGAGGTGAAAACCCAACCGTTCCAGGTACTCCATGAGACCGGTTCGCTGTAGGTATTCGGTGACGACGATTGAACCGGGGGCGAAACTCGTTTTGACCCACTCTTTCCGGGTGAGTCCCCGTTCGACGGCGTTCTTCGCCAGTAGCCCGGCGGCGAGGAGGACGCTCGGGTTGCTCGTGTTGGTGCAACTGGTGATTGCAGCCAGAACGACATCCCCGTGCGTGAGTTCCACCCGATCACCGGAATCGAGGTGTACGGAAGCGCGCGCACCTTTGGCGCCGTCGTCGAGAGCGTAGCCGCGCTCATCAATCGGCGCGTCAAGGAGCCTTTCCCACTCCCCTTTCGCCTCGGTAAGCTCGATCCGGTCCTGGGGACGCTTGGGTCCGGCGATGCTGGCCTGTATCGTTGAGAGGTCGAGTTCCAGAACCGCTTCGAACTGGGGGTCCGCGGTTTCATCGGTCCGGAAGAGCCCCTGGGCGCGCGCATACGCCTCCACGGTGCGAATGTGCTCTTCCGCCCGGCCCGTAGCCCACATGTATTCCAGGGTGCGGTGATCGACCGGGAAATACCCGACGGTTGCCCCGTACTCGGGCGCCATGTTGGAAATCGTGGCGCGATCCGGCACCGACATTGCCGAAAGGCCCGAGCCGAAAAACTCGACGAACTTGCCCACTACGCCGTGGTTGCGAAGCATCTCCGTAATGCGGAGCACAAGGTCGGTGGCTGTGATTCCCGGTTCCATTTTCCCGGTAAGCTTCACGCCGACTACCGCCGGCGCAAGGACGTACAGGGGCTGTCCGAGCATGGCAGCCTCCGCTTCTATACCGCCGACGCCCCATCCTACAACGCCAAGGCCGTTAATCATCGGCGTGTGAGAGTCCGTACCGACCAGGGAGTCAAAGAACGCCACCGCGCCGCCGCCATCGCTCCGCGTTTGAACCACCTTCCCCAGGTACTCCAGGTTCACCTGGTGGCAGATACCGCTCGCGGGGGGCACGACGGAAAAGTTCTCGAAGGCACCCTGTCCCCACCGAAGGAACTCGTAGCGCTCCCGGTTCCGTTTGAACTCGAGTTCAGCGTTTTGTCGCAGTGCCGACGCGTGGTTGAAGAAATCCACCTGTACGGAATGGTCGATCACCAAGTCAACGGGCAAAACCGGATTGATACGCCCCGGGTCGCCCCCTAAGCGCGCCATGGCGCTACGCATCGCCGCCAGGTCCACAACGCTCGGCACGCCGGTGAAGTCCTGCAGGAGGACTCGCGCCGGTTTGAACGGGACTTCGTCACGGCCCGGCGCGGTCGGATTATAGGCCCCCAACGTTTCAATATGGTGTTTTGTTATAGAGAATCCGTCCTCGTTCCTCAGAATCGATTCAAGAAGAATCTGAATGGAAAAGGGCAGGCGCGAAACGCTCTCAAAACCGTTCTCCGCAAACGCTGGTAGGCTGAAATATGAGACCTCTCCCGTTTCCGTGGCGAGCGTTCTTCGTACCCCGAATGAATCTTTTGACTGAGTTGTCACTATCATTTTCTCCTCGATTCCGAATATACGTGAATTATGCAAGGCTCGACTACATTGAGCACCTGTGCTATATTCCACGGAGGAGACGGTCCATGACCGACAAAAACAAAAATTCAGACAACGATCTGCATAATATCTATTTCGACATGTACGCGGCGCGGCAACTGGACCTGCTCGAACAGAGCTATACCGGCCGTGGCGAAGCGTTCTTTCACGTATCCGGAGCCGGCCACGAGGCGACCGCGGCGCTTGCCCCGCATCTGATCGCGGACGACTGGCTGCACTGCCACTACCGCGACAAGGCGCTGATGATCGCCCGCGGCGTCACCAGCGAAATGTTCTTCATGGCGCTTTTCAACAAGGACGGATCCCACTCGCGGGGGCGCCAGATGAATGCGCACATGAGCGCCCCGGAACACCGGGTTCTCAGCATCGTGGGGCCGGTCGGCAACAGCGCCTTGCAAGCGGTTGGTGTCGCCGCATCGGTTCGAGCCGACGTCTCACGGCCAATCGTGCTGTGTTCGCTCGGCGAGGGGACAACGCAGGAGTCGGAGGTCACGGAAGCGATTGGCCACGCAGCCCGGGAGAACCTGCCCGTCCTGTTCCTGATCCAGGATAACGCCTTTGCAATTTCGACCGACACCCGGGGCAAAACGTTCTATGGAACGCCGGACCGGGAGTTTGACTCGTTCTGGGGTATCCCCATCACCAGGGTGGACGGGCGCGATGCCCGGAACGCGCACGGGGTGTTCGCGGAGGTGGTGCGCACGATTCGCGACGATCGCGCACCGCAAATCGTGGTGTTTTCCGTTGAGCGCCTCCACAGCCACACCAATGCGGACGATCATCGCGTCTATCGCAGCGAAGAGGAGATCACGGCGATGGCGCAGCGATCAGACCCGGTCGCGCTGTTGCGGCGGGAACTGATCGACAACGGAGCCAAGGAAGACGATCTATCCGCGGAGGAAGATAGGATCAAGGAGCGCCTCACCGCCGAGGCGCGTGCGGTTCAGCGATCCGCCGAACCGGCGGTCGAAGCCCCCACGAAAAAACCCCTTCCCGCCGCCCTCACGGACAGGGATGCCGAGTACCGCGGAACCGGAGAGCAGGCCGTAACGATGCTGGAGGCGATCCGGGGTGTCCTCGACGCCAGGATGGCGGCCGATCGGCGGGTAGTTCTCTTCGGAGAGGACATCGCCGACCCCAAGGGTGACGTCTTCGGTGTAACCAAAGGACTTACCGGGAAGTACCCCGGCCGCGTGGAAAACAGCCCACTCAGCGAGTCACTCATCGTGGGCACTTCAATAGGACGGGCCCTCGCGGGGGACCGACCCGTGGCCTTTCTGCAATTTGCCGACTTCCTTCCTATTGCCTACAATCAAATCTTCGCCGAACTCGGAAGTATGTACTGGCGAACCGACGGCAAGTGGCAGGCGCCGGTAATCGTGATGGTAACGACCGGCGGGTATCGTCCGGGCTTGGGTCCCTTCCACGCGTCGTCGATGGAGGCGGTTGCCGCACACACCCCCGGTGTAGACGTTGTTTTTCCGTCAACCGCGGCGGACGCCGCGGGCCTTCTCAACGCCGCCTTTGACTCGGAACGTCCGACGATCTTCTTCTACCCCAAGAACCAGCTCAACGATCGCGTCACGGCAACGAGTCCGGACGTGCAGAAACACCTGGTGCCGCTCGGCATCGCGAAAACGGTGCGAGAGGGCGCCGATATCACCTTTGTCACCTACGGGAACACGGTCCCCCTGGCCGGGCGGGCGGCCGTCGACCTTGCTGAAGCGGGAATCGAGGCGGAGATTATCGATCTCCGATCCCTCGTCCCCTGGGACAAGGACGCGGTGGTAGCTGCGGCCGAGAAAACGGGCCGCCTGATCGTCACCCACGAAGACAGCCACACCGCCGGATTCGGGGCGGAGGTGCTGGCCACCGTTGGCGAACGAGCACGGAGAACCGTCCAGATGCGGCGCGTCACCCGGGACGATACGTATGTGCCGTGCAATTTCGCGAACCAGTTGGCGGTGCTGCCGAGCTACCAACGACTCGTGGAAAGCGCCGTGGAGATGTTCGGCGGTACCACCGTGTGGAAGAAAGATGCCGCAAACGTGAGCGGTTTCTTCCAGATCGAGGCGATCGGGTCGAGCCCATCCGACGAGACGATCACGGTGGTCGAATGGCACTGCGCCCCGGGAGATACGATTGAAGAGGGCCAACTCATCGCCGATCTGGAGGCAGACAAGGCGGCGGTGGAGCTCAAGAGTCCCGTCGGCGGGACCGTCAAGGAATTAATCATCGGCGAAGGCGATTCCGTACCGGTCGGGGCGCCGATCGTAGCGGTCCACACCGGCGGCGGCGATTCCGAGGATTACGTCAAACCGGTAACACGGGAAGAGCCGGGCCGGCCCGTCATCTCGGGCGTCGTCAAGAGCGGTACGGTTGTCCATACGACGGCGGCCTCGGACGGCGCCACTTGTTCCATTGTGGGTGTGGCGGTCCGCCGCGGTTCCCGGCTCGTCACAAACGAAGAGATAGCACGGCTCAGTTCCTGGGACGCGGAAGATATCGAGAAACGCACCGGAATCGCGCAGCGATACTGGGTTACTGACGGTGAAGACGCGGTGACCCTCGCGCGGGACGCATCGTTCGAACTGTTCGATACGCACGGAATCGATCCTGCCACCCTGGACCTGATCGTCTTCTCGACCGGAACGCCGGTCAGCACCACACCGTCCATGGCAACGCTGCTCCACCGGGCGATCCTCGACAGCTATGACGATTTCGAAGTCCAGGCGTTCGACGTGAACGCAGCCTGTTCGGGGTATCTCTACGCGCTCCAGGTTGCCCACGATTTTCTCAGCAATCAGCCCGATGCGAAGGTACTGGTGGTGACGAGCGAGGTCCTCAGTCCCCGTCTCGACATGGGGGACGCCGGCACGGCACCGATCTTCGGCGACACCGCCACAGCGTCCCTGCTCGTCGGTTCAGCCTACGACGGGTCCGCGGGCAAACCCCGTGTCGCGGTTCGCCGGCCGGCGCTCAGCGCGCACGGTGAAACGGGCGAGACGCTCCGCGTTCCCATAGACCCGGAAGACTTGATTTCCATGGATGGGCCATCGGTCTACCTCGCAGCGGTGAAAGCGATGATGGCGAGTCTCACCCGCGCAGCCGAGATAGCGGGTGTCAACGTTGCCCGTCTGGATCGATATATCCCGCACCAAGCCAATCAGAGGATCATCAACGCCGTTCGGCAACGCATGAAGGTCGACAAGGAACGCATGTACAGCAATATACGCGAAAACGGGAATACCTCATCCAGCACGATTCCCATCTGCCTGAGTGAATTGATTCCGACCGCGGCCTCGGGCGAATTGTGGGGCCTCACCGCCTTCGGCGGCGGATACACCTACGGCGGAGCTATCTTGGAGACGTTGTAACGCTCGGTGTCAGGGCATAAAAAAGCCCCGGGGCAAAGGAGGTCAAAATCCCCGGGGCTGCAACCGAATATAATGTAGGTGGTCGCGTTCACTTTAATAAACAACAAACGCTGCCGGAGGTTACAGTTTCTCCGGCGCTTCCTTCCCTTCGGGAACGAACTCCAGCGAGGCTGAGTTGATGCAGTAGCGGAGTCCCGTTGGGTCCGGCCCATCGGGAAAGACGTGACCCAGGTGAGATCCGCTTCGGCTATCCACGACCTCCACTCGAACCATTCCGTGGCTCCGATCGACCCGGTACCGAACCGAGTCGGGGTCAATCGGCTCGTAAAAGCTGGGCCATCCGGACCGGGAATCGTACTTGGAGTCTGATGAGAAGAGCGGTTGGCCCGTCGCCTTCGAGTAGTAGGTACCGCGCTCGCTGTTCTTGTGCAATTCACCTGTAAAGGCGCGTTCCGTTCCCTGTTCCCGGAGTACCTGGTATTCGAAATCGGAGAGCCGTTCGCGCCACTCTTCCTCGGAAAGAGAAACGGGAAAGGACTCCGGCGCTTCCCTGCCTTGAAACATCCGTTTTTCGCGTTCCGACAAGAGGTCGAACGCATCCTTTGCAGTGCTCATGGGAAGGAAATATACGTGCCGGTGTGCTCTCGCGGCTATTCCGGCAGAGACCGGACGAACACAATAACGCGTTCCGCTTCGGCTTTGACGTCCTTGAACAGTTCCAGCGAACGGTGGTACTCGCCGGCGTTGGTCGAATCTTCGAGCAGTTTCGCCGCGTCGCCGAGAGCCTGAGCCGAGAGATTCCACGAACCGCCCTTAATCGCGTGCGCTTCGATCCGTGCTCGCGGAAAATCGTTCTCTTCGATGGAAGTCGCAATAAGGTCCAACTGCGGTCCCAGGCGGTCCGCGTATCCCGAGAGTACGCGTTTCAACACGTCGGCGTCACCCATAAACGATTCGAGTGCCGCCCCGTAGTTTAGGGGCGGGGGACCATCCTCGGCGGGCGCCGAAGCGTCGGCCGGTTCCTCCACGTCTTCCACGTCGTCAAGCAGCTCTTCAACGGCGGAGATGTCGTCCACGGGAGCGTCGTCATCGTTGCCGTCGAGGATGGCGGTGTTCACGCGCGATTCCTCGGGAACTTCAGCGACACCTCCCAGGGTGAGTTCGTCCTGTTCAAACTCCCCTTTCCCCAGGCGCTCCAGGAAATAGACGACATCCTGACGTTTGAAGGGTTTGGACATATAGTCGTTCATTCCCGACCGGAGGCACCGCTCCCGTTCGCCCTTTAGCGCGTTTGCCGTAACGGCGACTACCGGCATTGACAGACCTCGCCGGCGGATCGCTCTGGTAGCCTCGTAGCCGTTCATCTCCGGCATCTGGACGTCCATGAACACCAAGTCAACCTCTTCCGAGATAGCTTTCTCTACCGCCTCCAGGCCGTTGCTCGCAAGGAAGACGTTGCACCCCTCTTTTTCGAGGATGGCCCTGAAGAGCTGCTGGTTCACGAAGTGATCTTCCGCTACGAGGATGGTTCGTTCGTGCCCCGTCGATTCAAGTTCTTCAGCGCCGTCCACCGCTTCAACGGTTACCGCCTCGAGTTCTTCGATGTCCGTAATCTGCGTTCGTTCGATCGCGTCCGCCAGTTCGAGCATCTTCACGGGCTTGTTGATATAGGCGTCAAACCACCGTAGCAATTTCATCTTGGCCTCACCGGTACTCATTCCGGAGGGGCTCATAAGGATAAGCGTGCCGAAGTTTTGCCGGGCAGAATCGTGCAGTTCGCTTGCAAACTGCCATCCATCCATGGTTGGGAGCCGGAGATCGATCAGGGTCACGACGAACTCCCGGACAGGGCCCTTCTCCAGCATCTCCAGGGCCAGCGGCGCGTCGGTCGCTTCGTGGATATCGCACCCCCACATGGTGAGAATCTGCCGTATCGTCTCGCGACTCGACTCGCTGTCGTCCACGATCAGGACCGGCGCTCCCGCTTCGAGGCCCTCCGGCCTGCGGTCCATTCGGTCGCTCTCACGGACAACGTCCAGCGGAATAGAGAACCAGAAGTTGGATCCAACCCCTTCCCGGCTTCTGACGCCGATCGTTCCGCCCATCATCTTGATGAGGTCCCGCGATATGGAAAGCCCCAGCCCGGTACCGCCGAACTTGCGAGTGGTGGAGGCGTCCACCTGGCTGAAGGGTCTGAAGAGCTGTTTCTGGCGCTCCTCGGGAATACCGATCCCGGTGTCCCGGACCTGAAGCAACAGATGGACGGCGCCGTCAACCATCGCCCGCTCCGCACTCACCTTGATTTCGCCTTCGCCGGTGAACTTGGTGGCGTTGTTCACTAGATTGACAAGTACCTGCCGTATTCGACTCGGATCGCCGGTTACCACGGCGGGAAGATCGGGATCCACGGACAGGACGAGTTCAAGGCCCTTCCGGTGCGCCTGAATGCTCACCAGATCTACCGCTTCTTCGAGCATCCCCGGGAGATCGAACTCGATGCTCTCCAGGTGGAGCTTGCCGGCCTCTATCTTGGAAAAATCGAGGATGTCATTGATGAGCCCCAACAGCGCTTCCCCGGCAAAACGGATCGAATTGACGTATTCCGCCTGTTCCTCGTTCATATCGGTTTCGAAGAGGAGTTCCGACATCCCGTTGATCGTGTGCAAAGGCGTCCGGATCTCGTGACTCATGTTGGCAAGGAACGCGCTTTTGGTCTGCGTTGCCTCCTCAGCGAGTTCTTTTGCCCGTCGCAGTTGCGCTTCATCTTCTTTCTGGTCGGTGACGTCGTCCACAACGGCCAGGATAAACGGTGACTGTCCCTTGCTTTGTACACTCCGCGTGTCCACCCGCCAATAGGCGACGTCGCCGTTTTTTTTTCGACATCGACCGGTAATCTGAAAGGTTCGCCGCTCGCCCTCTACCAAGGCCGAGTAATGGCTGCGAAAGGTCTCCGCATCGTCGGGATCCGCGTAGTTGACCAGGTAGGTCGTGGCCAATTCAGAATCGTTGTATCCGAGGAAGCGTTGAAGAGCCTGGTTTGTATAGAGTATGCACCCGGTACCGTCCATGACGACGATGCCGATCGGTGCGTGTTCGAAGATAACCTGGAACTGACGCCCGAATCCGGTGCTCCTGGTCATGAACGCTTCCCCGGCGAATCAGAAGTTGGCCCGAAGCACTTCCGAAGCCTTCTTCCGCAACACCTGTGGTTTCAGCGGTTTGATCATGTAGCTCGAGACGCCCTGTTTCAACGCCTGAGCCACCGTCTCGCGTTTCGAAAGCGCCGAGAGGACGATAATCGGCAGTTTGATCTCCTGTCGTCGCAATTCCTGGAGCACTTCGAAGCCGTTCATTTCGGGCATCATCAGATCGAGGAAAACCAAGTCGGGGTTCAGATCCGGCGCGGCGTCTACGAATTCGCGTCCGTTGTTGAACGCTTTGATCTGGAACTTCGTGTCGGAAAAAGCGGTCTTGATGAGCTCTTGGATGATGATATCGTCGTCTACGATTATGATCTCAACCGTATCACCCAGATCCGCCAGTTCGACTGCACCCTGCTCCTGCTGAAAACGGAGGTTGATCGCTTCACCCTTCTGCTTCTTCGGAGCGCTGGTAGACAGAACGCCCTCCATCGAATCGGTGTTCCGTTCCAGGATGGGGCCGTCGGATCGCACGTTGAGAAGCCCGTCCATCGCCCGTTCCAAGTTTGACGTCACCTCGATCGCACTCAGATCCGAGCGTCCCATGAAAAACTCTTTCACATAGTCGCTGTTTGTCAGGAATTTTACATTTTTAGGATGTGCACCGCTCCCTTCAACGACGGTTGTAACGAGGGCGGAGAGCTTGTCCGTATCCGCCGTGGAAACCTCAATGCTCGTCATGATCACGAGAATCCGCGGTTTCCTGATAGTGTACAGATCCAAGAGTTCCCGAATCTTGTAGCGAAGCAGGTCCACTTTCTCGCGGTTGAGCCCCTGTGCCACTTCGATGAAGACGATTTCGTCGTTTACGTGGGCTTCGACGATGCACGGCGTTGTATCGATACTGACCGGAACGTTCAGCGTCTCGGAAACGGCCTCCAGGAGAGCGTCCACACGAATCGGTTTTGTCAGGAATTTTTTTACGTTGTAACGGGCAACTTGGACCAGGGCGTCGCGGTCTATCTTGGTGGACGCCATAATAACGGGGATGTCGGCCGTGTTTGGATGCGCCTGTTTTTCCGCAAGCACCTCCAAGACAGACTTCCGCGTCAAATGGTAGTCGGTGATAAGAAGGTCCGGCATCTCGCTCCGCAGCTTGGATATCGCGTCCAAACCGCTGACACCCACGGAGACCTCGAACCCGTAGTCCTCGAGTTTGCGCTTGAGGTAATCCCTGAACAGTTGAGATTCGTCAATGACAAGAATGCTCTTCATGACGCGTTCCGGCTCCATTATCACCGGGGCCTTGCACATAATCAAGACAAACCGCTACCGTCCTGCCATGCTGGAAGAATTCGACACAGAACGTTCGAACCGGCGAAACGCGTTCGCCCGGTCCATGATTCTCAGCGCCTCCGGTTGGCGAGCGGTCTTCGGCGACGGGGACCACGGTCTGGCCGAGTCTATCGGCCTCGAAGCGCGGGATGCGGTGGTTGTTGCTGCCACGCTCTTTGCGGAGGCCCTTACTTCAGCGGGTGACACGATCTGCGTCGGCACCGACACTCGTCCTACCGGCGCCGTAATCGCTGAAACTGCAATACGTTCCATCCTCGCGGCCGGTCGTGAAGTTGCGTTTCTCGGACGAGTCGCATCGCCGGAGCTCATGGCGTTTGTGAAAAACTCGCCGGAGATCGATGCGTTTTTCTACGTCACCGCCAGCCACAATCCGCCGGGACATAACGGTTTCAAACTGGGCGGTTCAGACGGCGCCGTGATCTCCCGGGACCGGGCGCTCCCGCTTATCGAACGGTTCATAAAGGTAATCGCGGACGACGATTCAGTGCATCCCGTTGTTGCCGAAGCGGATGCGGTCCAGCGGTCACGCCTTGACGCGGTATATCGCCGGCAGATCTCCCTCAAGGCGGCCGCCGAAGCGCGGTATCGCGAATTTGCCCTCTCCGTCGCCTCGGGGCACGACGATGATGAGGCAAACCAGCGGTTTGTCGATGACCTTCGCTCCCATTACCTGAACGCTCCCCTTGGAATCGTTGCCGAATTGAACGGAAGCGCCCGGGCGCTCTCGGTTGATCGCTCGCTTCTGACGGAACTCGGTGTTCGCCTCTCCGTACACAACGACAAACCGGGCCTGTTCGCCCACGAAATCGTTCCCGAAGGGGCGTCGCTCGCGCCGGCAGCGGCCATACTCGAAGAATGTGCCCGGTTCGATCCCGCCTTCAAACTCGCCTACGTCCCCGACAACGACGGTGACCGGGGAAACCTCGTCTTCCTGAACTCGGACGGAGCCGCCACGGTCCTGGAGGCGCAGGAGGTGTTTGCTCTGGCCCTTACGGCGGAACTCGCCTGGACTCGGCGACGCGGGCAAAAACGTCCCGTGGCGGTCGCGATCAACGGACCGACGTCCATACGGATAGACCGTATCGCCCGCGCCTTCAACGCCGAAGTATTCCGGGCGGAAGTGGGAGAGGCGAACGTGGTCAACCTGGCGGCAGAATTGCGGGAACGCGGCTATCTTGTGCCTATCTGCGGCGAAGGCAGCAACGGCGGCACGATCGTTCATCCAGCAACGGTACGTGATCCGCTGAACACGCTCCTGACCGTACTCAAGTTCCTCCGCCACCAGTTGTACAGGGAGTGGAGCGCCGTGTCGGGCGGAGGCACGGTCTGGGCGCAGGAGCCTTCTCTCGTTGACGTTGTCAACTCCCTTCCGGCCTTTTCGACGACCAATGCCAACGACGGGGATGCGAAAATGAAGGTCCGGACGAGTGACCAGGGCCGGCTCAAAGGTCGATACGAGGCGATTCTCCCGGAGCGCGTTGGAACGGCCCTGGCGATTCTCGAACCTCACTTCGGGAAACTTGCCTGGCGGGAAACGAACCTCGAAGGAACTCAGGAACGGGTCGGTTCCGGGCCGGGAGTCCGCAGCGGCGCGGAACGCGGCGGCCTACGCGTCGTATTTTCCGCCGCCGACCGGGACTGCGCGGCGGTCTGGATGCGCGGAAGCGGCACCGAACCGCTGTTTCGTATCCTCGCCGACGTTGAGGGTGCCCACCCCGAGGTGGAGCGGGCCCTGCTCGACTGGCAACGCAGCCTCGTTTTGGAGGCAGACGTAGGTTAGTCGCCTATGCGCAGCTTCCCGTCGTCATCCCGCCGAACCAGCCCGTCCCGGACCAGGGTCGACAGGGCCCGGGAGATGCGTTCCGCGCTGAGCCCGGTGAAAGACGGCACCTCTTCCGCCGCCACCATTCCGCGATCGGTGAGGACGCGGAGGATCGCTCCGCGCGCCTCACGGTTGCTTTCGCGAAATGGAGCCTGCCTCTGGTATTCGCGGCTCCGCCGATTGGGATTCTCAACGACGCTTTTGACAAACGCACCGTAGTCCATAAACGCCCAGTACCATTCGCGCGGTCGTTCAACGTCCAGTGAATGTTTCACAACCGGCATGACCCGCGCGTCCGGGACGTCCTGTTCGTCCGGGAAGAACTCGTGGAGCACCGCGCGGCGTATGTTTGTTTCAATAAACACAACGGGGCGATTGTAGGCGAAGGCGACGATTGAACCGGCGGTATTCCGTCCTATCCCCGGAAACGTGACCAACGTATCCGGTTCATCCGGGAGCACACCGTCGTGTTCACGTACGATGATTCCGGCGGTTTGATGCAGGAAGCGGGCGCGACGGTTGTACCCGAGCCCCTGCCACGTTTCAACCACCGCAAACAGAGAAGCCTCCGATAGGTCTCGTAAGGAAGGGAATCGTTCCACAAAACGCGGGAAATGGTTCAGCACTCGGGGAACCTGCGTCTGCTGGAGCATGATTTCGGACACAAGAATCCAGTACGGATCGGTGTTGCTCCGCCACGGCATGGGGCGTGCGGCGGTGCGGTAGTGCTCCCACACCTTCGCGCGGAACGAGGTAATGGCCTCTTCGGAACGGGCTCCGGCCGGGGGCCCGTTCCACGGCGACTCTTTCAATGCTCTTTGGCGGAGATTTTGGCTGCCTTCTCCGCCTTGCGACGGATTCCGTTCCACACGCCGGCGAGCCCCATCGCTTTTCGTACTTCGGAGAGGGTAGCTCTCGCCTCCTCCTTCATCCGCTGCGTCCCGGCGAAGATGATCGATTCAACGAGTCCCTTTTCTTCCGCAAACGCGGCGCGTCGTTCGCGAATCGGATCCAGAAAGGCGTTCATGGCGCGGGTGAGTTTCTCTTTGACCTCCACGTCCCCTACTCGCCCCGCCCGGTACCGCTCCTTGAGATCCTCGACCTCAACCGTGTTGTCGTTGAACACGTCGTGATACACAAAGACGGGGTTGCCTTCTACGGTTCCGGGAACGTCGGCCCGCACACGATTCGGATCCGTGTACATCCCGCGCACCTTCCGTTCAACAACGTCGGCCGGGTCAGAGAGGAAGATGGTGTTGTCCAGGGACTTCGACATCTTTGCGCCGCCGTCGGTCCCGACCAGGGTCGGCACGTCCCCCACCAACACGTCCGGGATCGGAAAAACCTCGTCGTACTGGCCGTTGAAACGACGGGCGATCTCCCGCGTCATCTCCACGTGCGCCTCGTTGTCCTTGCCGACCGGCACCAGATGCGCCCTGGGAAGAAGGATATCGGCGCTCTGAAGGATCGGGTACCCTAGGAGGCCAAAGGGCATCTCGTTCAACTGAGCCGACCTGGCCATATCCTTGAGACCGGGAAGGCGCTGCAGACGGGGAACAGTGACAAGCATCTCAAAGATCAAGTTGAGTTCGTAGACTTCGGGCACGGCCGACTGGAGGTAGATCGTCGACACGGCGGGATCAATCCCGACCGCGAGATAGTCGAGAACTATATCCCGACTGTTTCGTCCGATCTCCTCGATTGACGCCTTGTCGGGACGCGTCGTGAGCATGTGGAGGTCCGCGATGATAAAATAACACTCGTACTCCCGCTGCAGCCGAACACGGTTTGTTAGGGACCCTACGTAGTGACCGATATGCAACTTCCCGGTGGGTCGGTCACCGGTGAGAATGCGTTTCATGGCGCTCAATCCTTTCCTTTAGTCCCGCCGCTGCGCGGCGGCGTTCCGACGAAGCTGAACTTCCCGAAAACTGCCGGTCCCCATGAGAATACTGACCGGCTGCATGCCCGGCGTGTTCTCGAAGATGATCTTCAAAACCACGGTAAGGGGTACCGCCAGGAAGAGTCCCGCCGTGCCCCACAGCCAGCCCCACGTCAGGAGCGAGAAGAGTATCACAACGGGGCTCAGATTCAAGCGATCACCGAGCATCTTCGGATCGAGAATGTTCCCGATGATAAGCTGCGCAATTGAGATGGAAAGCGCCGCGGCGATGGCGCTGTTCCAGTCCGGGACAAACTGAACGATCGCGAAAATACTCGCCAAAAACGAAATCGCGATCGATCCGATGGTCGGAATGAAGTTGAAAAGAAAGGTGAGGAGCCCCCAGATAAACGCAAAATCAACACCTATCAGCGTAAACGACACCAACACGATGCTCCCGGTCAAGGCGCTCACGAAGAGTTTTACCGCCAGATACCGCGATATCTGCTGGTTTGTGTGCGCCAGGATCAACGCAATCGTGCGTGTCGAATGACGCTTCAGGGCGTTTCGCGTTTTCCGGCGCAGGTACGGCTGTTCCAGAAGCAGAAACAGAAGGTAGATCAGGACCACCAGGAAACCGGTCAGAAAATCGAAGAAGTTCCCCGATGCGGAAAGGACCACGTTGCCGATGCCCCGGCGAATGCCCAGTTCTTCCAGCAAGTTATCGGGCAGCTCAAAACGGACGATCAGTGCCTGTACAAGCTGCAATAACCGCTCCTGGTACTTGGGGAACTCCCGGAGCAGGCTCTGGAAACTCTCGTAGACCACGAAGGCGATCAGGAATCCGAAGGCGAGAAAGGCGGTGAGAATTATCGCTACCGCCACACCCCGGGGGATGCGCCGTTTGACCATGTATGTCATGACCGGCCCCAGGACAAACGACAACAGCGTGGCGATGATAAACGGAGTCAGAATGCTCGCCATGAGTCGCAAAACGGCTCCAATGGCCACGAGTGCTATGATCAGGAGGTACGTTGTCCGGCGACGTCCCGTTTTGTCGATTCCCACCATCTCGCTATCGCTCACTGCGTTTCCCCATCCCCTTAGGCGTGAATCGCCCAGCCCTCGATGGCACGGGCCGCTTCCATGACCGCTTCAGAAATCGTCGGGTGCGCGTGAACCATGGTGGCAACGTCTTCCGGCAGCAACTCAGCGCTCTTGGCGAGAAGCAACTCGTGGATGATCTCCGTTGCATCTTTTCCAACCGCGTGGGCGCCCAGGATCTCGCGACTTGCGGCGTCCACGATCACCTTCACGTGCCCTTCCGCCTGGTCGATTGCGACCGTTTTGCCGGCACCGCGATACGGGAAGAGCTGTGTTTCAATGGTGCGTCCCGCCTCCCGGGCGGCCTTTTCGGTCAGGCCGAAGCTGCCCACCTGCGGCTCGCAGTAGACCGCCCCGGGGATAAGCCCGTCGCCGATTCGCGGCTCGGGATCGTGCCCGGCGATCGTTTCCACCGCGATCTCCCCTTCCTTGCTCGCCACGTGTGCAAGCAACGGTGTCGCGACGACATCTCCGATGGCGAAGATCGTATCCACGGCGGTTCGGTAGTAGTCACCAACGACGATGAAACCACGGTCTACCTGGACTCCGACGCGATCGAGCCCCAAGCCTTCACTGTTGGGGGCGCGCCCGACCGCAACAAGGAGCTTCTCCGCCGAGAGGTCCTCCGTTTTCCCCGACGAATCCTCCACCGTCACCGTGACGCCCTTGGCGGTGGTGGCCAGTTTTGTCGCCCGGGTGCCGGTACGCGTCACGATCCCGTACCGCTTGAACGCTTTCTCGACCACCGACACGGAATCGGCGTCTTCAAGAGGAAGCAGTTGGTCTAGCATCTCCACCACGGTTACCTCAACCCCGAAGGCGTTCATCACGTAGGCAAACTCCATCCCGATGGCGCCCGCCCCGAGAATGATGAGGCTCTTCGGAAGCGAATTTAGGGCAAGGATATCGCGCGACGAAATAACGCGGTCCTGGTCGAAGGCGAAGCCCGGTACTTCCCGGGGTCTGGAACCGGTGGCGATGATTACGTTGGCCGCGGTCACCGCGTCCTTTCCGTCGATAACCACTTCGTGGGCCGACTTGAACTCGGCCGTACCGGTGATGTACTCGACGTTGTTTTTCTTCAGGAGGAACTGAATCCCTTTGGAGAGCTTCGAAGCGGCCTGCCTCGATTTTTTGTGTACTTTCCCGTAGTCAATGCTCGAAAGGTCAACCGACGCGCCCATGTCGGCAAGGGCGGCCGAATCGTGAACGAGTTCCGCCTGGCGAATAAGCGCCTTGGACGGTATGCATCCCCAATTGAGACATACGCCCCCGGGTTGGTCCTTTTCCACGACCGCCGCTTTGAGCCCCAGTTGAGACGCTCGAATAGCCGCCACGTAGCCGCCGGGTCCGGCGCCTATCACAAGAACGTCGTATTGATAGTCACTCATGCAGGTACTCCTTTACAGAACCATTCGCGCCGGTTCTTCAATAAGCTGCGTCAATTCTCGGAGGAACCGCGCCCCCAGGGCTCCATCGATTACCCGGTGGTCGCAGGACAACGTTAGTTTCATCAGGTTTGCTACGACGATGTCTCCGTCCTCGTCAACCACAGGCGTGGCGATCGTCTTTCCTACCGCCAGGATCGCCGAACCGGGCGGGTTAATGATCGCCGTAAACTCCTCGATCCCGAAAGAACCCAGGTTGCTGATCGTGAACGTTGCACCGTTGTACTCCTCCGGTGCGAGGGCGTTGTTACGGGCCTTCTCTATCAGCACCTGCAGTTCGGCGTCGATCGCCACCACGCCCTTGTTGGCGCAGTTCCGGACGATCGGTGTGATCAACCCGTTCCCAACGTCAACGGCGAGTCCAATATCAACGCTGCCGAACTGGAGTATCTCGGTCTCCTGCCAACCGGCGTTAACGGCGGGATGGCGGCGCAACGCTTCAGCGGCGAACTTCATCAGGTACGCGTTGAAGGATACCTTGGAATCGAGTTCCCGGTTTGCCGAAGAGCGGGCCCGAACCAGGGCGGAAACCTCCGCGGAGCTCTTTAGGTAGAAATGGGGCGCACTGAACTTGCTCTCCGACAGGCGCCGGGCGATGACCGACCGTATCTTGGTTACGGGAATGCGCTCATCGGCTCCGGGCAGGCCCGCAACCGCGCCGGCGGAAACGGGTCTCGCCGTGGGAACGCCCCGGAAATTTTCCACGTCCGCTTTGGTAACTCTGCCGTCGGGGCCGGAGCCCGGTACCAGCAAAATGTCGACGTTCCGCGCCGCGGCGAGTTTTCGGGCCACCGGCGTCGCCTTGATGCGGCCGGAGGCGGCCGGCGTCGGAGAGACCTGCGGGGGAACCGCAGCGGGTGCGGAGGACGGCGCTGGAACGCCGGCGGGTCCATCCGCGGCGGGTACGCCGGCAGATTCTCCGGCGGGCGTCGTCTCTGCGGTGGATGGTTCCTCCGGTGCGGGAGGTGCCGCGGCGGGGGCGGAGGCGAGAAGTTCTTCAAAACTCTCTCCCGATTCACCAAGAACGGCGATGGTGTCCCCGACGCGGGCGGAAGAACCCTCGGTTACTACGATCTTGAGGAGCGTCCCCTCCTGGGTCGCTTCGTACTCCATGGTCGCCTTGTCGGTCTCTACCTCGCACAGGACGTCCCCGGTGCTGACCGTGTCGCCCTCTTTTTTGCTCCATGACGCAATGGTTCCCTCCTCCATCGTTGGGGAGAGCGCAGTCATCAGTACAAGTTCCGCCATCTTCTACTCCATGTAACAGACGCGCTTCGTCGCGTCCACGATCTTTTCGATGGTCGGCTGGACAGCCAGCTCGAGCCGGTGATTGTACGGCATCGGAACGTCCTCGCTTGCAACGAGTTCAACCGGTGCGTCCAGGTCGTCAAAACAGTTCCGCGAGATCATCCACGCCACGTGAGAACCGACGCTGGCCACCGGCCACGACTCTTCAACAACGACGGCGCGGTTCGTCTTTCGCACGGAGGCGTAGATCGTCGATTCGTCGATGGGCCTGAGCGAACGCAAATCCACCACTTCCGCCGATACGCCGAGTTTCTCTAATTCGCCCGCGGCGGCGAGCACCATGCGAACGGGTTTGGAATAGCTGATGAGGGTAACGTCCGCACCCTCTCGTTTTACGTCGGCTTCGCCGAAGGGGATCAGGTACTCCTCCTCCGGCACGTCACCGGTCCATCCGTATGACATCTCGCTCTCGAGAAAAACGACCGGGTTGTCGTCGCGAATGGCCGTCTTCAAGAGGCCTTTCGCATCGTAGGGAGTACTGGGGGCAACCACTTTCAATCCCGGGATGTGGGCGTAGTAGCTCTGGAACGCCTGCGAATGCTGCGACGAGAGGTATTCGGCCGGGCCGTTGGGACCACGGAGAACCATCGGGACCTTGAGCTGCCCCCCCGACATGTGACGCAGCTTGGCGGCGTTGTTCACCACCTGGTCCAAGGCCAGGAGCGAGAAGTTGAACGTCATCCACTCAACAATGGGCCGGAGCCCCACCGATGCCGCACCGACCCCGATACCGGTGAAACCAAGCTCCGTTATCGGCGTATCCCGAACTCGCTTGGGACCGTACTTGTCCAGCAGCCCCTTGGTTACCTTGTAGGCACCGTTGTACTCCCCGACCTCCTCGCCCATGATAAAGACGGTTTTGTCGCGGGCCATCTCCTCGTCGATTGCTTGGCGTAGCGCTTCGCGCATCTGAATTTCAGGCATCGTTCTCCCTCCGCCTAGGCAAGGATGTCTTCGTACATGGTGTGCAACGCCGGTTCTTCACTCGATTCGGCGAACTCGACGGACTCGTTGACGCGTTTTTTGGCCTTCTCATCGATCGAAGCGTACGCTTTGTCATCGATGAATCCCGCGTCGATCATACGGGACTTGAGCTGAAGGATCGGGTCCTGCTTCTTGTAGGCCTCGAGTTCCTCCTTGGTGCGATACTTACCGGGATCGCTCATGCTGTGTCCCTTGTAACGGTACGTTTTGATGTCCAGCAGCCAGGCTGTCCCGCTCTTTCGTGAATCCGTAGCAACCTCTTTGATCCCTTCGTATATCGCTATAAAGTCCATTCCATCGATCGTCTTCCCGGGCAGGTCGTAGCCGGCCGCCTTGATCGAGAAGTCCTCAACGCCCGATACGCGCGTGACCGCCGTACCCATGCCGAAGTGGTTGTTTTCAACGATAAGGATGACCGGTAATTTCCAGATCTTTGCCAAGTTCAGCGTCTCATGGAAGGCACCCTGGTGAATGGCGCCGTCCCCGAAGTAGCACAGGGTGACGCCACCATCGCCGTCGTACATCTGCTTGAACGCCACGCCGGCGGCAATGGGGATCTGTGCCCCCACGATCCCGTTTCCACCGAGAAAATGGCGCTCCGCATCGAACATGTGCATCGAACCGCCCTTGCCCCGGGAACAACCGGTAACCTTCCCGTACAGCTCGGCCATAACGACGTTCGGATCCATACCTACCGCCAGGGCGTGGCCGTGGTCACGGTAGGAGGTAAGGATATAGTCTTTTTTGAGGTCCAGGGCCGCGACGCTTCCCACCGCAACCGCTTCCTGGCCGTTGTAGAGGTGGCAAAAACCACCGATCTTCCGGAGACCGTACATCTGCGCGGCCTTTTCTTCGAAGCGTCGAATGAGGACCATGTCTTCAAGGGCCTTCACCAGGAAGTTCTTTTTGTACGAACTGAGATCACTCATCACGGCCCCCTAGACGTTGTCGAATGATGCGGAAAAACGCTCGCCCTTGGTTGGACGAAAGTAGTCCAACTGGTCGATTCGCGTTTCTACGATGACAAAGTCCGCCGTATCGGAGTTGATTCGCCAAAAGATCGTCATGTGCCCGCCGATCGCCTCGAGAACGTCCGATTTCAGGCTCGGATTGTCGATAATCTGCGCGTGGCCACGGGCGGTGACAATTTCGCTCAATGACCTCGTTTGGATCAGCCACTCCACACGCGGGTTCGCCTCTATCTGCGCCACTTTGGCGAAAGACGGGACCGTCACGGTGTAGATAAAACCGTCACGACCGCGTAGTACAGCGGGTGTGACCCATCGCGATCGCGGTTCCCCCTCTGTAACGGTGGAAAGCACCGCGGTGTGGGAGTCGTCAATCACCTTCTCGAGAACGGCCAGGATGGCCTTTACATCCATCGTTTTCCTCCGGGCTTTGTTTGTGTGGTCTCAGTGTACTAAAAAAACCACCTTCTGTGGCCAACGGTCCGGATGGTTCCGGAAGAGCTGTACGTTACCAAAATTGATTACTATACTTTTGGCAATGTTTGGGTAAAAAACCGTGCGAAATTTACCTATTTCGCGCAGGAGGCGATGTGTTCCAGCGACAGGACGTAATGCGCAGAGTGGTATTCTCACTCGTCCCGATATTTTTGTTCGCAACGTTTCTCTACGGCTGGCGCGTGCCGGTCACGACGGCAGTGGTTTTCGCTCTTGCGATCGCCACCGAGTACCTCTTTGAACGGAAACGAAAGAAAAAAGTCAGCGAAGCCGTGCTCGTAACAAGCGCGCTCTATGCCCTATCCTTGCCGGCTGCCACACCGCTCTGGATAGCCGCCGTTGGAATCGTATTCGCAATCGCGATCGGCAAAGAGGCGTTTGGTGGATTCGGACGCAACATTTTCAACCCGGCGATCACCGGCCGGTTATTTATCTACATTACATTCCCAACCGTTCTGGCAGCCACGTGGGCCGTGCCGGCGCTTATTGATTCGACCGCCGGTCTCTCGGGAGCTTTTGGTACCTCCGGCGTTTCCGGAGTCGATGCGGTGACCGCGGCGACTCCCTTGGCGGTGATTCGTTCCGGCGAACTGCCAAACCTGTGGCATCTCTTCTTCGGCTTCCGGGCGGGCTCCGTGGGTGAAAGCAGTACCGCCCTTATCCTCTTGGCAGCCGTGTACCTGATGGCAACAAAAACCGCCAACTGGCGCATGATTGTCTCCACCGTAGGCAGCGCACTTCTCTTCACTGCGGCTTTTTTCTTCGCGGGCCTCATCCCCGGTCTGGACCCCGCAGCCTACCGGGGATTGTCATCGCTTGCACCGATCGCCGCCTTTATGATGAGCGGCAGCATCCTTTACGTTACGGTGTTCATGGCGACGGACCCGATTTCGGGGCCTAACAAACCGATTTCACAGCTCGTGTACGGATTCCTTATCGGGGGAGTGACGATTGTCATCCGAATCTTCAGCGGCTTTCCCGAAGGCACAAGTTTTGCAATCCTCATGGGCAACACCTTTGCATCGCTCTTTGACGAGATATTCCCCAAGGCGAAGAAAAAGGCCAAGAAAAAAAGCGCGACCAAAAAGACGGAGGCTGCGGTATGAACCGGCAGGGACTCATCTATACCATCGTTTTCACGTTTGTCGTTTCCTTTGTATTCGTGCTGCTCCTGGCCGTCGCGGATCAACAGACGCAGGCGCGTGTTCTCCAGAACCAGACGATCGCACGGCAACGGGCCATCCTGAGCGCACTCTCTCTTCCCGCTGAAAGCGTGGAAGAGGTTCAGGAGCAGTACGCTGCGGTCGAACAACTGGCGGTCGAAGACGAGATCCTCTACCGCGTTGAGACGGGACGCGGCGCCCTCGTTGCCAAGGAGTTTGCCGGGGCGGGACTGTGGGGGACCATCTCAGGGGTGATCGGCGTCACCGAAGGCCTCGATCGTGTGACCGGCATCGAAATCATCGACCAGAACGAAACGCCCGGACTCGGGGCGAGAATCGACGAGGAGTGGTTCAAGCGCCAATTGGCCGGTGAACGCATCCGGGAAGGCACTATTCGCGTGGGTGGAACCGGTGACGGTGACTACGACTACGAGAACGGAAAGATTGACGCAATTACCGGCGCCACACGAACGAGCGAATCGATGCAGAAAATCATCAAGGCTGAAATTGACCAGTTGGAACAGCTGATTGGAGGTGGGTCATGAGCGCCGTCGGCACTATCCTCAAGGAGAACCTCTGGACCAACAACCCGATCTTCATGCAGGTCCTGGGCATCTGCAGCGCCCTGGCGGTAACCAACCTGTTGACCAACACGATGGTAATGACAATCGGCGTCACCTTCGTAACCGCCATGTCCAGCCTGACCGTGTCGCTGATACGTCAGTTCGTACCGCGCAAGGTACGGATGATTGTCCAGACGTTGATTATCGCCTTCTACGTCATTATCGTGGACATTCTGCTCAAGGCCTATGCTCCCGACATCAGCCGGCAACTGGGCCCCTACGTCGGGCTGATCATAACCAACTGCATAATCATGGGTCGTTTGGAAGCCTTTGCCCAGTCGAATCCGCCCCTCCTCTCCACCTGGGACGGCATGACCGCCGGCTTTGGTTACATGGCCGTACTGCTGGTAATCGCCTTTGTGCGGGAACTGCTTGGATTCGGATCGCTCTTCGGAGTGCGGATCATGCCGTCCGGGTTTGTTCCCTGGACCATTATGGTAACCGCGCCGAGTGCGTTTTTTCTCCTGGGTATCATCATCTGGGTCGGGAAAACGATCATGAATCGTGAAGGAGCGCCGGCATGAGCGCGGCACCCGTCCTCAATCCATTTTCCCTTTTCTTCGCCTCGATTTTCACGAGCAACATTCTCCTTGCCAATTTCCTGGGGATGTGTTCGTTTATCTCGATTTCGAAGGACGGCAAGTCTTCAAACGGCCTCGGTTTTGCAGTTACAGTGGTGCTCGGCATCACCAGCGCCGTGAACTGGGCGGTCCTGCACTTTGTGCTTATCCCCCTCCAGCTCGAATACCTGCGTTATATCGTTTTTATCATTACGATCGCCGCCACGGTTCAGATACTCGAAATGATCATCGACCGCGTATCACAGGCACTCTACATGTCGCTCGGTATCTTTCTGCCGCTGATTACGGTCAACTGCGCGATCCTGGGTGTGTCGCTCTTTATCGACATTCGTGCCTACACCTTTGTGCAGTCGGTCATCTACGGCGTCGGTTCGGGACTCGGTTGGTGGCTGGCGATTGCGGCCCTTTCGGCAATTCGAAAGAAAACCGACAAATCGCCGGTGCCGGCGGGACTCAAGGGCCCCGGGATCACGATGATCACCATCGGCTTTATGGCGATGGCTTTTATGGGCTTTTCCGGAATGCTCCAAGTCCAATAAGGAGGTTCACCTGATGGTTCCATTCGCGTATTTCACCGCTCCCCTGGCCGTTGGAGCGATCAGCGCCGCCCTGGCGGCCCTCATTTCCGTTACCGACAAAATCGTCAACAACTACGGCGACATCGACGTGGCGATCAACGACGGGAAAAAGGAACTGACGATCAAGGGCGGGCAGCCGCTGCTGTTCGGGCTTGCCGAAGAGGGCATCTTCATCCCATCCGCGTGCGGCGGTCGCGGGAGCTGCGGCACCTGCAAGGTACAGGTTTCCACCGACATCGGCCCCGTAATGCCCACTGAACTCCCTTTCCTCGAGAAGAAGGAGTTGGAAGAGGGCATCCGACTCTCCTGTCAGATCAAGTTGAAACAGCCGCTCAGCATCGCCATTCCGGAAGAACTCTTCAACGTCCGTGACTATATCGGTATCGTGGAACGTATCAACGACGTTACGCACGACATCAAGGAAGTGTACGTCAAGCTTCCCGACGACACCGACGTTACGTTTGTTTCGGGACAATACGGGCAGTTCGAAGTCCCGCCGTACGACAAGGTCAAAGAGGCCACGATGCGTGCCTACTCCATGTCGTCCCCTCCGTCCGACACCAAGCACCTGGAGTTCCTGATCCGCCTGGTACCCGGCGGAATCGTTACCACCTACGTTCACACCAACTTGCAGGAGGGCCAAAAAATTCGCGTTGTTGGCCCCTTTGGTGATTTTTACGTCCGCGATACCGATATGGCGATGATCTGCGTCGCCGGCGGTTCAGGAATGGCGCCGTTCAAGTCCATCTTCCAGAACCGGATCGACGACGGTACGATCAATGATCGCGACATCTGGTACTTCTTTGGGGCTCGTACCAAGAAGGATCTCTTCTATCTCGATTGGCTGTACGAACTGGACCGCACGTATGAGCGATTCCACTTCATCCCGGCCCTGAGCGAACCGCAGGCGGAAGATGAATGGGACGGTCCAACGGGGCTCATCACGGAAGTACTGGGATCCTACCTGCAGGAAACGATCCCGACTGAACAGGCCAAAGAGGGCTACCTCTGCGGGAGTCCGGGCATGTTAGATGCGTGCATGGCCGTCATGCAGCAGCATAAAATGGACCCCGAGAGGATCTACTTCGACAAATTCGCGTAAGGGCGCGAGGGAGGCTGCCATGAAGATGTCGCCGGAGTTCACAAAAGCGCAACAGAACATGCAACCGGGGGTTATCACCTCCAACGGGTTCCTCGGCGACGACCATCGGAACGTCGTCGAAATTGTTGAGGCCGACGAGGAACATTTCGCGGCCCTCGGGATCGATTTCGACGAAATCGCCGAACGTCTTCGCTTCCTGATGAATGAAGGGCGCAAGGGACTGGGCGAACCCATTACCGTATCCGACCGGTGGATCGTCACCGTGTACGAAGCGCGGGGGCATCTCGCGTCGCCGTTTGAAGACGGGGTGTTTAGGAAGGTCAATGCCCAGATCGAGTGGGCTCCGGACGGCAACGCATCGGGGAAAACGATCCTGGTTTCGGACCTCTCCCTGCATCTCCTGGAACACTACCATTTCCTCCAGGGAAGGGGTTCGCCATTCCGACTGGAACCGCCCGATCTCAAGGAGGTTCTCGCCTACTAGGTTACTAGGTGGAACCGCCTTTCGGACTGAACCTCCGTTTGCATCAGGCGGAACTCGACTTCGGTGAGATCCGCCGCTAATCAGGAGATTCTCGCTATCTTAGAGAGGACTTCCGTTTGCAATTGTACCCGCTAGAAACTATTCTTCGGAGCAGACCTGCATGGCCAACCAACGTATTCTCATCGTCGAAGACGAAAAGATCATAGCCCTCGACCTCCAGCGTCGTCTCGAAAAATATGGGTTCGAAATCGTTGACCTCGCGGCCACGGCCGACACCGCGGTGGAGTCGGCGATGGCCAATCTGCCGGATATCATCCTTATGGACATTATGCTCGGCGGTGAGCGTGACGGTATCGATGCGGCGATAGAAATCAACGGGCGTGTGTCGATCCCCATCGTCTTCCTTACCGCCTACGCCGACGAACGGACGGTTGAACGCGCTAAGGCAGCCGAGCCGGTTGGTTACGTTCTCAAACCGTTCAAGGAGCGGGAGCTGCATACCACGATCGACATCGCGCTCTACAAGGCGCGCGTCGATCGTACCCTCAAGGAACAGGAACGCCTCTTCGCGGCACTGCTCAACAACATCAACGACGCGCTGGTTGCCGTTGACGAGAATCACACGGTCCGGTTTCTCAACCCCGTGGCACAGAACCTGACGGGAATGGACGAGGAACTCGCTATCGGCCGCAAGCTGGCCGAGGTGTTTCAACTCGTGGACGAGCACACCGAACTGGACGTGTCGATTCCACTCGATTCGATCGAGGGCGGGAAGGGGATCGACTTTGACAACGTGTTTATCATCAACAAGCAGAACGCACGGATCAGCGTCTCCGGCTCCGTCACGCCGATCATGGCAGATCACGGCCTCGAAGGGAGCCTGATCGCATTCCAGGATGTGACCGACATTCGCCAGATGTCCCAGATCATCGAATACCAGGCAAGCCACGACTCGCTGACGGGACTGATGAATCGCGAGGAGTTCTTCAATCGCCTCCAGGAGATCGCCCAGAAGACACAGTCCGAAAAATCGATCCACAGCTTTCTCTACGTTGACCTCGACCAGTTTCACGTTATCAACGACGTCTGCGGACACCTGGCGGGTGACGAGTTGCTCAGGCAAGTTGCACACGACGTTGAAACGATTATCGACCGTCCGCACTCATCCGGGCGCCTCGGGGGCGATGAGTTTGGCTACCTGCTCGAGGAAACGCCGTTGGCGTGGGGAATTCAACTGGCCAATGACATCCGCGCCAACCTATCCCGCAAATTTATATGGCAGAAAAACTCCTTTAACGTCTCCGCCAGTATCGGCGTTGTTCCCGTGGCCGGCGTAAACTCGGAAGGCTACAGCGTCCTGGCGGCTGCAGATGACGCCTGTTTTCTCGCCAAGGAAGCGGGCGGAAACGCCGTTAAAGTATACGAGACCACGGACTACACCTTCCTGAAGCGCCACGGCGAAATGCAATGGATCTCACGATTGACCCGTGCACTGGAAGAGGACCGGTTTGTACTTTTCGGTCAACGGATTCAGCCGGTGGTCGACACGGGGGAAGAGCGGTACGAAATCCTCATTCGTCTGCGGGACGAGGATGATTCGTTCATCAGCCCCGGCGATTTTATCCCCGCCGCGGAGAAATATAACCTCATGCCGGCGATCGATCGATGGGTGATTTCCCACTCCCTATCAATCCTGCGATCGTACGTTGAAAGCGGCCGGGATCGAACCGTGTTCAGCATCAACCTTTCAGCCGCTTCTATCGCCGATGAATCGATGCTGGGATATCTCCGGAACCTCATCGACGCATCCGGCGTAGAACCCAACCGGATCTGCCTGGAACTCACCGAGACCACGGCCATAGCGAACAAATCCCGGGCCGGGAGTTTTATGGCACAGGTGAAGACCTCCGGCATAACGTTTGCGCTCGATGATTTCGGGAACGGCTTCTCGTCGTTCTCCTATCTCAAACATCTACCCGTGGATTACCTGAAGATCGACGGCTCCTTCGTCCGTGATATGACCGACGATCCGATCGATGCAGCCCTCGTGGGAGCAGTCAACGAGATTGGTCACGTAATGGGACTCAAAACGATCGCGGAGTTTGTGAAGGACTCTAAGACGATGGAGCGCCTCCGCGAACTTGGTGTGGACTACCTTCAGGGATATCAGATCGCAAAACCCGGCCCGATGAAATTGCCATAAACCGCGATGGAGTCGAGTCTTCCCCGTTCGGTTGCCCTGGTTGGTCTCAAGGGCGCCGGTAAGACCACAACCGGTCACGCCCTCGCCTCTCGCTGGAAGGTTCCCTTCCACGATTCAGACGCGATAATCGTGAACGAGTTCCGGGCGGAAACGCGCTCCCATCCGGCGCTCATCGAAAACGCACGGGATGTCTTCCTCAGGACCGGGGCAGAGACGTTCCGTGATTTCGAGTTCCGGGCGCTCAAAGCCGCGACCGACTATCCCCGACACGTTCTCGCTTCCGGCGGCGGTGTCGCGGAGAACGAGGCGGCGAAAATACTCCTTGTCGATGGTTGGCTCGTTGTGTTTCTCGACGCGGATCCGTCGCTCCTCTTCGAGCGCGTCGTTTCTACGGGTGTACCGCCGTTTCTGAACGGCCCCGACCCGTTTGCCGCCTGGTCCGATATCGCCGGGCGGCGTCGGGACCTGTACCGGTCGTTCTGCCACCGCCGCGTCGAAGTCACCGGCAAAACGGTGGACGAAATCGTCGACGAAGTGGACATTGTTGTCATGGAGGAGTTCAATGGCGGGAAATAGCTTCGGTCAGACCTTCCGCGTGACCACCTTCGGCGAATCCCACGGGGGCGCGGTGGGGGTGGTGGTAGACGGAATGGCGCCATCGGTTCCCATCAGTGAAGCCCTTGTACAGAAACAACTGGACCGGCGGAAGCCGGGCCAGTCATCGATCACAACACCGCGGAAGGAACCGGACCGCGTCCACATTCTCTCGGGCGTTTTCGACGGGAAAACCACGGGGACTCCCATGCTCATGATCCTCTACAACGCCGATGCCGATCCCTCGGCGTACGACGAAATCAAGGACAGTTTCAGGCCCGGCCACGCCGACTTCACCTACCTCAAGAAGTACGGGATTCGCGACTGGCGCGGAAGCGGGCGTGCGTCGGGCCGGGAGACGGCCGGCCGCGTTGCTGCCGGTGCCGTTGCACGGGCGGTGCTCGAAGCACAGGGGATATCCATCCTCGCGTACACTCTCCGCAGCGCAGGCATCTCCTGTGAAACGTACCAACCGGATCAGATCGAAAGGAATCCCTTGCGCGCATGTGACCCCGATGCAGCACGACGAATGCTCGCACGCATTGAAGAGATCGGCGCCGGCAACGACAGCGTGGGCGGCGTCGTTGAATGTCGCGTGAACGGCATCTTCCCGGGACTGGGCGAACCGGTGTTCGACAAGCTCGACGCGGAGTTGGCCCGCGGTATGCTTTCCATCGGCGCCATCAAAGGCATCGAATTCGGCAAGGGATTCGCGGCGGCAGACATGCTCGGAAGCGAACACAACGACGAGATGTCGGACGAAGGATTCCTCTCCAACAACGCCGGCGGGATCATCGGCGGCATCTCGACGGGTGAAGAAATTCTCTTCAGGGTTCCCGTCAAACCGACCTCGTCAATTGCCCGGCCGCAGCAAACGATTCGCACAAGCGGAGAGCCGCACCAGATTCGGACCGAAGGCCGCCACGATACGTGCATCTGCCCGCGCATCGTTCCCGTTGTGGAAGCGATGACGGCCCTTGTGCTCCTGGATCACATAAAACGGCACGAAGCGATGCACTCGGGCCGCTAAACGTGCGGCCATTCTCAGTATGGACGGAGGGCCACGTGTCCTCCCACGATACTGTCTATAATCCAGAACCACGCAGCTCTCATTGCCGAGATCGCGTGGGACTGGGCGTGAGTATCACCAGGCGCGCCCGGAAGGAAGAACAAAACGCGTTTCTGCAGCGCAGCGAAGCCCAGCGTTTTGTTCTTCCTTCCGCGGTCAGGCGCTCTCGGCAATGAGAACTGCCGTTAAACTTGTCGTCGTTTACGGGTTCTGCTACGCTCGATAAATGACGCCGATCGCAACGCGCGCTGCAGACACGCTCTACTGGGCGTTTATTGTTGTATTCATCGTGAATTTGACCCAACGGCGATACCAGGAGTCGGCACGACGAAAACGGTTCGCGACGCTGTACCTCGGTATCGCCGGTTTTGCACTCTTCCTGATCGCCCAGGCGATCGAGGTCCTGCAGGGGCGTGATTGGATGCTGGTCCCCGGTTTCTTGCTGGTTATCGGCGTTGTGTACTACTACCGGGAGCACACGTGGCCGTTTATGTTCCGTTGTCCCGGCCGGAAGAAACTACTCACGTGGCATCAGATTTTGTACGAGGACTCGCCCTGTGAATCGGACGGCCTGTCAGGTCAATCGGGGGAACCCGGCGAAACCTGACGCCAGACCGTTACCACACCGGCCGCGACGATCAGCACAGGCCACCAGACCAGGACAAACTCGACAAAAGTGATGTCGACGATGTCCATGCTGAAGAGAAAAAAGACGCCCGATAGAAACACCAGAAAAACCGCGGGAACGGCCAAAGCCACGCGGTAATCGCTTCCTTTCGTCATGGCGTAGCCAAAAAGAGACAGGCCACCGACGGTGACAAACCCCGGCCAGACGCGCGTAATCGGAGCGTGCGCCAAGAGCGTCGCCCGCGCCGTGAGAAAGAGAGCCGTCAGAACGAGGAACATGCCCACCAGGAGCTGGGCGTCACGCCCCTCGCGCATAAAGGCGTTGATTACGGCGATCAGGCCAACCGCCAGAAAGAGAACGAGGATAGCGAGTTCACCGGCCCGAATGACTCCGTTGGTCAACAGGAGCAGCAACAGGCCCACAAACATGGCCAGAACTCCCGCGGTGAACCGGTACTGTCGGTTCTGCATTCCTACCCCCTATGAACAGTAACCCGCAATGCGGAACGCGGTCGATAGCGTTTCCGGAAGAATTCCGTTATCATGCGCGGGTGATACGCAGTGCCCTCATCGGCCGCGTGGCGGGAGCGCTCCTACTGCTCCTCGTGGCCTTTGGTTGCGTCCGCCAGGTCGCATCGAACGACGACAACGACGTGCTGACCCACCTCCTTGACGAATATCGTTCACAGGCCGCCACCGGCGTCCCCGGGTTTTCCGTTGTTGACCGCGTAGCCCGCGCCTACCGCGGCCGCGAAGACAAAAGCCACATGGTGGCGTTTCTCTCGTCGCACGTTCAGCGCTTTGCCACGGACTCGAACAACGGGACGTACCTGATCTACATCGGCGACCACTACAAGGAAATCGGAGCAACGGAGATCGCCCGGGAGTACTATCTCAGATCGCTCACCCGGTATCCGAAACTCGTTCGGGAAGAGGCCGACACGCACGTAGCAGCCCTGAACCGCCTACTCACGGTTGCCGGCGACGCCGAAGAGCGGATTGGGTACTACTCCGAGCTGCTGGAGCGCTTCGAAAACTACGTGGACCCGGGGCGCACGTACTACTACCTCGCCCGGGAGTACGAACGTGCCGGACTGTGGGACGACGCCTACGACGCCTACGAGCGGTTTCTCGCGTTCCCCGAAACCGACATACCGGGCGAACCCGATGCACGGCGCGAAATCGCTACCAAGCTTTCTTTCTACGAGTCGAGCCGCGATTGGACATGGCGGGAACTGGAAGCGCTCGTCGCGTCGATCAAGAGCGCCCTTTGGAGTCAGAACACGGCGGCGCTTCTCCGGCACCGCGCACGGGAAAACTTCTTCACCATGTCCTGGGAACAGCAGGAATCGGACGTGAACAGCCAGATCCCCTCCTTCGATATCGGATTCTTCCTGCGTCGCTCCCGGGTGCGCTACGCGGAACAACTGGATCTCGCGTCCAACGCACGCGAAGCCTACCTCCGGACGTGGGGATGGTCGCATCGGATACCAACGTGGTACCTCTACTTCCGGCGCGTTGATTTCCCGTCAGACCCGGAGATTAACGGCACCTGGGAGTGGGCCGGCATCTACTTCGGTGAAGCGCTATAGATGCCGATGTCTGTAGGTATGAGACGAGGCGTGCTCGCCGTCATGCTCGGTCTGTGTGTGGTTTCCGCTGTGTCCGCTCAGCCGGTGGCGGTGTCGCGTTCTTTTGACTGGCGAACCGGAATGCTCGAACTCAGTCTGACGGCCGACGTCGTCTACGACGACGGAACGCCGGCGGCACAGATGTTCCTTGCGGAACAACGCGCCCGCGAAGCGTTTCCAAACATTCTCTTCGAGTCGTTGTTGTCCATCCAGGTTGACTCCCGTTCAAACGTGGGCCAGATGATGGCGGCAAATCCCGTTCTGGCGGATGAGATCGTCGGCTTGGCGCAAACGGCGAGACCGGGCCTTCCGGAACCGGCCACGGATTTAAAGTCGATTACGCTCAACTACTCCGTGCCGATCTTCCCCGATCTGGCTCGTTTCTTTGTTACCCACAACATCCCGTTCCAGATGTCCGACGTCATAGAATGGGTCCCGACCCGCCCGTTCACCGGTCTCGTGATCTACGCCGCCCAACCGCTCCCGCTTCACGGCACCGACCGGGAGGTCCAGCTAGAGCCCGCGCTCCTGCCGGAGATATTCGATACCGAGATGCGCCCAATCCTGGAACAGGACATGCTGGATCCCGATTTTGCGATCCGGTGGGGCTCGGTTGCCTACGCCGAATCCGCGGACGAGACGCCGTGGATGGAACGAATCGGAACGGATCCACTGCGAATCATGGCGCGGGAGTTTTTCGGGGTCCACCCGACCGATATTGTCATCGGTGCCGACGACGCAACGCGCCTGCTCTCACTCCCGGAAAACCAGAGACTCCTCCGGGAGGGCCGAATCCTGGTGATCGTATCGGAGGGTCAGACCACCGGCGATTGACCCGCTGCGTTTATGCGTGTTGAAATACGCCTCGTGACGAAATCCCGACGAGCCCTGCTCTTCGCCGCCATGCTTGCCATGGCGACTGCTTGTTCGAACCGGCCTATCGGGTACGGGGTTGTACTCTGGCCGCCCGAAGGGAGCCCCGTGGAAACGGGACGCATGTTCCCGATCGTCTCCGAGTCCGAGATCAACGGCACGGTGACCCTTGACGTCGCAGGGGATGAGAACGCCGCCCTGGACGCCTTTCGCGTCTACCGGTTCGACGAGCGGGAGACGGCGGAGATTTTCCGCGCCGAGTTCGCGCCGTACGTGGACTCCTACGCGATCGCGCTCCGCACGGCGCTCCCGGTCCGCGAACGACCGGACCGGCTCTCAGCGCGTGTCTATCGGCTGCGCGACGGCGAAATCGTGAAAATCATCGGTCGAATGGACGAACCGTCCGACGAAGCGGGATTCGTCGACTACTGGTACGAGGTACTGACCCGCGAAGGTATCCGCGGCTGGGCGTTCGGCTATTTCCTTGAACTGACGGATTCCGCTGGAATTGCCCTCCAGCCCGTACCGGATAGAACCCAGGTTGACCGCCTCCTTGACGACGTAACCTCCCGCGACTGGCGTCCGGGGTACTTCACGGAGATGATATCCGCCCGACAGGTGGACCTGCAGCTCTTTGACCCGCGATTCGGCTTTTTCCCGGACCCGGAAGGTCAATCGTTTGAGCTTGTACTGCCGACACATCGCAAGGACTTTCCCTACGAGGAGTACTTCAGCCCACGGCGCGATACGATCGAGTTCGAAAACACGAGCCTCATCATTCGCGTCGTTTCGGATCGGGAGATCGTTGTTCAGTACAACGTGAACGGTCAGGAACTGGCCACCAACTTCGTCGATATCGACCAGGACCTGGAAGAGGTAATCCTCGCCGAACGGGAACGCCGCGACGCCCTCCTTCAGGAATTCCTCGCCCGGGGAAATGTCCTCGTGAGCAGCGCCTACGGTGAAATTGCCTTGGGCAGCGACGGAGGATTTGTTTGGCAGGGCTTCGAACGCCTGGTCCCGCGCGTACTTCCCGGGGAATTCCGAGGTACCGGGCGGCTGGTGTTCTCACTGTTCATCGACGACGCCCTGCGTGATCGCTACGACGGCGCACTTGTCCTGCAACTCCCCGGAGGATCGCGCGTGAGCTTTCTCTACACGCTCTCAGACGGGGGCCTCCGGACGGTGTTTGTACCGGAAGAGCGAATCGAGAATGCAACGGTGGTGGGCGAACCTCTGACGCCGGTGGTCGTCTTCTTTTCGTTTGTGAAGAGTTGACCCCCATTGATCGCCGCCCAGAACGTTTCAGTATCGTTTGGTGCTCAGACGGTCCTCGCGGATGCACATGCAACAGTATCGCCGGACGCGCGGACCGGGCTGGTTGGTGCCAACGGGAGCGGCAAAAGCACCCTCTTGAAAGTGCTTGCCGGCCTCCGGCGGCCCGACGCCGGCACGGTGCAACGGGCGCGGGGAACAACCGTGGCCTACCTTCCGCAACACCTCGACTTTGACGCCGGCAGGACAATCCGATCAGAGACGGAACGCGCCTTTGACGCCCTTCGGATGGTTGCGGAACGCCGGGAGAGAGTCGCCCTGACACTGGCGGAACGGCCCACCGCCAACCAGGATAAACTACTGACCGAGCTGGCTGAACTCGATCACCTGCTCGAAGAGAGCGACTACCATCAACGGGATCACAAGATAGGAAGGGTCCTCTCGGGCCTCGGTTTCGCCGTTGATGAACAGTCCAATCAGATGGGCACCTTGTCCGGCGGCCGGCAGATGCGCGTGGCCCTCGCGAAGGTGCTGCTCTCCGGTGCGGACACGCTTCTCCTGGACGAACCGACCAACTACCTCGATACCGAGGCGCGCGCTTGGCTGCTTGCATTTCTCGTTTCCTACAGAGGCGCCGTCGTTATCGTTTCCCACGACCGGGCGTTCCTGGACGAACTCACCAGGGAAACCCTGGAGGTATTCCAGGGACGCCTTCGTCGCTTTTCCGGTAACTACTCACGCTATCTAAAACTCCGCAACCAGCAGATCGCCCATCTTGTCGGCAGGTACGAACAGTTGGAGCGTGAACGAGAACAGCACGAACGGTTCATCGCACGATTTCGGGCCAACGCTTCCAAGGCGCGCCAGGTACAGAGTCGTGTACGCCTTTTGGAGAAGATGGAACGGATAGAACTCCCGGAGCACCTCAAACCCATCCACGTCCGGATTCCCCCGGCGCCGCGTTCGGGAAACGACGTCCTGCGTTTCGAATCGCTTTCGCGGTCGTACGGCTCCACACCGGCTCTTGTGAATGTGGACCTTGCCCTTGACCGGGGCGAACGGCTGGCGGTGGTCGGCCCGAACGGTGCCGGAAAGTCCACCTTTCTCCGGATCTGCGCCGGTCACGATCGTGAGTACCAGGGCTCAAGGTCGCTGGGTACCGGGGTTGAGGTTGCGTATTTTGCCCAGGACAGCACGGAGTCGCTCCCAGAGGACCAAACGGTACTCGACTTTTGCCGCAGCCGGGCACCCTATGAGGCACTCCCCTTTGTTCGGGACCTGCTCGGGGCGTTTCTCTTCTCCGGTGATGCCGTAGAAAAACCCCTGGGCGTCCTGAGCGGCGGCGAACGGACCCGGGCGGTTCTCGCGTCGCTTTTCCTACGACCGGCAAACCTTCTCGTGCTCGACGAACCGACCAACCACCTCGATATCACCTCCAAAGAAGTCCTGGCGGAGGCGCTCCGTTCCTACGACGGTACCGCGGTGGTCGTTTCTCACGATCGCTATTTCCTCGGCCGTGTTTCCACATCCGTCCTCGCCTTTCACCCGCCCGCGGGGAAGCGGAACTGGCGCCACTATCCCGGTGACTACCAGTACTACGTGACACAGGTCGCGCAAGCATCGGAAGATCAGAACCGCCCGGTCTCTACACCCGTTCTCCCTCGCGGTGACGGCAGAGCCGGATTTGAACGGCAGAAGGCGATCCGACGTGAACGAGATGCGCTGGAACGCAGGGAGAAGACGCTCCTCGGCGAGATAGACGACGTGGAAGGGCGGCGCGCGGAACTGGAACGACGCCTTGCGGATCCCGAACTGTACCGGGTGCCCGGGGATACGCGGGTCCGGGAGGCGGCACGGGAACTCGAGGACACAACCGCCCGGGAACGGAGACTGCACCGGGAATGGGAGTCCGTCGCGGAAGCGCTCTCCTCCATGCCCGATACAATCGAGCAGTAGCGGCGCGGCAATTCTCAGTCGGGCGTGGATACCACCGACCGCGTCCGGCAAGAAGAACAAACCGCGTCTCTGCAGCGCAGCGCAGCCCAAGGTGTTGTTCTTCTTGCCACGGTTATGCGGTCTTTGAAATGAGAACTACCGGTAGTGGCTCTTTCCACTGTTCGAATACCGGTCGCCCTTAGTAGCTTAACGGTAATGAGTGAATCGCTCGTTCCGTTGTTTCCACTGGGCCTCGTGCTACTCCCGCGGATGCCCCTGCCCCTGCACATCTTCGAAGAGCGATACCGTCTGCTTATCAATCGGTGTATCGATGAGGAACGGGAGTTCGGCGTCGTCCTTCAGACCGGTAGTAATCTCCAGACAGCGGGCTGCCTGGCCCGGATCGACAGCGTGATCAACCGCTACGACGACGGCCGCCTCGATATCCTTTCACTGGGCACGCAGCGATTCCACGTTCTTTCCATGCACGAAACGAAATCGTACCTCGAAGCAGACGTTGAGTTCTTTTCCGACGCTTCAAGCGATACACCGGAAACGAACGAGTCCGCCCGGAACGCGATCGAGAGCCTTAAGATGTTTGCCGCCGTTGCCGGGTACGAAGTCGATTTCGACGTGATTGCAAAACTCGACTTTGAAGAACTCTCGTTCCTTCTGGCGACAACGGACGTCTTCAGTGTCGAACAGAAACAGAAAATGCTCGAATCGACCAGCACCGACGATCGCCTGCAACTGACCCGCTCCGTACTTGCCGAGAGTGCCCGGCGGAGGGCGATGACCGGCAGAATCAAGGAAATTATCGGTGGCGACGCGGACATAACCCACATGTTCAACTGACGCGCCGCCTGCGAACTGATAGAGTGCAGTCACCAATACCAAGGAGAGAACCATGAAACACACGCTCGCCGTCGTTCTTGCGATCGTTATGGTCGGTACCGCGGGTGCCGTCGGAGTCCAAGAGGAAGGGACAGTTGAGCCGGAGCCGATCGTGGTTGGTATGGAACTACAGTACCCACCGTTCGAGATGTCCACGCCGGAGGGGGAACCCACCGGAATCAGCGTCGAAATCGCGTACGCCTTTGGAGCTTACCTGGGCCGACCGGTGGTTATACGCAACACCGAGTGGACCGGTCTCATCCCCGCCCTCCGCACCGGTGCGCTTGACGTTGTTATCTCGTCAATGACGATAACCGAGGAACGGGCGGAGCAGATCGACTTCAGTATCCCCTACGCTCAGTCGGGATTGACGCTGCTCGTCTCATCAGAATCCGATATCAAGACGGGGGCCGATCTCAACCAACCGGGACGCGTCCTTGCCGTGAAATCAGGTACAACGGGAGCACTGGTGGCCCAGGACCAGATGGCGCGGGCGGAGATTCACTACTTCGACACCGTTGCCGCCTGCGTTCTGGAAGTGGCCCAGGGCAAAGCCGATGCCTTTATCTACGACGCCCTCACGGTCTACGAGAACTGGCGCAACAACAGCACAACCACCCGCGTCATTCTCGAAGCGCTTCCCGGAACCTTTGGGTACTGGGGCGCCGCGTTTCCCAAGGGCAGCGACCTCCGGGACGACATGAACGCCTTTATACAGGAGTACCGCGCAGACGGCGGATTTGACGCCCTGGCGGATGAGTACCTGGGGGAGATCAAATCGACCTTCGATGATTACGGCGTTCCGTTTTTCTTTGACGTGGATCAGTAGACCCCGGTGTTCATAGATGACCCGGGGCGCGGCCGCGTCGCCCCGCCAAGGGCGTACGTCATAAGCGCCGTCATCGTGGTCGCGGCGGTGACGGCACTCTTCGCGTACGCGTTCTCCACTATTCAGTACGGATTCAACTGGCCCAGCGTCTGGAGATACCGCGCCAACTTAGCGCGCGGATTTCAAATGACGATCATCATCTCTCTTTTCTCACTGGGCCTCAGCCTTCTGATCGGTACCGCCGTCGGACTGGCCCAACGGAGCCGTGTGATCCCTTTGCGGCAGCTTGCCCGGGGCTACGTTGAACTGATCCGCGGGACGCCCTTGCTCGTCCAGATCCTGATCTTCTTCTACGTCGTGGCGAACGCCTTTGGTGTCTCCAACCGGTACGTCGTGGGAGTGCTCATCATGGCCGTTTTTTCCGGCGCCTACGTATCGGAGATCGTTCGCGCCGGGCTGGAGAGCATCCCGGCCAGCCAGATCGAATCGGCCCGTTCCCTGGCGCTCTCGAACCGCCAGATCTATCGTTACGTTGTTTTTCCTCAGGTAATCAAGCGAATCCTGCCGCCTCTGGCCGGTCAGCTCGCTTCGCTCATTAAGGATTCCTCCTTGCTCTCGATCATCGCGGTTAACGAGTTCACGCAGATGGCGCGGGAGGTCAACGCGAACACCTTCTCGACGCTCGAGAGTTACGTACCCCTGGCGGTCGGATACCTCGCTTTGACACTCCCCATATCACTGGTGACAAAAAAACTGGAGCGGCGCTTCGCCTATGAACATTGAGATTGCCCACCTCGACAAATATTTCGGCACCCACCACGTGCTGCGGGACCTTTCCCTGCAACTCGACAACGTCCACGCCCTGGTCATCGTAGGACCCTCCGGCGGGGGTAAAACAACGTTCCTCCGCATCCTGGCGGGCCTTGAAGAGCCGCAGCGGGGGGAGATCCAGGTAAACGGCCGTTCCCTGCACTTCGACGACAAAAGCCTGAGGGAATACCGCAAACACGTCGGGATGGTATTCCAGGCGTTCAATCTCTTTCCCCACATGACCGCGCTGGAAAACATCGTACTGCCCCTCGAAAAGGTGCACGGGATCGCCCCGGCGGAGGCTCGCGATCGCGCGATGGACCTTCTGCGCCGGTTTCACCTGGAAGAGCACCATCACAAAAAGCCGGGCGCACTGTCGGGTGGCCAGAAACAGCGAATCGCCCTCTCCCGGGCGATTGCGATCGAACCGGAGTTCCTGATCCTGGATGAACCCACGTCGGCCCTCGATCCGGAGTTCACCGGTGAGGTCCTGGACATGATCCTGGAACTCCGTGAAGAGGACGTCCACCTTATGCTCGTTACGCACGAGATGGGATTCGCGCGACACGTGGCCGACTACCTGCTCTTCATGGACGACGGCCAAATCACGGAAGAGGGATCGCCTAACCGGGTATTCGACGCTCCGTCGAATCCAAAGGTTCGCCGATTCCTCGACCGCGTACTCAAGTACTGATAGTATTGTTGGAATAGGAGAAGGACCATGGAACAGGCACTCCGAAGGAAACGGCAGGAGATCACCGCGTTCGTCGAATCCACCCGTGAACGCGAGCGGGAACTCTACCGCCACGTTGGAATCGGGATATGCGGAAGCGAACAAACGCCGGGCGAGAAGTACGAGCCGCTGCTGGCGCGGTTCCGGGAGCATCAAGGCGCCGTCGATACCGCCGCAAGTACGATCGAGTCGATGGTGAGCGCGGAATCGCGACTGGAAGAGATCAAGCGCGAGCGGGAGACGATTCGTTCAAACAGGAAGGAAGTGGATGCGGAATGCGTGCCGGTGTACCGCGAAGTCGGGCGCGTCGCCTTTGGCCTGTTCCGCGAACAGCGTCTGATCGACAGCGCATTCGGCGCGATTTTCGCCGATCTGGCGCAATTCCAGGATCGCGTTGACGCGATCGAGCGCAAACGACAGGAAACCCAAAACACCGAATCGCGGAATCTGGTACAACGGATCGTAGCGAGAGGCGAACAGTTGGTACTGGACGGCCGGCGGGCGTCGCGCGAGAATCAGTTGCCTCGCCTTCTCTTGGAGGCCGGGCGGGCCGTGTATGAGGGGGACTTCATCTCACGAATCGACGACCCCGCCCTGAACCGGACCGTCGAACCCCTAAGGGATATCGGGGCGCGCCTCGCAACGCTTGCACGTACGGAAGAGAAGCTCCTCAGCGAGGAGGAAGCGCTTGGCCTCAAGCTAAAGGAAGCAACAGGTGGAAAACGGATCGGTCGCGCCCGCGAACAGAGAGAGGCCGAGATCGCCGAGCTGCAGGCCAAGATGGCCGATATCACGATTCAAATCGGTGAAGTAGCCTGCGAAAACCACCTTCCGGGCATTGAAGATCAACTGGAACGGCTCAACGAGATCCGTGCCGAACGAAAAAAGGCCCAGGGAAACTTGGTCAAGACAGACGCTGCACTGGAAGAACTTCGCCTCAACGCAAAAACAGAAGCGCTTGAAACGCGCGCAGCGGAACTCGAAGAACGGGCCGCCTCAATCGAAGAACAGCGACGATCCGTGCTGGAAGAGATCGCGGAGACGCAGAAAGCTGCAAAACAAGCCGCCCGTAAACGCGGAAACGCGTATAGTTTAATAGACAAGTAGAGATGGAATCTCTCTTTTCGGACGTGCACCAGCCGCTCGCCGCGCGGTTGCGTCCGCGATCGCTGGACGATTTTGTCGGACAGGACCATATTGTCGGGCCCGGCCGCCTCTTGCGGCGCGCCATTCAAGCGGATCAGCTCAGTTCCGTTATCTTTGCCGGACCGCCGGGTACGGGAAAAACAACGCTCGCTCTCATCGTGGCGGATCGTACGCGGAGCCAGTTCCTGTCATTGAACGCGGTCCTGGCAGGGATCAAAGACCTCCGCGAGTCAATCGCATCGGCCCGGGAGTTTCGCGAACGCCACAATCGGCGAACGATTCTTTTTGTCGACGAAGTCCACCGGTGGAACAAGTCCCAACAGGATGCACTGCTCCCGTGGGTCGAAAACGGGACCGTGATACTCATCGGAGCGACCACGGAGAACCCCTTCTTCGAGGTAAATCGCGCGCTTCTCTCCCGGAGCCGCGTCTTTGTCCTTGAACCGCTCACCAGGGGTGCCATGGAAACGGTGGTAGACAGGGCGCTAGGGGATCGCCAATCGGGGTACGGGCGCTACACGGTGACGATCGACTCCGACGCCCGGGAGCACCTCGTGACGGCCGCATCGGGGGACGCGCGAACGCTCCTGAACGCCCTGGAACTCGCCGTTGAGACCGGGACGGAGGGTAATCCGCCCCCGGAAGGGGCGTTGATTCACGTGACGCTGACTGACGCCGAAGAGAGCATCCAGCAGCGGGCAATTCTCTACGACAAGGACGGCGACTACCACTTCGACACGATTTCGGCGTTTATCAAGTCCCTCCGGGGTTCCGATCCTGACGCGGCGCTCTACTGGCTGGCGCGGATGGTGGAGGCGGGCGAGAGTCCCCGGTACATCTTCCGGCGGCTTCTCGTCGCCGCGTCGGAAGACGTGGGGTTGGCGGATCCCGGCGCCATCGGTGTCGTCTCCGCCTGTGCCGACGCCTTCGACCGCGTCGGCATGCCGGAGGGCCAGTACCACCTGGCCCAGGCCACCCTCTACCTTGCGAACGCACCCAAGTCCAACTCCACCCTCGCCTATTTTGACGCTGTTCAGAGCGTCCGCGCCGCTTCCGCCGAGGTTCCGCGGCACTTGCGGGATGCAAGCCGCGACGGTGCGGACCTGGGTCACGGCGACGGGTACGCCTATCCCCACGCGTATCGCGATCACTGGGTAGCCCAGCAGTACCTGCCCGCGGAGCTTCGTGGTACCGTTTTCTACTCCCCGGGTACGCTCGGGTGGGAAGGCACCCGGTCCGCCGAGATTCAGCGTCGCCGGGAGCTGCAACTGGCAATCGATATCGAAGCCGAGGACGATATCCTGGTAGTCCGCGGTTCGAGGGAGCGAACGTTCCGCCTCCGGGAGGAGCGCCGGGCGGCCCAGGGTGAAGAGAAGATTCGTGACGCGGTTCTCGATTTACTGCGACTCAAACCGCACCATCGGCTCTTTTTGGCGGGAAGCGGCATCACCCTCCTCACCTTTGAAGGAGTCCGAAGACTCGCCGGTGGCGCCGTGCTCGTCCGGTGTGATTCGGAACGCGAGTCCGCGGTCATTTCCCACCTTTCGAAAGGGATACCGGAAGTGGAACGCCCGGTAGTCCTTGAGGGAAACGCCCTTCCGGATCACCCCGTTGACCGAATCGCCGCCCGGCTGCCGGTCTATGCTGTGGCAACCAAAGCCGAGTCGTCCCTAACCGACGTCTTTCGCACGGCCCGTTCCGTGGCCGCACCGGAGGCAACCTCACCCCACCTCGTCCTGGCCCTGCCCGATCCGGCCTCAGGAACGCGTCTCTCGACCATTCTGGAGCTTTCAGAGACAAACCGCCGAGCCCTGGAAGAGGCGGAACGGGTGCTCTTTGTTGATCCCGGTGATCGGGTCGAATCCGGAGCCGCTGAGTTCGGTTTTACCGTTCAGACCGCCCACACGGTCTCTTTTTCGTTGGAGCGGTCTTTTCGCCGTCCCGACATCGATGGGTGGTTCCAGGACGGTGCTCCCCTCGCGTCCGAGTTACCAACCGGCGTCGCATCGGAAATCGCCGCCGTTGCGGCGGGTCAGATCATTGACAGGCCCGTACCGTGGACACGATCCTACGCGCTGTGGGCGCTCGTTTCCACTTGACAAAGCGGTTCGATTTCATCAATATCTGCGTCCACGTACGGTGGATGTAGTTCAATTGGCAGAGCACCAGATTGTGGTTCTGGTTGTTGCGGGTTCAAGTCCCGTCATCCACCCAAGCGGCTGCGCCCGTAGCTCAGTTGGATAGAGCGTCGGACTTCGAATCCGCAGGTCGCAGGTTCGAATCCTGTCGGGCGTAAGCGCGTTGGGCCGTTAGCTCAGCTGGCAGAGCAGCAGACCCTTAATCTGCGGGTCGAAGGTTCGATCCCTTCACGGCTCAGTTGCCCTTGACGAGGTGGTGCAGGATTTGTACCATTTGCGAGAGTGGTGAAATTGGTA